>JAJEDQ010000010.1 GCA_022821445.1 Acidimicrobiia bacterium | reverse complement strand
GTGGCCATGCGCACCACCCGGGGACTGGAGCGGGTGGACGTGATCTACCGCCGCATCGACGACGCCTTCTTGGATCCGGTGGTGTTCAACCCCCAGTCCACCCTGGGGGTGCCCGGCCTGATGGCCGCCGCCCGGGCGGGCACGGTGTCACTGGCCAACTCGGTGGGCAACGGGGTGGGCGACGACAAGGCGGTGTACGCCTACGTGCCCGACATGATCCGCTACTACCTGGGCGAGGAGACGATCATCCCCAACGCCGACACCTACTTGCTGTGGGAGGAAGACCAGCGGGCCGAGGTGCTGGAGCGAATGGACCAGTTGGTGGTGAAACCGGTGGCCGAGTCGGGGGGCTACGGCATCGTGATCGGCCCCAAAGCCACCGATGCCGAACTGGCCGAGGCCCGCCAGAAAATCCTCGACGACCCTCGCAATTGGATCGCCCAGGAGGTGGTACACCTGTCCCGGCTGCCGGCGTGGGCTGGCGATCACTTCGCCCCCCGCCACATCGACCTGCGCCCCTTCGTGCTGAGCGGCGAGCAGGTGGAGGTGATCCCCGGCGGGCTCACCCGAGTGGCCCTGCGGGAGGGATCGCTCATCGTCAACAGCTCCCAAGGCGGCGGCTCAAAAGACACCTGGGTGCTGGGCGACCTCGGCCAGTTCGAACAGGCGGCCCCAAGCTGATGCTGGCCCGCCACGCCGAGGACATGTTCTGGGCCGGCCGCTACCTGGAGCGGGCCGAGGACACCGCCCGCATGGTGCGGGCCTCCCTGCTCAGCACCGTGGCGGAGCCTCCGACCCAGGCGATCAACCGAATGCAGAATCTGATCCGCACCCTGCGCCTCGAAGTGCCGACACCGGATGAGGATGTGCAGACCATGGCGGGGCAAATGACCCCGTCGCCCCCGATGCTGCGCAGCGAGGCCGGTTTGGGCATCGACGTGCAGGCGGCCGCCACCCGGCTGGTGGCCCACCCCGCTCTGGCCGGGTCGGTGGTGTTCTGCATCGGCCGCGCCCGGGAGAACTTCCGCTCCCTGAGAGACCAGATCCCCTCGGAGTTGTGGGAGCAGATCAACCAGTTCTACCTGCGGCTCCGCCAGGACGACTTCGCCGCATCCATGGAACAGGATCCCTTCCAGACCCTCGACTTCATCCGGGTGAGCTGCCAGACGCTCAACGGGGTGTTCGAGACGTCGATGGCCCGCGGCGAGGCCTACCGGTTCCTGGTGTTGGGCCAGAACCTGGAGCGGGCACTGATGACGTGTCGCCTCATCCAAACCCGCTACCCCGCCATGGACGGATCGTCGTACGACGAGATGGCGCTCACCCTGCGGTCGGTGTCGGCGCTGGAGGCCTACCAGCGGGCCTCCCAGTCGTCGCCCCTGGCTGCCGACGTGACCCGCTTCCTGCTAGTCAACGACTCCTTCCCCCGGTCGGTTCTGTACTGCCTGAGATTGAGCGAATCCCAGGTGGAGGCCCTGGCCCAAGACGGCAACCCCCCGCCCCTGCGCCGGCTGGGCCAGCTCCGGTCGGGGCTGGAATACGCCGACTTCGACGCGATGGCGGCCAACCTGCCCGCCCGTCTGAACGAGCTCGAATCCGGGGTGCGGGAGGCGGCCCACCGGGTAAGCACCCACTTCTTCCGCAACGCCGAGACCTTCGACCTGCACAGCCAGGCCATCAGCCCCGGCGCCTCGTCATGAGGCCTGCACTGCTGGCTCTCAATGCCGCGGTGGGCGGATGCCAGGAATCAGGAGCCTCGTCGTGAGGCTGGACATCTGCTATCGCACGAGGTTCGCCTTCGACGCCCCGGTGCGGGAGTCGCAGAACGAGATGCGGGCCTGCCCGGCCACCGACGGGCGCCAACAGCTTCTGGGCTATCGGATAACCGTGGAACCCTCGGCCCGGATGCTGTCGTACACCGACTACTGGGGCACCCGAGTGGACCATTTCGGCGTCACCGAATCGCACGCCGACCTGGAGGTGGTCGCCGAAGCCTCAGTGGAGACCCAAGACCCGCCAGCCCCCTCCGCCGCACCTGCCATGGAATCACTGGGCGATCCGGATTTTCTCAATGAGCACGACGAGTATCTGAGGCCCACCCGCCACACCAATTGGGACGAGGCCATAGCCCAGCAGGCCCGAGAGCGGGTCGAGGCCGACGGGTCCGATGTGGTGGGAGCAGTATCGGAGCTGAGCGAGTTCGTCGGAAGCCAGCTGGTCTATGAGCCCGGAGCAACCGAAATCGGAGAGCCCATCACCGAAGTTCTGGCCAAAGGGAAAGGCGTGTGCCAGGACTTCGCCCACCTGGCCGTGGCCCTGTGCCGGAGCATCGGAATTCCGGCCCGGTACGTGTCGGGCTACCTGTTCTCCAGCAACGACCGCACCGGCAGCATCGACGGCGATCTGGTGAGAGTGCAGACCCACGCCTGGTTCGAGGCCGCCGTGCCCGGCCAGGGCTGGCTGCCGCTCGATCCCACCAACCGGCTGGCGGTGGGCCACCAGCACGTCAAGATCGGCCACGGCCGCGACTACGACGACGTTCCGCCGCTGCGGGGCGTCTACTCCGGTCCCGGCGCTCCCGAGGTGGACGCCTCAGTAGAGATCCGCCGCATGGACCCGGCCCGCCAGCCGTCCACCATGACGCGGCCCACGCTTCTTCGCACCGCCAAGGCCCCCCGCACCAGAGAACAGCAACAGCAGCAACAGCAATAGGCTGATGGGTCGGACTAGATCCGGGCCTCGCGCACGTCAAGGCGGCGGAGCAGTTCGTCACCCACAAAGTTCAAGGCCATGAGGGTGACGAACATCACGCCGCCGGTGGTCAGCGCGATGTGGGGGGACTCCTCGAGCCGTCCCCGGCCCGCGGCCAAGATGTTGCCCCAGGTGATGCTGGGAGAGCCGACGCTGACGCCGATGAACGAAAGGCTGCCCTCGGCGATGATCACGATGCCCATGGCCAAAAAGGCGATCGAAGCCAGAGCGGGCACCACATTGGGCAGTACGTCGCGGAACAGTATCCGAGGCCATCGGGCACCCATCGTCTCGGCCACCGTCACGAACTCCCGGGCAGCAAAGCGAAGCGCCTGGGCCCGGGCAATGCGGGCGATGGCCGGGATCGACAAAACGGTTACGGCAATGGTCACGTTCACATAGCTCTGGCCCAGCACCGTCACGATGAACAGGGCGAACACCAGCGCGGGCAGCGCCAGCGCCACATTCACCACGCTGCTGACAACGAGGTCGATCCACTTGCCGAAATAGCCGGCCGTCACCCCCAGCACACCACCCACCACCACCCCGATGCCCACAGCCGGGCCGGCGATGGAAAGGGAGAGGCGGCTGCCCCACACCGACCGGGCGAACATGTCCCGCCCAAGCTGGTCGGTGCCGAACCAATGCGACCAAGACGGCCCGAGCTCCGGGTCCCCGGCCAAAGGCCTGTTGGGATCCTCCAGAAATCCCAGCCAAGGCGCCAGCACCGCGCCGGCCAGCACCAAGGCGAGCCATCCCACCGACAGCCAAAGGGCGATGTTGATCTTGCCCCTCCTCGGTCCCGCTCTGGATTCGGCATCCACCAGAGTGGCCCTGAATCTGCCCCCGATCGGGATCCGCAGAAATCTTGTCGGCACTCGGGGCTTGATGGCCGCGGTGGTGGTTTCAGACGGATCGGTCATCGTCGCCGCACCCTGGGGTCGAGCATGGAGTAGACCACGTCAACCAGCGCGGTCACGGTCACGAACACGGCGGCGATCAGCGCCACCAGGGTCTGCACCAGCAGGTACTCCCGGGCCGCCACCCAAGACACCAATAGCGATCCAACTCCGTCGAGATCGAACAAGTACTCCACCACGATGGCGCCGTTCAACGCTTGAGCGGCCTGGATGCCGAAAATGGTCAAAAGCGTGAAGCTCGAGGGGCGCAGCACATGGGTGAGCAGCACCCGGTGGACTGGCAGGCCCTTGGCTCGGGCGGTGCCCACGAAGTCCTCCTGCAAGGTGCCGATAACGTCGGTCCGCAACAGTCTCAGATAGATGGGCAGCAGTCCCACAGCCAGCGTCACCGCAGGAAGGAACATCACCTTGAAATGCGCGACCAGACCCTCCGATATCGGCCGATAGCCGCCCAAGTCGAACCAATCCAGCTTCACCGCGAAAACCAGGATGAGCACCAAGCCGACCACGAAGACCGGTGACGACAGCAGCGCGAACGCGCCGCCGCTCACAACTTTGTCGCCCACGCTGTCTTGGCGGTACCCCGACCACAACCCCAGCGGAATGGCCGCGCCCAGAGCAAGCGCTTGGGAATAGGCCAACAGCAGAAGGGTGCGGGGCAGCGCATTGGAGATGGCCTCGCCAAAGGTGCGACCGGTGAGGTACGACTTGCCGAAATCGCCGGTGAGAACGTCGCCGCCCCATTTGGCCCATTGCACGATCACCGGGTCGTCCAGATTGCGGTCTTGCTCGCACTCGGCGATCTGCTCCGGGGTGGCGGCGCCGCCGAACGCAGCCACACACGGGTTGCCGGGCAGCAGGTTCAGCATCCAGTAGAACAGCAGCGTCACCACCAGCACCACCACCGCCAGCTGCGCCAAGCGCGTGCCTATGAACCGGAGCACCGACTCTTGTCTCCCCCCGCTAGCTGGCGTGCCCTCCTAGCCGGTGCCTGCTGCTACTGCTCGATCCAGGCCTCGGTGAGAAAGACCCTGCCCGCGAGCACTTTGACGTGCTCCTGCCCCCCGCGAAGGGTGAGGTTGTCTATGCCGTGTACATGGTCGTGAGCGGCAATCAGCCAGTTGGAGAAGTAGAACCAGAGGTTGTGGACCTCCTCGGCGAACGCCCGGTTTATGTCCTCGGCGAGCTCTGTGAGACGGTCGAAGTCGTTGGTGGTCAACGACTCGTCCAGCGCGGCGTCGATCGCCGGGTTGTTGATGCGCCCGAAGTTCAGCGCAATGCCCTGGCCGAACTCGCTGTGCCACCAGATCCTCTCCGCGGCCACATGGAAGCTCGGGTGGTTGCGCCACAAGAATGCGGTGAAGTTCCCTAACACCGCGTTGGTGATCAACTCCGCCTGGTCCACCTGGGTGATTGACACATCGAGCCCGCAGTCTCCCCACATGGCGGCCAGAAGCTCGGTGGTGAGAAGGTTGGCCGGGTCGGTGGTGGTGCCGAGATCCACATCGGTCACGCCGAGGCGGGCGATGGCGGCACTACCGGCGTCGGGGTCGAAGCCCGGGAACCCGGAGTCTTCCAGGTAGCCGGGCGTCCCCGGCGAGAACGGACCGGTGGCCGGCGCCTGCCCATCCCAGCGGATGGTGTTGAGCACCTGACGGTCGGTACATTGCGCCAGCGCCCGGCGGAACTCCACGTTGTCGAATGGAGGCCGCGAGTGGTTGAACATCAGGTAAGTGGACTCTGCGTATGCCTCTCCCTGCCAGAAGGTCTTGAACTGCTCGTTGTAGTCGTCAATCCGAATGCCAGTGTTGTCCACGTTGGCATCGAGGTCGCCAGACCTCAGGGCCGCGTACCGGGCATCGCTGTCGTTGTTGGGCCGGAACTCCAAGGCGTCGAGGTAGGGAAGTTGGCGTCCCTCGGCATCGGTGCGCCAGTAGTCGGGGTTGCGCACCATCCGCGTCACCTCGTTGGGAATCCACTCGTCCAGCATGAACGGTCCGGTGCCGATGGGGTTGCGGGCCGCGCCTTCCGCACCCAAGTCGTGCATCGACGGCGCCCCGAAATATCCGAGGTGGCTGGTCAGATACTCCGGCAACGCGGCAAACGGCTTCGCCAGCACCATCTTCACGGTCAAGTCGTCCACGATTTCGATGCTCTCGATTTCCCAGGAGCGCACCGAGATGCCGGTCAGGGTACCCAAGAGCTGCTCCTCGAAGTGCCGCTTCAGCGCCGCGGCGTCCGCCGGCGAGCCGTCGTGGAAGGTGATGCCCGACGGCAGCACCATGGTCCACTCGGTGAAGTCGTTATTCGGGCTGATGCTCTCCAGCAGGTTGGGCACGGCCCTGCCGTCAACCCCTTCAATGGTCAACGTGTCGTACAGGGCGCGGAACAAGATGTGGCCCGACACCGCGGCCTGGGCATTGACCGGGTTCAAACCGTTGGTGGTCTCGGCTTCCAGCCCCATGACCAGGGTACCCCCGTACTGGGGCGCCAAGGCGGTTTCGGGGGCTTCGGTGGCCGCCGGCTCTGGCTCTGCGGTGTCCTCTGAAGCACCTGCATCTTGATCGCCACCATCGTCCGCGCTGGGTTGGGCATCGTCTCCGTCGTCCCCGCTGGGTGCTGGGGCGTCATCTCCGTCCCCTGAGGACGCCTCTGGAGCGGCGGTGGCTTCTGCCGCTACTCCGCCGCCATCCTCATCGTCGTCGTTGCCGCCACCGCAGGCCGATGCCGCCAGAGCCAGCACACAGAGCAGGGCCAGCCACCGCCAGCGCACCAGCCTTGAAATCCGACGAGTAACTGTCATGTCACGAACCCCCTGTCACCAGTTGTCAAACGTTACTCCAGGAGGCGAGGGTGCGCCCCCTATCTCTCACCCAGCCACGTCTCGGCCAAGAATACCCGGCCGAGGAAGATCTTGAGGTGCTCTCCCCCCTCGGGGAGCGTGAGTTTGTCGATGCCGTTCACGTAGTCGTGAGCGGCGACTAACCACCGCGAGTGGTAGAGCCAGATGTTGTACGCACCCTCGGCAAACGACCGGTTTACTTCTTTGGCAAGCTCCCGTTGTCGACGCTGGCATCCACATCGCCGGCCCGAAGGGTGTTGTACCGGCCCTCATCGTCTTCGATGGGGCGGAACTCGATGGCGTCGAGGTAGGGAAGCTGCCGTCCCTCAGCATCGGTGCGCCAATAGTTCGGATTGCGCACCAGACGGGTCGCCTCATGCTCAACCCACTCCTCCAGCATGAATGGACCCGTGCCGATCGGATTGCGGGGGCTGTCGGTGCCGAGGTCGTGTATGGCCGGCGACGCCAGAAAGCCGCCTGCGCTGGTGAAACCGAGGGGGAAATCGACGAATGTCTTCCCCAGGACTACCTTCACGGTCAAGTCGTCTATGGCCTCGAAGCTCTGTATCTCGGCTTCCTCGATGACCAGGGGATCGTAGAGCTGCCGCAGCACGATGTGGCCCGACGTAGCCGCCGACGTGGTGATCGGGTTCCATCCCCCCGTGGTTTCCGACTCCAGGGCGAACACCAGTGTGCCGCCATAGACCTCATCGGGCTCTGATGGGGGCGGCTCCTCGTCCGGCAGCGTCGGGGCCGCTGTGGGCTCAGGGGACACCTCGTCGCCGTCGCGGCTCTCCTGGTCTACGGGCTGCTCGTCTCGGCTGTCGCTGCGCCCCTCGTCTTGAGCGTCTTCCCCGTCTTGGGACGGTGCCTATGTTGCGGGGGGCGAGACGCCGTCGCCGGTGTCGTCGTGACCACCGCAGGCCGATGCCAACAGTGCGACCACGAAAAGAGTGGCTAGCCACCGCCAAGCCGCGCCCCTCATGTCCCAATTACTTGCGAACGCAGAGGAACCTCCCGCCACAAACGGTCAAAAGCGTAGTTCAGGTGACAAATAGGTGTCCCTGATCCGCTCTCCGAATTCGGGGCGAGTGAGCGCGTCGGGCCCGTCGGGCACAGCCACACCCCGCTGAGCGCAGTCCTCGGCCAGCGTGGCAATCAGGGTCGCCTGGTCGAGGTCGTCCAGGCGATGGTCGTACACCTCGGCCTCGTGGGCATCGTCGAACACGAAGGCCTTCCACGACAGCGACACCCGCACCTCGTCGAACCCATGGTACACCGGCTCATGGCCGGGCTCTTCGATGATCCACTGGCGATCGGGGGTGAGCGCGATGGTGGCGTCGAATCCGTACTTGGCGTACTCGGCCTCGGCGCCGATGGATTCAACCCGATGGGGCATGTAGTCGTTGTCTCCCATCACGCCGTAGTTGTAGGTGGGATCCACTGTCACCAGGTCGCCGTCCCAACCCTCGGGCCAGTAGGTGAACTCCCCGCCGACGCCCTCGTAGTACCAGCACACCGCGGTGGCGATCCGCACCCGCCAGCGGTCGAAGCGCCCCGAGTGCATCATGCAATTGAGAAGCCAGGTGGGGTACTCGTCCCGGCCGACCCCCCGAAAGGAGGGAATGTCGGTGTGGCGGGCATATTGGCCGCTGGGGGCGTTGATGTTCACGTAGGTGAAATAGGGCCGCACCACCTCGGCGCCGTAGAGCTCTTGGGCGGCTTCGATGAACCGGGGGTTGTCGACGATGGTGTCGGCCCCCTCCACGGCCTGGTGTTCGGCGCCCCAAGTGGTGCGGAACACCGGAGGCACCCGGGGCTCGCCGTCCACCACATCGACGAACGGCGGGACATCGCCGGTGCGGGCGCCAGCCCGCAAGGCGGCTCGGCTCTCCACGAACTCTGCGCCGGCCAGCGTCAGAGGATGGGGCGACTGGCGCTGCAATATGCCCAGCAGCACATCGGGGTCTGCCAGGGACTGTTCCATGATGACCGGCGGCCGGGGCAGCGTCGTTGTGCGCATCGCGACACAATACGGCACGGGGTAGGGTGGACCGGAAGGTCTTACCCGAGTCGCCCGAGGAGTCGACCGGTGGAGCACCGGGAGGAGCTCAATGGAAACCACCACCATCTTGTTGCCCACCGGCGAGGTGAACGAGCCCGCCCAGCCGCTGGCCATCCGCAAGGACTCGCTGGCCGGCGCGGTGGTGGGCATCATCGACAACGACATGTGGCGGTCTATGGCGATCATGGCCGACGAGCTGTCCCGCCAGCTGGTGGATCGGGCCGGGGCGGCCGGAGTGGTGGTTCGGGCCAGCGGCCCCATGCACGGCGCCGATCCCGAACAGTATCGCCAGGAGATGGAGGCCTTCCACAAAGAGGTCGACGCGGTGATCAGCGGATTGGGCAATTGAGGCTCATGCACGGCGTGGTGTATCCACGCCAGTAGCACGCTGGAGGCCATGGGAACTCCGGCGGTGGGCTTGGTGACCGAGCAGTTCCGAGGCTTGGCTGAGGCCACCGCCCGGGGCTTGCGGGTGGACAACCAGCCGTTGATCGTGTTGCCGTCGGGCTACGACGAGTGGTCTGAGGATGACATCAGAGCCGACATCGCATCCCGTCTCTACGACATCGTGGACGCGCTAGTGGCATGACCCGGCGGGTTGCCATGTCAGTCAGCCAGACAAAGGCGAGATGACTCAGCAGGTTGACGTCGACGGCGGAGTCGACGGGGTAGAGGCCTACCTGCGAGAGCGGGGCATGACCGACGGTTTGCCGGTCGTTCCCCCCACCCCCGAGCGGGTGGCCGCCGCGGTGGCTGCCTCCGGGCTGTCGGCCGACCATGTGGTGAGCGACGTGCCCCCGCTGAACGCCCCGGCCACGGTGGAGAAGATCGCGGTCAACGCAGTGATGGCCGGGTGCGTTCCTGAGGCGATGCCGGTGCTGATCGCCGCCATCGACGCCTTCTGCGACCCCCAGATGAACGCCCACGGGGTGCAGACCACCACTAACCCGGTGGGACCGATGCTGGTGGTGAACGGCCCGATCCGGCATCGTTTGAGCTTCAACTTCGGCGCGGGGTGTTTCGGGCCGGGGGCTCACACCAACGCCACCGTGGGGAGGGCGCTCCGTCTCGCTTTGGTGAACATAGGCGGGGCCACTCCTGGCGAGGTGGACAAGGCGCCGCTGGGCTGGCCCGGCAAGGCCACCTCGCTGTGTGTGGCCGAGAACGAGGAGGCCTCCCCGTGGCCGCCCTACCACGTCGACATGGGGTTCGATGCCGTCGAGGATGTGGTGACGGTGCTGGCCGTGAACGGGATGTGGCCCATCACCGACATGCACCACGAGCCCGACCAGGTGCTGCACCACGTGACCAACGGCCTGGCCGTCAGCGGGCCGTGCGGGGGCCATGACGCCCCCAACCCCTTCCCGACCGTGCTGGTGATGAGCCCGGTGATCGCCGAGATGGTGGCCAGCCTTATGCCCACCAAGCAGGAGCTGCGGGAGCATCTCTTCGCCGAAGCCCGCGTGCCGCTGGACTTCTACCCTCCGTACAGGCGCCAACCCACCAGAGACGTGCTGGAGCAACTGGGGGTGGCCATCGAGAACGACCGGGTGCCGATCGTGCCCTCCCCTGATTACTTCGTGATCCTGGTGGCCGGCGGGGCGGGCGGACTCCAGTCGGCAGGGCTGTCATGCATGCTTGGCATGCCCACGAGTCGGCTGATCGCTGCTGGCTGAGCTTCCGCCCTCTCAGCTTCCGCTGATTCGGCGGGGTAACCGATTTGGGTCAGTGGACCTCAAGGCCGAGCTGCTCGAAGATCTCAGCCCGGCGCTGTTCGTAGGTCTCCTCGTCCATTCCCCCGGACTGGTATTTCTCGCTCAACAGGCGGAAATCCTCATACAGCTCGGCTTCGGACTTTCCGTTTGAAGAAGGGGCCTCGACCTCCTCCTCAAACGGGACTTCAAGCTTGCCGTGACGGCGGGCCTGCTTGGCCGCAGCCCGCTCGCGCTTGTTCTTTTCTCGCTGTCGCTTTTGAAAGCTCTCTGATCCTCGACCCATGGCAATCCCTAGTCAGACGTTGTTTGCGCAGAAATGCCATTGTACGCCCTCCCCAGGGGTTTTTGACACATTTCCCACCAGCGGTGGTCAGGCGATGAATCGCTCCGCGAACCGCCGAAGCGAATCAACCGCCTTGCTGGTGCTCTCCCATGGGGTGACCACCAGACGGTGGGCACCGGCGTCCTCCCACCGGCGCAGATCATCAAGGGTCTCGCATCGGCCCTGGGCGGTGATCTCGATGTCGGGCGTGCCCAGCTCGGCCAGCCGGTCGGCGGCTGCCCTCACCGACTCGAAGGTGTCGCCCATGCCCATCCACCCTTGGTAGCGGGCAGCCCGGCGCAGGGCAGCGTCCGACAACCCGCCCACCAAGATCGGAGGATGGGGCTGCTGTACCGGCTTGGGCTCGAACGCCACCGGCTCGAAGTCGTAGAACTCGCCGTGGTGCTCCACTTCGGGCTCGGTCCAGAGCCGCACGCACACATCCAGGGCCTCGTCGAGGCGGCGGCCCCGGGTTCGGGGATCCATCCCCGCGGCCGTCCACTCGTTGCGCAGCCATCCGGCCCCCACGCCGAACAGCGCCCGGCCATTGCTGACGTGGTCCAAGGTGGCGAAGCCCCGGGCGGTGGTGAAGGGGTGGCGCAGCCCGGCCAGGTAAACGTACACGCCCAGGTTGATGCGGGAGGTTTGGCCGGCCAGGTACGAGAGGTAGGCCGGGGCGTCGTATACCGGCACGGTGGGCGGGACGTTGGGGTGTTCCACGTCGCCCAGCGAGCCCTCCATCTCGACGGGGAACACCAGATGATCGGCGATCCAGCACGACTCGAACCCGGCCTCGTCGGCGGCTTGGGCCACCTCGACCCATGCCCCTGGGTGCAGCGAGATGAAGGGGAACCCGAACTTCACCCTCAGCAACCTAGTAGTCGCCGTACGATGGCTAACCACGCCTGAGACAGGAGAGGGATCCTGGACCGCAAATTCGCCGCCGCCACCATGAACAGCTTGGGTCTCGATACCGACGCCCGGCTGCTGGCGGTGTGCGCGGGTACCGACGACTGGGAGCTGCTGTCTTCTCTGGGATTCACCGACGTGGTGGTGTCCAACCTGGACGAGGCGTTCGCCCCGCTGGTGCCCGACGGACGGTGGTCGTACCAGGACGCCCAGTCGTTGACTTTCGAGGATCGCTCCTTCTACTGGGTGTTCGTCTCTGAGGGACTGCACCACTGCCGCTCACCCCATCGGGTGCTGGGGGAGATGTACCGGGTGAGCCGGGAGGGAATCGTGGCCATCGAAGCCTGTGACAGCGCGCTGATGCGGCTGGCCGTACGGATGGGCATGGCCGACGCCTACGAGCTGGCTGCGGTCACCGACCAGGGGTTTCGCACCGGAGGGCTGGACAACACCAGCGTGCCCAACCACGTGTACCGCTGGACCGAGGCCGAGGTGGTCAAGACCCTGCGGTCCTACGACCCCACCGGCGAGCCCCGCATCGAGTTCCGCTACGGTCTGCGCCTGCCCACGGCCGAGGCCACCGGCCGCCGTCGACGTCTGGCCGGGAAGGTGGCCAAGCCCGCCCTGGCTGTGCTGTGCACCGTGTTCAAGCGCCAGCGCAACCAACTGGCGGTCATCGCCCGCCGCCCTACTGAGTTGTACCCCTGGCTCCACCGGGTAGAGGGCCAGGTGGAGTTCAACCCCGACTACTCGAACTAGCCCTTCTAAGGAAGCGGTGGGGGCGAGCCCGCTCCCAGGCCGCCGTCGGCGGCGTAGTCGCCTCCGGTGCAGTAAGAGGCCTGGTCGGAGGCCAGCCAGATCACCAGTTCGGCCACCTCTCCGAGTTCGGCCATGCGCCGCAGCGGCACGGTGGCCCCGTAGTGGCGCTCGTAGTCCTCGTCTTCCCATCCCGGTCGGCGAGTCATAGCGGTGCGCAGCGCACCGGGCACCACGGCGTTCACCCGGATGCCCAAGTCGGCCAGCTCCAGGGCCGCCGTGCGGGTGAGCCCCCGGATGCCCCATTTGGAGGTGGAGTAGGCCGGCATCCCCACGGTGCCCTCGAATGCACTGGGTGAGCCCAGGTTCACGATCGACCCTCCCCCGCTCGACGCCATGGTGGGCGCGGCGACCCGGATGCC
>JAJEDQ010000088.1 GCA_022821445.1 Acidimicrobiia bacterium | reverse complement strand
GACGCCGGCCAGGCCGCCCAGGGCCGGGTCACCGAGGTGCTGAGCACCGTCATCAGAGTGCTGTGATCCCCCAAGCTCCTACGCCTGAGGAGTGGCTGGCTGCCGACCCTGATCCAGTTACCCGAGCCGAATTGCGGCAGCTGATTGACGCGGGCGACCAAGCCGGGATCGACGACCGCTTCGGCGACCGTCTCCGGTTCGGCACTGCCGGAATCCGAGGCCCGATGGGCGCTGGTCCCAACCGCATAAACCGGGTGGTAGTCCGCCAGTTCGCTGCCGCGCTGGCCGAGTGGCTCGGTGGTAGTTGCGGGGTGGTGATCGCCCACGACGCTCGCCAGAACTCCGACATTTTCGCCGCCGACATCGCTGAGATTCTGGCCGGGGCTGGCTGCTGGCCCGTGACGCTGCCCCCCAATTCGCCTACCCCCGTCCTAGCCTTCGCCGTCACCCGCCTCACGTGCGCGGCAGGCGTAATGGTCACCGCCAGTCACAATCCTGTCGGCGACAACGGTCTCAAGCTGTACCTGGCTGACGGCGCCCAGGTGATCCCGCCCCACGACCAGGCCATCGAAGCAGCGATGGCCGCCCAGCCGCTGCCCCCCCGAGAGCTGCCCGATAGAGGTTCCGATCCGGAGTGGCCGCAAAAGGTCTCAGTTGAAGTGGAATACATGGCAGCCATCTTGGCCAATGTTCCCCGGCTCTACTCCTTTCACCCGCTGGCGTACACCCCTCTTCAAGGCGTGGGGCTGCGCTACGTGAATTTCGCGCTGACCGAGCTGGAAAATGGCGAGCCTTTCGTAGTGGAAGACGAAGCCGAGCCCGACCCCCTCTTCCGCAACGTTGTCTCGCCCAACCCCGAAAACCACGACACTCTGGCCAAGGTCATCCGCCGGGCCGAGCAGATCGACACCCCCCTGGCCATAGCCAACGACCCCGACGCTGACCGGATGGCGGCCGTAGTGTGGGCTTACGAGAACGAGTGGCGCGTATTGACCGGCGACGAGATCGGAGCGCTGCTTTGCGACTGGATTCTGGGATTGAGGGTCGAGTCAGGTGGAGACGAGCGTGTGGTGGCCTCCAGCATCGTCTCGGGCCGACTGGTCGGCCGCATCGCCGAGGCCCGGGGCGCTACCCATGTGGAGACGCTGACCGGCTTCAAATGGATAGCCCGGGCAGCTGACAACCTCAAGTCTCGGCCGGGACACCTGCCCTGGAGATTCGTGTTCGGCTACGAAGAGGCGTTGGGCTTTGCCTGCAACAACAGGGTGAGGGACAAAGACGGCATCAGCGCAGCGGTCCATTTCACCATGATGTGCAGACATCTGGCCTACGAGGACGGACGCACCCCAATCGAGCGGCTTGCCGAGCTTATGGACGAGTTCGGCCTCCACCGCACAGATCAGGTGAGTGTAGAACTGGGCAGACGACCTGGAGCAGAGATCATGGAAGCTGTTCGGGCCGACCTGCCTAGCCGATTCGGAGACGTGGCGGTAACCAAGATCACCGACTTCAAAGAGGGTGCCAGTGGCTTGTACCCCGCTGACGTGCTCCGATTCGACTTAGCTGACGGCAGCAGAGTTTCCCTGCGCCCCAGCGGCACCGAACCCCTCATCAAGGGCTACATCGAAGTGGTCGGCGACATCACGTTCCCCGACCCCCTCTTTACCTTGAGCGAGATGGTGCGAGAGCTGATTCTCGAACTATGAGGCCAACGCTGCGATCTCGGACCTCTGAGCAGGGCTCATGGTCCAGTTGGCCGCGGCCACGTTGGAGGCCACCTGGGAGGGCTTAGTAGCGCCGCAGATGACGGTGGAAACTGCCGGATTGGATGCCAGCCAGCCGATGGCCAGTTCCAAGATGCTGTGGCCCTGGTCGGTGGCATAGCTGGTGAGCCGGTCGACCGCGGCCAGGTTGTCCTCGCTCAAGAACATGTCCCGCATCTCGCCCTTCCACATCGACAGGCGGGCACCCTCAGGAGGCGTCATCCCCGAGTACTTGCCAGTGAGCAATCCAGACTCCAGGGGGAAGTAGGGAACCACCGCCATGCCGGTGCGCTCACAGGCATCGATCACTCCCTCATCCTCCACGTTGCGGGTCAGCACCGAATAGTGGTTTTGAACGCTGGCATAGTTCCCCGCTTCAACCTCCGCCGCGGCCCCGGCGGCCTCGTCGATTTGCTCAGCGCTGAAGTTGGAGCATCCGGTCTCCAGCACCTTCCCCTCGTCGACCAGCTCCTGAAGTGCTCCCAGCGTCTCGGCCTGAGGGGTCTCGGTGTCGGGCATGTGGAGCTGGTAGTGGTCGATGCGGTCGGTGTTGAGCCGGGTGAGGCTGGCTTCCACCGCTTGGCGAATCCAGGCTGGGTCGCCGCCCTTTTGCCCCTCGGGCAGGGCACCGGGGTGCCCGAACTTGGTGGCGACGATCACTTGGTCGCGCCGGCTGCCCAGCGCCGCACCCAAGAATTCCTCAGACTTGCCCCGGCCGTACAGGTCGGCGGTGTCGAAGTAGTTGATCCCGGCGCCAATCGCCGCATCCACCACGGTCTGGCTGGCATCGGCGTCAATGGTCATGCCGAAGTTGTTGCACCCCAGCCCGATTACCGAAACCGACAAGTTCCCAATGCTGCGCATCTCCATGCGCTCGGACACTACAACGAGAAGCGGTGGGCGGCCTGCTCGTAGATGTCGGGGGCGAGCTCGCTTTGGGGCTGGCCAGACCGGACAGCAGCCACCTCGTCGACCGCCACCGTGGCGCTCCTCAGGCAGCAGGCGATGCCCACGGTGGGGTAGTCGCCCGTCGCGATCACCACATGGCCATAGCGGTCGGCAACCCCGAAGGACTCAGCCAAGCCCGGTTCGAACAGCGCCGGTGGTCGAGGACTGTCGACCCACAACAGACCTATCTCCACCGCGTCGAGTCGGTAGGCCGAAGGAGTGCCCACCGAGGCCAGATGGGCTCGGATGGCATCGGTCTCGCTCTGCGGACCCTCGATGCTCACCATCCGGCCTCCTTCGAATGTCAGCACCACCGACGATCGGGCGTACCACCCCATCGGGAGCCATATATCGCCCGGAGACATCACCACTGTGCCCTTGGCAGTTCCCGGCGCCGGAGCCGTACCGATCATCCCCCGAGGCCACTCGGCAACCTTGCCCGGGGTCGCCGCCATCCCGTCATGCATCCACCGGCGTGCGCCCTTGAGGCCCACTTGCAAGTTCGTGCCGCGGTCGTCGCCAACGTGCAGCTGCTGTCCGGCTTCAAGAAGCTCCAAGCCCCGTCTCACCCGGCGGCTCAAGCCGACGTGGGGCACCGTTCCTCGCAGCTCGCCGGTGTTGTGGGCCACCACCGACAACACCCGGCAGTTTGGGGGGGCGTGAGCGTCCACCGCGTCTGAGTGGGAATTGAGGAGGCTGACGACGATATCGGGCGGAGTCAGGTCAGCATCCATTCCGCCCATTGGTTGGTCGTCGGTCAAGACAGTCCTCGGGAGAGTTCCGATTTTGTCGAGGGCATGGACAACGGCATTCAGAAGGGCCGGATCGGTGTCTCCATCGGCCAGCACAATTGCGGGGCGGCCCGGGGCAGCCCGGCATAGCTCCAATTGGCGGGCCACAACCTCCACCGCACGCCGATCAACAGCACCCGACTCCATTCCTTCACCTATCTCCGGATTCCATCGGCTCGCCCATTACCTGATTCCATTCCCAACCTATCTGCTGCGGTTCCACAAGATGGTGCAACCGGGGTATCCGTTATTTGTGAGTTCTGTGGGGGTATTTTCTGAGTATGTCGGTGAAGTTTTGCGCTCGCGTCTCATGCGGCAAACGTGCTTCGGCGATTCTGATGATCGGTGCCCGGGAGCTGGCGGCCCACCTGGTGGACATCCATGAGGAGCGTGGCATTGGCGGCGTGCCGCTGTGTCGGGCCCATGCTGATGCAGTGGTCGTTCCACTGGGATGGACTCTGGCAGATTCGCGCTCCCCTGCTACGGAGCCCGAACTGGTATTGATTGACGATGGTGCGTCCGACTCGTCGGGCTCTTCTGGCCCCCTCCGGCTTCCCACTATGGAGGAAGCCGATGAAGAGGACATGGAGGAGGCTGCCGTAGGAGAGGTCCCACCGCTGCTCAGCCGGGCGTTCCGGGCGGCTGGCCTGGACTGAGCCGAGGCTACTGGCGCGAAATCCAGGTTTTGAGGGGCTGGCTTCTAGCGCCGGTCGCTTCAAGGACCGTAGGCTTCGACCATGACCATCGTCGATGTCCACGAGAAGCCCAGTGATCGGCTGCTTCCCGACCCCGAGCCCCAGCGCATCCGCTACACGCTCATCTCGGTTGACGACCACCTCGTGGAGCCTCCCTGGCTGTTCGAGGGCCGGGTGCCGGCCCGCTTCGCCGACCGGGCGCCGAAGGTGGTCGAGCGCGGTGACGGGGGCCAGCACTGGGAGTTCGACGGCGAGATCTACGCCCAGCTCGGCCTGAACGCCCTGGTGGGACGGGCCGACCGGAACGACTTCACCATGGAGCCGGCCCGCTTCTCCGATATGCGTCGGGGATCCTGGGATATCAAGGCCCGGATCCACGATATGGACCTGGGCGGCATCTGGGCGTCGATCTGCTTCCCCAGCCAGATCACCGGCTTCTGCGGCCGGGTCTACTCCGACTGCTCCGATCCCGAGTTGGGCTTGGCGGTAACCCGGGCCTTCAACGACTGGATCTACGAGGAGTGGTGGGGCTCCTATCCAGAGCGCATCATCCCCATGGGCATTACCTGGCTCAAGGATGCCGAGCTGGCTGCGGCCGAAATACGCCGCAACGCGGAGCGGGGCTTTGTGGCGGTTACTTTGCCCGAGATACCCCACAACCTCGGCTTGCCTTCGATCCACAGCGACTGGTGGGCGCCGGTGTGGCAGGCGTGCGAGGAGACCGACACCGTGATCTGCCTGCATGTGGCGTCGTCGGGCCACATCATGCCCACAGATCCCGGCGGCCCGCCCATTGGAGTGGGAGCCACCATGTTCCAAATGCACGCCTATGCCGCCGCAGCCGATTGGGTGTGGTCGGGCATCCCCGTGCGCTATCCCAACATCAAGATCGCCATGTCGGAGGGAGGCTGCGGCTGGGTGCCCATCATGTACGACCGGCTCAAGCACCAGATCGAGATCTCCGGTCACGGGCGGGGGGTGTGGCCCGGCGGCACCGACATCGGCCCCCACGAGGTGCTGATGCGCAACTTCTACTACTGCACCATCAACGACCCGTCGTCAATCGACGCGGTGATCGCGATGAACCTCGACCACACCATGGTGGAGACCGACTACCCCCACGCCGACTCCACATGGCCCAATTGCCAGGACACCCTGGAGTCGAAGCTGGGGCACTTGAGCGACGACGTGATCCGCAAACTCACCCACGAGAACGCGGCTCGCCTGTTCCGCCACCCGCTGCCCGAAGTCTGCATCCCGTAGACCAAGATCGGATGCGGCTCGCTGCTTGACGTGACGCGGAGACAGCCGTGAGCCGATTCGGCCATCCGGTGATCGACGCCGATGGCCACGTGCTGGAGATCACCGCGGCCCAGCAGCCCCACCTGGAGCGAGTGCTGGGTGCCGACCTGTACGGGCGGTACCTCTCCGAGGGTCTCCCCATGCGCAACGCGCAGATGGCCCGCAGCCTCGAGGAGCGCCGTCGGACCCGCTCGCCGCAGGGGGCCTGGTGGGGAACTCACACCGCTAATGTGCTGGACCGGGCCACCGCCATGCTGCCCGCTCTGCTCTACGAGCGGATGCCCGAAATCGGCATCGACTACTCGGTGCTCTACCCCACCAACACCCTCACCAGCTGCGCGGTGGAAGACACCGACTATCGCACCGGCTTGTGCCGGGCCTTCAACGAGTTCTACGCCGATGTATACAACCCCTACGCCGCCCGCATGGCCATGGCCGGGATCATTCCCGCCCACACTCCCGATGAGGCCATCGCCGAGCTGGAGCACTGTGCCGCGCTGGGCCTGAAGGTGGTGGTGTTCGCCGAAGGGGTGATGCGGTCCATCGACGATCCCGACCACCAGACCCGATCGGGATGGCTGTGGCCCGGCCAGCACCACTGGTTCGACTGCTATGGCCTGGACTCGGCCTATGACTACGACCCGGTGTGGCGCCGCTGTGTCGAACTCGGCTTTGCCGCCACCTTCCACGGCGGCCTGTCCTTCCGCCCCGGCATCCACACCTTCGTCTCCAGCTACACCGCCAACCACATCGGCCAGTTCCAGGCGCTGATGTACGAGCTGTGCAAGACGCTGTTCTTGGGCGGGGTCACCCGCCGCATCCCCGAGCTGCCGTTCGTGTTCTTGGAGTGCGGCGTGTCGTGGGGCACCCAGCTCTTGTGCGACATCATCGAGCATTGGGAGAAGCGCAGCTGGGACGCCATCCAGCGCAACTTCGACCCCGCCCTGCTCGACCTCGACGAGCTGGGCGGATACTTCGAGCGCTACGGCGAGGACTTCAGGGCGACTCTTGGCGACGACCTGGCCTCGTACGCCCACGGGATGCCCATCCACGGGGGCACGCCCGAGGAGCCCGACGAGTGGACCCGGCTCGGGGTGGAATCAGAAGAGGAGATCGCCGAGTCGTTCGCGTCGTCGCTCTACTTCGGATGCGAGGCCGACGACCGGGGCGTGCATGTGGCCTTTGGACCTGCCAACCCCTGCGGCGTGCGGCTCAACGCGGTTTTCTCCTCCGACATCGGCCACTGGGACGTGACCGATATCGAATCGATCATGGACGAGGCTTACGGCTTGGTGCAGGAGGGGCTTATCACCGAGGAAGACTTTCGAGCCTTTGTCTACGAAAACCCATTTCGGATGTATACGGCTATCAACCCCGAATTTTTTGCCGATACCGTGTTATCCGGATATGGCGTTTGACCTTCCCCCCCTTCCGTACAGCCAAAGCGCGCTCGAACCCTATGTGAGCGCTGAGACCATCAGCTACCACTACGAGCGCCACCACGCCGGGTATGTGGCCAACCTGAACCGGCTGACCGCGGGCACCCAGTGGGAGGGGGCCGAGTTGGAAACGGTGGTCTTGGGCGCCGAGGGCGCAACCTTCAACAACGCCGCCCAGATCTGGAACCACACCTTCTACTGGCATTCGATGGGCCCCGACGGCGGAGGTGTCCCAACGGGGCCGGTGCGGGCAGCCATCGACGAGGCATTCGGCTCCACCGACGAGTTCCGCCGCCAGTTCGCCGACGCGGCCGTGGGCCTGTTCGGATCCGGCTGGACCTGGCTGGTGGCCGACGACGACGGACTGGCCATCGTGCAGACTGCCAACGCCGATCTGCCCCTGCTGCACGACCGACGGGCGCTGCTGGTGGTGGACGTGTGGGAGCACGCCTACTACCTCGACTACCAGAACGCCCGGGCCGCCTATGTGGAGGCGTTCTTGGACCACTTGATCAACTGGGAGTTCGCGGCCGAGAACCTCGCTTCCGACTGATCGAGTCGCGCCCACTGCCATCGCCGCTTCCGACTGACCGGAGCCCGCCCACTACCATCGCCGCTTATGGCGACTGCTGAGGTGACCCGGCCCGTTGATCTATTGGACGGGTACATGTACGCCCAAGACCCCTTCTCGGTCTATGCCTGGCTGCGGGAGAACGACCCGGTGTACTGGGACGAGAAGAACGAGATCTGGGGCGTGTCCCGCCACGCCGACTTGCTGGCGGTAGAGAAGAACACCGACCTCTACAGCTCGGCCTCGGGCAGCCGGCCGAAGATCGAGATGTCCGACTCCATGATCAACCTGGACGACCCCGACCACCAGCGCCAGCGGATGCTGGTGGCCCGGGAGTTCACCCCCCGAGCGGTTCGCAGGCAGGAGGACAAGATCAGGGCGGTGGTGACCGAGCTGATCGACCGGGTGGCCCCCCGGGGGTGGTGCGACGTGGTGTACGACCTGGCCGCCCCGCTGCCGGCCTACATGATCGGCGAGCGGTTGGGCTATCCCGCCGAGATGTGGCCCCGGGTAATGCACTGGTCGGAGGCCACCATGCAGGGCGGCGGCGGCCCGGGTTACCACACCGTGCAGGGAGACCGGGCCATCGAGGAGTGGGCCGGTACCACCTACGAGCTGGTGCAGAAGCGCAAGGCCGACCCCCAAGACGACCTCATCTCCATGTGGTGCCACAAGGAGTTGGACGGCCAGCCGCTGAGCGACGACGACATCATGCACGAGGTGCTGCTCGTGCTGGACGGCGGGGCCGAGACCACCCGTACGGTGATCGGCACCACCTGCCTGGCGCTGATGGAGAGTACCGACCAGCGCCAGATCCTCATCGACGAGCCCGAGGTGATCGGTGAGACCGCGGTGGAGGAGTTCATCCGCTACGTGTCGCCCATCTTGAACATGCGCCGCACGGTGACGGCCACCCACGAGCTTCACGGCAAGACCCTCAACGAGGGCGACCAGGTGTTGTTGATGTACGCCTCGGCCAACCGCGACCCCGAGGCATTTGAGAACCCCGATGCGCTGGATGTGCGCCGGGACGCCCGCAGCCACCTCTCCTTCGGCTTCGGCACCCACTTCTGCTTGGGAGCGTCACTGGCCCGGCTTCAGCTCAAGGTCATGTTCGAGGAGCTCACCCGGCGGCTGCCCGACATGAGGTTGGAGCCCTTCTATGCTCCCCGCTACCGTCCCGGGGCGTTCACCCGGGGATTGGAGGGGCTGAACGTGGAGTTCACCCAGAGCGAGCCCGAGGGCGACGGCGCTTTGGGAATGTTCCCCATCTCGGTGCAGTAATGGTTGCGTCGACTTCTGAGTCGGGGATGGTGATTCCCCCCATCATCTCGGTAGACGACCACGTCATCGAACCGCCCCATGTGTGGCAGTCGCGGCTGCCGGCCCGCTATGCCGACATCGGCCCCCGGGTGGTGACCGCTCCGTGCGAGATCTCCTATGTGGGGGGAGTGTTCTCGTGGACCGAGGGCACCGGCCGCCCCACCTCGTATTGGTACTACGAGGATCTCCACTACCCGATGGTCCGCACCCACTCTGCGGTGGCCTTCCCCCGCGATCAGCTCCAGATGGTGGGCATCACCTTCGAGGAGATGCAGCCCGGGGCCTGGCAGGTGGAGCCCCGGCTGGGCGACATGGACATCGGACACGTGGATGCCTCGCTGTGCTTCCCGTCGTTCCCCCGGTTCTGCGGCCAGGCCTTCGCCGAGGCATCCGACATGGACCTGGCCCTTTTGTGCGTGCAGGCCTACAACGACTGGATGGTGGAGGAGTGGTGCGGCCCCTCCGGCGGGCGGCTGATCCCGCTGTGCCTCATCCCGTTGTGGGATGTGCAATTGGCCGCCGCCGAGGTCCGGCGCAACGCCGAGCGAGGGGTGCGGGCGGTGTGCTTCTCGGAGATCCCGCCCAACCTGGGCCTGCCGTCGATCCACTCCGGGTACTGGGATCCCTTCTTCGCCGCCTGCGAGGAGACGGCCACCGTGGTGTGCATGCACATCGGGTCGTCCTCGAAAATGGTGTCCACCTCGCCCGACGCACCCGGTGCGGTGGGCTCGGCGCTGGTCCACTCCAACGCCACCTACTCGCTGGTGGACTTTCTGATGTCGGGGGTGTTCGTGCGCTTCCCCGGCCTCAAAGTGGCCTACTCGGAGGGGCAGATGGGCTGGCTGCCCTACATCTTGGACCGGGTGGACGTGGTGTGGAAGGAGAACGCCGCCTGGGGCGGGGTCGCCGACAAAGTGCCCGAGCCGCCGTCCACCTACTACCGCGACCATGTGTTCGTGTGCTTCTTCGACGACAAGGTGGGTCTGGCCAACATCGACGCCATCGGCCTGGAGACCATCACCACCGAGACCGACTATCCCCACTCCGACTCCACCTGGCCGCACTCCAAAGAGCTGCTGGCCTCGCAGATGGGGCACCTGACCCAGCCCGAGGTTGACGCCATCTGCCGGGACAACGCCATTCGGATGCTGGGCCTCAACCTGCCCACCGCCGCCGAGCTGCGGGACAGAGCAGCGGTTTGACGGCCGCGGTAAGCCCGGAGTTCGAGGAGCTGGCCGCCGACCTGGGTCAGCGCATTGTCGACGCTGGACTGCGGGGGCTGGTGCTTCGGTTCGGCGACGAGACCCGGATCGTGGGTGTGGCCGACCGGATGCCCCCAGCAGCCACGCTTGAAGGGACCTTGGATGAGCTGCTCGCCGCGCTGTCCGGCCAGCACGGTGACGGTGAGCTGCGGGCTCTGCGCTGGATCGGCAATCCCGAGCCCTACATCGCCCTGCTTGTGTCGAGTTGAACTCAGCTGTTTCCGGACAGTTCTCCCAATAGAGCCTCAGTGCGGGCTCGGGATTGGTCGTCGGTATCGTAGATGAAGGCGACGAAGTCGGTTGTGCCGGCGTCGCGGATCCGCTCCAACTGGGCGGTAACCGCGGTCTCGTTGCCGGTGATGGCCAGATCCTCCACACCGGGTTTGCCCTCTCGGTCGAGCATGCCCCGGTAGGAGGGGATGTCCTTGTAGTGGGCAAAGGTGCGGGCCGCAGCCTCATAGCCGGCTTGGGCGTCGTTGGTCACCGAGATCGGGAATCCGGCTGCCACCCTTGGGGCGGGCCGTTCGGCGGCTTCAGCGGCGGCGCTGATGGTGGGCACCACGTAGTCGGCCAGCGTATTGAAGCCGGTGGCCCACACGAAGGTGCCGCGGGCCAGACGACCGGCGTGGCCCAGCATGATCGGCCCCATGGCGGCCACGACGACCTCCGTGGGAGGGGCATGCGACAGGCCCCGCCATCGGGTGGTGTAGATCTCGCCCTCGTAGTTCATGCCCTCGCCTCGCAGCATGGGGCCGGCGATCTCCAAGTATTCCCTCATCTGCCGGGCGGGGCGGGCGTAGGACAGGCCCATCAGGTTCTCCACCATCCCCTGGTGGCACAGGCCGATACCCAGGGTGAAACGCCCGCCGCAGGCGGCCTGGGCGGTGGCGGCCTGCTGGGCCAACGCGAAGGGGTGGCGCATGGGGGTGGGGGTCACCCCGGTGGCGATCTCAATGCGGCTGGTGGCAGTGCCCACCACTGCCGATGCGGTAACGGCGTCGATCTCGATGTTGGCGATCCACGCCGTGTCCAGCCCCAGCGCCTCGAACCGCTGAACGTTCTCAGTTATCTCATTCAGTCCGGGAGGCCCGCTCATCCCCGGTACCGGCGGGTCGCCGGTGCCTTCGGCGGCCATCGCTCCTATTCTCATGCCTAGCATTCGCGGTCTCCCTCAACTGTTCGAGCGGGACGATGGTATCGGGTGCTGGCGGTGCGACAGCAGGCCATCAGCGCGACCGTTAGGACGACCGGAATGGCGCGCTGCAGGCGGGCCAGGGCTGCCAACCCCGCTCCTCGTAGAGGGCGTAGGCCATGCGGTGCTGGTCGGCGGGGGCGGCGTCGCGGGGATCCACCCCTTGCAGACGGGGGTAGTGGCGGCTGGCCACGCCGTTCCAAGTGGATTGGTTGAATTGGAAGGCGCCCAGGTACGGCCCTGCGGGGTTGTAGGCCCGGTAATTGCCCCCCGACTCGCAGCGGATGAGATGATCCCACTGGGCTTGGGTGGTGCCTGTCGGAATCGGGGGCAATTCAGTGGGGTCCGTCGACGTGGTGTCCTCTGGCTGGGGCGAAGGTCCGCAGCTGGGCCACGGTGCCCAACCCCGCACCTCGTAGAGGGCGTAGGCCATGCGGTTTTGATCGGCGGGGGAGGCATCCCGGGGATTGACGCCGATCAGTTGGGGGTAGTGGCGGCGGGCTAGGTCGTCCCAGCTTGATTGTCTGAACTCGTAGGCACCGAAGTTGATTCCGTTGGGGTTGGCGTGCTGGTAGTTGCCGTTGGCATTGCACTGGCGGAGTTGCTCCCACTGCTCCTCGGTAGTGCCTGCGGGGATGGTCGGGTCAGGCAGGGTGGTCGGTGCCGGGGTTGGGGTGGCTGTCGGCGTAGGGGACGCAGTCGCTGTCGGCGTAGCTGTTGGTGACGCAGTAGGGGAAGGCGTGGCGGTCGGTGTTGGAGTGGGTCGGGCCTGTTCGGGGCAGCCATTGGGCACCAGCTGGGTGTCGATGGCGAAGCGGCAGCGGTAGACGTTCAACAGCGACTCTTGGGCCGCGATCAGCGTGTCTCTGTCGGCGACCAGCATTTCCAGCTCGGTGATTCTCGCATCCCGCTCATCGGGTGCTTGCCCGCCCGCCGAAGAGCCAGCCATCCCAACGACAAGAGCGAAAGCCACGGCCAACGCCCCATAACGGGCCCAGCGCTGGCGATTGGTCATGGGCCTTGTCCCCTCAGGCGGCTTGGCGGGGGTCGGTGTGGCCCAGGATGTTCACGTGGCGGAGCTCTCGTACCTGGTCGGGGGGGAAGGCTTCACGCTGGTGCATGGTCTGGGTGTTGAGCCAGAAGACGGACTCTCCGACGCTCCAGTGATGCTCGTAGACGTAGCGGTCTTGGGTGCAGTGTGTGAATAATTCGGCCAGGAGGGCCGCGCCCTCTTCGGGATCGTGCCCCTCCACATCGGCGGCGAAATCGGGGCCGGTGTTGGGCCACACGCTGCGGCGGCCGTTGCGGGGGTTGGTCTGCACCAAAGATATGCAGGTGCGGTCGGCCAATAGTGCCTCGCCGTCGGTGGCCTTGAAGTAGCCGCCGAAGTCCAATCCGTCGCGCAGCCGATAGACCACTCCTACCTCGTCGATGCGGGCTTTGAATTCGCTGTCCAGGTCTTGGTAGGCAGCCACCAGGTTCAACCACTTGGTGGTCCCACCCTCCGAAGGCAACGCCACCGCGTCCAGATACAGGAACTCGATGAGCGGCGGCGTGAAGCTGAGGTCGGAGTGGAAGGTCACCACGTCGGTGCCTCCGGTGCCGACCACGCCGTCGACGTCCACGTTGGACACCCGGTTGATGCCGGGGAAGCCGGGCAGGCGGGACTTGTCGGCCAGCGTGGGCCGCAACGGGCCGAACGACTCGCAAAAGTCGGTCACCTGGGCGGGAGTGGGCGGCTTGGGGTTGCGGAACAGCAGCAGCAGGTGTTCGTCCACCGCGGCCAGCAGCTCGGCGGCCGTCTCCGAGTCCGGAGGGGCGGCGAAGTCGTAGCCGGCTACCTCCGCGCCGAGGGGGGCGCCCAGCGGGGTGATGGTCAGGCTCATCGGGGGTTCTCTATCAGCTTGGACCGCTCGACTTGGGGGTAGCCCTCCACCCAGGTGGAGGGGTCGTCCCAGCGGCCCAGCGGGGGCGGGTGCTCATCGGGGTCGAGCTTGTCGTAGGGGCCGAGGCTGAAGAACAGGTACTCGCAGCCGTCGGGGCCCGAGCGCTCCGGGCCGTAGGCGAATCCGCCTCTAACCCAGCGCAGGTCACCCTCCCGATAGGGCTCCTCGCCCTCCACTATGAACTCGCCCTTGGTCACCAGATACACCGTGTCGGACAGGTGCCAATGAGCCGCCGCATTGCGGCCCGCCCACGACTTAACGTGCATGACCCGGTTGCCCGACGCCGGATCCACCAGCCAGCGCACGAACGGCCCCGGTTCCCGGTCGGGCTCGTCGGGGTCGGTGAAATCCTCCCAATCGATGTCGGCTATGCGGATCGGTTGCCGCTCGCCAATGGGGCTGTCGCTCACGGCTCCCACGCTAGTGGTCGCCTGCTGTGGGCTCTGAAGTGGGAGCGATGAGCTCCAGGATGCGGCTGGGGGGAAGGTGCTGCTCGGTGATCTCAACGCCCCAGGGGGCGAGGGCGTCTTCGATGGCGTTGCACACCGCGGCGGGGGAACCGATGGCCCCGCCCTCGCCGACGCCCCGCCAGGGGACATCGCCCTGCGAGGGCCCCTCTATGTGCTCGATGTCGATGCGGGGAACCTCGGCGGCGGTGGGCAGCAGGTAGTCCATGAACGTGGACGTGGTGCACTGGCCGCTGTCGTCGTAGACGATGCGCTCCAGCAGCACGCTGCCGATGCCCTGGGCTACCCCGCCCCGGATCTGCCCTTCCACCACCGCGGGGTTGATCATCTCCCCGCAGTCCTCCACCACCAGGTAGCGGGGCACGGTCACCAGGCCGGTGCCGGGGTCGAGCTCTGCCCAGCACACGTGGGTCGACTGGGTCCAGCCGCCGGCCGGGGTCTCGAAATCAAACGATGCATCGAACCCGTCGCCCAGTGCGTCGTCCAGGGTGAATGGGGCCATGTACGACAGCCGGGCCACCTCGGCCACTGTCTTGGATCGGTTGGGCGATCCCCGCACGGCCACCACCCCGTCGACTATCTCCAGATCGTCGGGATTGGCCTCCAAAAGGGCAGCCACCACCGCCAGTAGCTTGTGGCGCACGATTCGGGCCGCGCCCTGGGCCGCTCCGGCGCCCAGCGTGGCCGCCCGGCTCCCGCCGGTGCCCACCATGTTGAACGGCACCTGGTCGGTGTCGCCGACCACCACCCGCACGGCGTCGATGGGCACCCCCAGCTCGTCGGCCACCACCTGGGAAAGAGTGGTTTCGTGACTCTGGCCGTGGGGCTGCTGGCTGGTGAACGCGGTCACTGAGCCGTCGGGCTCCAGCTTCACCCGGGCCCGCTGCATCGAGCGCTGCTCGTAGGTGAAGCCCAGCGCCTGGCCATAGTTGGTGGGACCGGGACCGGGCTCCAAATAGGTACACAGGCCGATGCCCAGATACCGCCCCTCCGATCGGGCCTCCGCCTGGGCGTCCCGAAAGCCCTGGTAGTCGGCCAATTCCACCGCCCGCTCCAGCGTCTGGTTGATGGTCATGAAGTCCAGGGTCGGGCCGGTGAGCATGGCGCCGGGGAATTGGTCGTCGCCCATGTAGTTGCGGCGGCGCACTTCCAGAGGATCAAGGTCGAGTCGACGGGCGATGAGGTCCATGAGGCGCTCCCGCACCCAGCACTCGATCTCCCATGGCCCCCGATAGGCCACGAACGACGCCTTGTTGGTGGCCACCACCGACCCCCGGAACTGGTAGTGGCGCACCCGCAGAGTGCCGGGCAGCAGCACCTTGATGATGTTGGCGAACAGCGACAGCGGCAGATTCAGAAACGGGTAGGCGCCGTGGTCCATCACCAGATCGGCGCGCAGACCGATCACCACCCCGTTCTCGTCGAGCGCGGCCTCCACCCTCACCTGCTCCTCGCGGGCGTGGCCGCCGGCCACCAGGTTCTCGGCCCGGTCCTCCACCCACCGCACCGGCTGGCCCAGCAGCCGGGCGGCAGCGCACACCACCACATCCTCCCGGGTGGGATTGGACTTGAGGCCGAACGATCCGCCGATGCTGTCGCAAATGATGCGAATCCGGGAGGCGGGCATCCCGAGGATCGCCGCCAAATGCACCCTCAGCGCATGGGGGTTCTGATGGGAGACCTCGTAGCGAAGACTGCCGGTGGACGGGTCGTATTGGGCTACTCCGCCTCGGGTCTCCAAGGGGACGCAGGTGTGGCGGTGCTGGGTGAGCGTCTCAGAGATGACATGGGCCGCGGATGCGAAGGCCTCGTCGGGGTTGCCCCACACCTCCCCGCCCGACCACAGCACGTTGTCGGGAGCTTCATCCCACACCGCGGCGGCGTGTTCGCCCATCGCAGCGGCGCTGGTCACCGGAGGCAGCGGCTCGATGTCCACCTCCACCGCATCGGCGCCGTCTTCTGCGGCGGCCCGGCTGGTGGCAATCACCACCGCCACCGGATCGCCGGCGAAGCGCACCTTGGAGTCGGCCATGGGGAGATGGGCGGGCACGATCAGCGGCCCGGTGATTCCCAATCCCATGGGGGAGCAGCACTCGGCCAGATCCTCAGCGGCGAGAACCGCCACCACACCCTCGGTGGCTCTGGCATTGCCGGCCTCGACCTCGATCAACCGCCCGTGGGCCACCGGACTGCGGACAAACGCCGCCTCCAACAGGCCGGGCTGTTCGATGTCGTCCACAAATCTCCCGGCGCCGGCCAAAAGGCGCGGATCCTCCCGTCGGGAGACGCTGGCGCCGGTGAACCGCATGGCCGCTGAGCGTATTAGCTTTTTCGCGTGCTGATTCGGAAGCTGGTTGCCGAGGCCGTGGGATCGGCTCTGCTGCTGGTCGGCGTGGTGGGGTCGGGCATCATGGCCGAGCGTCTGTCGCCCACCGACGTGGGGTTGCAGCTGTTCCAGAACGCGGCGGCCACCGCCGCGGTGCTGTTCGCCATCATCTTGATGTTCGGCCCGGTGTCGGGGGCCCACTTCAACCCGGCGGTGACGCTGGCCGACTGGGCACTGGGAGACTTCCCCCGCCGCCACATCGCCCCCTACATCGCGGCCCAGGTGGCCGGTGCGGTGGTCGGGACCATGCTGGCCAACCTGATGTTCGACCTGAACGCGGTGGACTGGTCCACCATGGACCGATCGGCCGGCCATCTGTGGCTGGGCGAAGTGATCGCCACTGCCGGTCTGGTGGCTCTGATCTTTGCTCTGGTGCGCACCGGAAGGGTCCGATATGTGGCTGGTGGGGTGGCGGCTTACATCGGCGGGGCCTACTACTTCACGTCGTCCACCAGCTTCGCCAACCCTGCGGTGACCGTGGGGCGCATGTTCTCGGACACCTTTGCCGGCATCGAGCCGTCGTCGGCCCCCATGTTCATCGTGATGCAGATCATCGGGCTGGTGGCCGCGGTTCTGTTGATTCGGTTTGTGTATCCCCAGGACAAACCAGCAGGGGATTCCGTCTCCTAACCTCAAACCGTGGAGATTGTGCTTAACGGCCCGGTGCTGGCCGTGGACATCGGCGGCACCAAGGTAGCCGTCGGCGTGGTTGACCCCGACGGACAGGTGCTGGGCCAGCGACGAGGGCCATCGCAGGCTCCTGACGAGGAGGCGTTGTTCGCCCTGGTTGTGAAGTTGGCCCGCGAGGTTCTTGAAGAGTATGGCCAGCCGGTAAGCGCCTGCGGCGTGGGCAGCGGCGGACCGTCACGGGACAACCATCGGCTCCTGTCCCCCCTCAACATCGCCGTATGGCGGGACTTTCCTCTGCGGGACCGTCTGTCAGACGTTCTCGGCCTGCCGGTGGCGGTGGACAACGACGCCAAGGCGCTGGCGCTGGCCGAGGGTTGGGTAGGCGGGGCCGTCGGGGAGGACGACTACTTGGCCATGGTGGTGTCCACCGGGATTGGGGGCGGCATCGTGTTGAACGGGAAGCTGCTCGACGGCGCCGACGGCAACGCCGGCCACATCGGCCACATCTTCGTGGCCGAAGGCGGGCGGGCCGACGCCGCTGGAGCGGTGGGGCTGTTGGAGGGCCAGGCCTCGGGCACCGCCATCGCTGATCTACTGGACGGGATCGCCCCCGCCGACGCGCCGACAGAGATGCGCCAGCGGGTGGGAACGCTGGTGGGCCGGGGCGTGGGCTCGGTGGCCAACCTGCTGGATCTGCGTTTGGCCGTGGTCGGCGGCTCAGTGGCGCTGGGCTACGGCGACGACTTCTTCGATGCCGCCCAAGCCGAGATCGACCGGATCTGCCGTCTGGTCCATTCCCAAGGCACCCGCATCATCCCCAGCCCTCTGGGCGCCGACGGTGGCCTGGTCGGCGCGGCGGCTGTCGCCGCCCGAGCTTCGTCGGGGTAAGTCTCAGTCGCTGAAGGTCTGAATTCGCAGGTGGCGGGCCATGGCCGAGCCGGCCGGGCCGAGGAGCATCTGAGCCCGCAGGTTGCGCTTGTGGAACAGCTTCACCAGGTCTTCGTTGTATCGGTCGGTGTCGCCGTTGGCCAGCACGAATTGCTCCAGTTCGGCCTCTCCCTCCAGCCATGTCGCTGGCCGATGCCCGAGCAACTCGTGGAGGTCGTCCAGATCGGCTGCCGAGACGGCGTCACCGATCTCGTCGATGCGGGCCGCGTGGCGGGCCATGCGGAACATGGTGCGCAGCTTGTAGCGCAGGTACTCGTCTTCGACCTGCACGGTGCGCAGGTTGCGCACCAAGTGGTTGAGCACCACCTCGGCCCGGGACTCCCGGGGATCGGGCATCTCCACTTCGGGCAGCTCCACGTCGAGGATCTCGGCCAGGGCCTCGGTGGCGAACAGGTTGGTCTCGTAGCACCACTGGAGGTTGGTCATCAGGTCGGAGTCGGGGGCCGGTTCCCGCAGCGCGGCGCTGAACGGGAGCTGGTTGGAGAGGGTGAACATGAAGTGGTGGCGCTGGATGGCCTCCAAGTCCACCGGTTCGCCAGCCAACTGGCCGTAGCGGTCGTACAGCTTGGCGAAGTTGCCGAAGCCGAGCACCGTGTCGCGCTGGCGCCACGCGGCCAAGTCCATCATCGGGTCGCCGATATG
>JAJEDQ010000056.1 GCA_022821445.1 Acidimicrobiia bacterium | reverse complement strand
CTGGCAACAACCCCCCGCCCCCGCCCTGAGACGCTGATAGGAGGCTGAGCCTGCGAGATCACGTCAACGCGCGATCTGATCGCCAAGCTGTTGGAGGCGTTGTTGAATGACTCGTGGGGCAGTGGCAAGGACATATCCAGTTGAAGCCGTGCCCTGGACTGCACCCACCAATGGGCTGGTAAGAGTGTCCAGTGTCTGTTGGATTTCCTGCTCGGAACTGGGCTTGTCGGGCTGATCGATCATCACCATGAGTTGTGATGCAGTAAGTGGCCCAAAAGTGCCGGTCCTCTCAGCCAATTTCTCACAGAGCTCGATAGCGAGACCCCGAAGCCGGCCCAAGTCCTCGGCCGCCCTGCTGGTCGGGGTCGTGTCAACAGCACCGCCAGCCTCGAAGAGCGCACGGTAGTCCTCGAGGCCCAGTGGCGTTTCGGCGTGCTGGATGCACAGGTCAGCAAGTTGTTCGGTTGAGAGCACTGACACCGTCTTGTCGACAGCCCGGCTCATCAGGCGTTGGCCAGAGGGGTTCGGTCCCACCAGCATTGAATAGTCGGCATTGTGCTGTCTGCGATGTTCTTCGAGGGTGACCCAGTCCACCTGGTGATCACCCAGGGAGCCAGAGCCGACTGTTTTGGCGTCTATGGCCACTGTGAAGGAGTCGTTCTTGCCCAACGGTGCTGTGGCCAGCACGTCAGTCTTGCCGCTGCCGCCAAGTTTCTTGGCGTTGAACCCGAGAAAGTGAAACGCATCCCGGACGGCGACCTCCAAACGGTCAGGATTCTTGCTGTCGGTGGCCGCTTCGCGGATTTCGAGTGCGAGAGCTTCAGCGGGGGAGAGGTTGCGATCTGCTATGGAGTCGTCTGGTGCATCGATGGTGGCGGAGGGTATGGTCTCTGGTGCGGAAGTGGGGACGCTGTCCGGCGTTGGATCAGGAGGCGTTTCTGCATGAAGGGGTTCTGGATCCGAACCGGGAGCATGGACGGTCAGCTTGGACAGCAGGTCGCGTCCCACGTCTGTGATGGCCAATCGATTGTCTCCGACGGCCTCAACCAGCTTGGCGGACTCCAACCAGCCCCGCCTTATGTGCCCCTGATTGTCCGTATCCCAATTTAGGTCGTACTTCTTTGCTGCCTGACGCAACTCTTCAAGCGTTCGAGGTCCTTCACGCAGCTCTGAGAGCATTTCGCCAAGAAACTGAAGTCGGCTGTGCAGGAGCCCGATCAGAATTCCGTCGTCCGAAGCCAGATACCAGCGGCTTGCGTGCTCACTGAGTTTGATCTGGTTGGCAGAGGATTCGAGAACACCAGCTTTGTGCAAGAAGCGCTCGCGCCAGATGGCGCTGCCTCCACTTAGATTGAAATGGCTTTGGATCCAGCCAACTAAATCTGTTCGAGAAGGTCCTTCGCTGATGACATGCTCGCAGATTTCACGAAGGGCATGGATGTAGCCTGTGTACCCCCCGGGCATGGAGCCAACCCCTTTGGAGCGCTGTTCCCACGGAAGCGGGGTTGGGATGTCGGCTGGGTTGGTCATAGGGGCGGTGCCAGCTTAGAGAAGGTTGTGACGGTCAGTCCTGTTTGGATTTGCCTTTGGCTTTTTGGGCTTTCTTCCAAGCCCTGACCTCGGCTAAGGCTTCGGGGCTGTCTATGTCGGCGACGGTGCGGGGGGTGGCGTCGGAGAATGGGCCAGCGGCGGTTTCCCAGCCTTCGGGGGTGATGTTGAAGCGCTTGGCCAGCAGGGCGAGGAAGATCTTGGCTTTTTCGTCGCCGTAGCCGGGGAGGGCTTTGAGCCGCTTGAGCAGGTCTTGGCCGGTGGGGGCTTCGGCCCACAGCTTGGCGGCGTTGCCGTCGTAGTGGTCCACGATGTGGCGGGCCAGGTCTTGGGCTCGGCGGGCCATTGATCCGGGGAAGCGGTGCAGGGCGGGCTTCTCCTTGAAGGCAGCCTCGGCCTTCTCGGGGTCCATCTCAGCCAGACCCGCGGCGGAGAAGTTCTCGGGGATGCGCTCTTTCAGCCGCAGGGGCGACTTGAAGGCCCATTCCATGGGGATCTGCTGGTCGAGCATCATGGCCAGCAGCAGGGCGAATGGGTTATCGATTAGGAGTTGGTCGGCGTCGTGATCACCGGTGACGGCAAGTGTTCCCATCCGCCCATCGTACTGGCCGCCGAAGGAAGATCACGAGGGAAAGACTGCTACGACGTAGCCTGGAACCGTGATTCGATCACTGGCCAAGTTGCTCGCGCGTCCCAGCCTCTGGACAACGGCGATTCGGCTCGGATGGCGGTTGAGGCTGGCCCCCGATCCTGCGTATTTGAGGTTCCGGATGGTCATCATGTACGGGGATGCCCAAGCCCAGCCCCGTGCCGACGATCTGGTTACCTACCTGCAATGGTGCAGGTCTTGGGAGCAGACCACCAGGTAAAGCCTAATTGAACCGCCCCTTGCGGGCATTCAACCCAGAGGTGTGTTCTGGGTAATCCGCGTAAAGCAGCCCAGCGGGTTCACTATGGTTTCCACCATGAGCCGGGCGCTGGTGCTCAACGCATCCTTTGAGCCGCTGAGTGTGGTGTCGCCCCGGCGCGCTCTCGTGCTGGTGATGGCCGAGAAGGCCGAAGTCGTGCTGGAGTCCGGAGAGCGAATCCGCTCCGAGCAGCTCGACCTGCCGGTGCCGTCGGTGGTCCGACTGCGCTACTACGTCAAAGTGCCCTTCTTCCGCACTGGCGGGCTCAGCCGTAGGGGAGTGTTCGCCCGAGACGGCTATAGCTGCCAGTACTGCGGCCGCCACGCCGACTCCATCGACCACGTGCGCCCCCGCAGCCGCGGCGGCACCCACTCTTGGGAGAACGTGGTGGCCGCGTGCCGCCGGTGCAACATGGCCAAGCGAGACCGGCTGCTCTCGGAGACGCAGATGCGGCTGATGCGTCCGCCGGCCGAGCCGCCCCGCTCGGCCTGGGTGGCTTCGGCCGTGGGCCATGTGCCTTCCGACTGGCTGCCCTACCTAGACCCAGCAGCCGAATCCGTCGCCCAGACTGCTTGAGCCTGTCGCGGGATGCCCGGCGACATGGATCGGTGAGCACCAAGACTGGGCCCCTGTCGATCCAAGGGGGGTGGAAGGCACACCGGCTGAGCGGAACGGTGGGGGAGTTGCATGCCCTGAGTTCCGACCCTGGCGCTGATCGGGAAGTCTGGCTGATGTCGCCCCTCGACACCGCTCTGGTGCTGGGGTCGGCCCAACCCGACGAGACCGCCTCGAGCCCGATTGCCGAAAGCGCTGCGTTGGTGCGGCGCCGCAGCGGAGGGGGCGCGGTGCTGGTGGCTCCGGGCCACTCGGTGTGGATCGACGTGGTGATCGGCCGAAGCGACCCGCTCTGGGATGACGATGTGAACCGGGCACCCCTGTGGCTGGGCGAAGCATGGGCGGCGGCTCTGGCCTCGCTGGGCATCACGCACGGGGAGGTATTCGACCGCTATGAACCCGGCCCTTGGGGACGGTTGGCCTGCTTCGCCAGCCGGGGGCCGGGCGAGGTGCTGGTGGGCGGGGCCAAAGCGGTGGGCATCACCCAGCGCCGCACCCGGACCACCGCACGATTCCAAACCCTCTTGTATCGCCACTGGTCCCCCGAGGAGTTGATTGCTCGTCTGGCGGAGTCACCTGAGGAGCTTCGAAGCGCCCTCTCGTCGGCCGCCTGGCCGGTAGATGCCCAACCCGATGACATTCACAACGCGTTCTTAGCCTCTCTGCCTCGCTAGGCGACCCAAGAAACCTCTCTGCCTAATTGAGCGGCCCAAGAAACCTTTCTGTTCGCGTCCGCGCTCATTCACGTTTGCGGCTCCACGCGGGCGCGGTGGAACCCCGGCCCTCAAATTCCCTGCATAGAGTTGCGCTAGTGGGGTAATAAGGGATAGTGTGGGACGAAGTGGGAGAGAAGGGGAATTACTCGGGACCCGATGGGGGGAATCGTGCTCACCGGTGAGCACACGCGTTCCCTGGACGACAAGGGCCGGCTCTCGTTGCCGCCGGTCTTCCGCTCGGTGCTGGCTGAAGGGGCCTACGTGGCCATCTACAGGCAGTGCCTCGGCATCTGGACTGCGGATGAGGCCCGCAGCGCGCTGGAGCGGCTCGAGGCGGCGGTTCGGGCCGGAGAGGCCACGGGCGACGAACTGCGGGCATTCTCCTCCAGCCTCGAACCGGCCACCGTGGATGCCCAAGGTCGGTTGAACCTCCCATCCTCCAAGCGTGAGGTGCTGGGATTGGACAAGAACGTGGTGCTGGTCGGTGTGTTCAACCGCGGCGAGGTGTGGGACGCGGAGCAATGGCAGTCGCTGCAAGCCGAACTCGGCGAGGCAGACGTAGACCGGTGGTTGTGATGTGGATTCGCAGACAGACAACAAGGTCGGTGACCTCCGTGTAGGCCGACCAGGAGTGCGCTCATGGGCAGTCCTCCGTCCGACGAGATGGAAGGCCCCTACTCCGCCCGCTTGCCATCTGACACAACCGGGGAGAAATCCCGGAGTGCGGTCGCCGGGCGGAGGACTGCCGATGGGCGACATTCTTGCCGTTCGATCCCATCGGGCGCAAAAAACAGGCCCTTCTCGCAGCAGTCTGCTGAGCCGCCAGGGAGGTGAAAAATCATGAACGGGGGGACACCGACAGCGATCGAACGTCGTTTCGTCCATCACCCCGTCATGGTGACAGAAGTGGTGGAGCACCTGTCTACGGTCCCGTCGGGAGCCTTTCTCGACGCCACCGTGGGCGGGGGAGGTCACGCTCGGGCGCTCTTGAACGCCCGCCCTGACCTCTCGCTAATAGGCCTCGACCGTGACCCCTCCGCGGTCGAGGCCGCCACCACCGTCTTGGCCGGCCGCGGCGCCACGATCCACCACGCCAGCTTCGGACAGCTGGGCGACGTTCTGGATTCCCTGGGCGTTGCCTGCATAGTGGGATCGCTATTCGACTTCGGGGTGAGCTCTCCGCAACTGGACCAGCCCGAGCGCGGGTTCAGCTATCGCCACGACGGTCCGCTGGACATGAGGATGGACGGCGGCCAGCAACTCTCGGCCGGCCAAGTGGTGAACGCCTGGTCAACAGACGAACTGGTCACGATCCTGCGCTCTTACGGCGATGAGCGCTACGCCCACCGCATCGCCGCCGCCATCGCTTCGGCTCGGCCGATCGGGTCTACCACCGAGTTGGCCGAGGTGGTTCGCGATGCCATTCCCGCTCCCGCCCGCCGCCGGGGAGGCCACCCGGCCAAGCGGACCTTTCAGGCCATTCGCATTGCAGTAAACGATGAGCTGAACCAGATCGAGCCTGCCCTGGAAACATCCATAAACCGGATGGCACCCGAAGGCCGGGGGGTGGTGCTCAGCTACCACAGCGGGGAGGATCGCATCGTCAAACAGGTTCTCCGCCGCCGGGCCGGACTTTCCGATGAGTCCCGCTATCTGGGACTGCCCCGCTCTGACACCCAGGCCCCACCCGCAATCGAGTTGGTTCCCCGGGGCAGTCGCAAGCCCAGCCCTGCGGAGGTGGCCGACAATCCCCGAGCCTCAAGCGCCCGCTATCGGGCGTTCTGCAAGCTGGGGGCCGATCAGGGTGAGGTGGCCGGGTAATGGTCGCCCCGCAACACCGCCCTCAACCGTCGCCGGCCGACCCGGCCCACCGGACCAACCAGCCCCGCCAACACCTCCGGGCGGCGCCGCGGCCGAAACGCAGGCTGATGCCCGTGCTGGGCTGGGCTGCGGCCATTACCGTGGTTGTCGCCCTGTTCGCCCTCGCCTTCCTTCATGCCGTGATCGTGGACCGGCAATCCACTCTGGACAACCTCAATCAGCAGATTGAAGACGTTCGAGCCGTCAACGACCGATTGCAGCTCAACGTGGCCAGGGCCGAAGCCCCCAACCGCATCGTGGCCGAGGCCCTGTACCGGTTGGGGATGGTGGAGCCCGATGGCCGGACATACCTGCCCCCGCTGGAACCAGACGAGGGTGGAGCGAGGTGAGCCCTTCCGAGAAGATTGCCGGGCGGAGCTCGCGGCGTCGCCGTGGTACGGCCATGGCGGTTGTGTTCGCCTTGGTGGCCGTGGTCCTGGGCATCCGGCTGGCTGACCTTCAGCTCATCAGCTCTGACGCCTTTGTGGAGTACGGCCAGCAGCAGCGAACCCGAACGGTCAAGCTGACCGCGGACCGGGGCCAGATCTACGACCGAAACGGAGTGGCGCTGGCCCTGTCGGTGCCGCAATGGACAATCTGGGCCGACCCCAGCCAGGTGGATGATCCAGCCGCCGCTGCGGCTGCTCTTGCCCCCGTGCTGAACATGGACGGGACCCATCTGCTCGAGCTTCTGAGCGAGCCCGACCAGCACGCCTATCTGGCTCGTACCGTGCCCGACGACATCGCTACGGCGGTGGCCGCCCTCGAAATCAAGGGAGTGTTCCGGTTGGAGGAGTCCGCCCGGTTCAACCCCGCCGGTTCCCGCCTGGCCCGGGCCGTGGTCGGAACCGTGGACGTCGACCAAACGGGCATCAGCGGGATCGAATCCCAGTACGACGAGTTGCTGGGCGGTGTGCCCGGCGAGATGGTGTTGGAGAGCAGCCAAGACGGGCGCACAATCCCCACCGGTGCCCGTCACATCAGACCCGCGCAGCCGGGGGCCGACCTGTATCTGACCATCGACCGCTCCTTGCAGTTCGAAGCCGAGCGGGCGTTGAAGCACCAGATTGAAGAGGTGAATGCCGCCAGCGGCACCGTCATCATCATGGTGCCCGGCACCGGCGAGATCCTGGCCATGGCCTCGGTGGGTCGAGATCAAGAGGGAAATCCTGTCTCCCTCAGCGAGAACCGCGCGGTGACCTGGGCATTCGAGCCCGGATCGGTGATGAAGAGCGTCGCGCTCTCCGGGGTGATCGAGACGGGGCTGGGCGAGCCGAACCATGTGCGCGAAGTGAATCACTGGCTTGAGCTCTACGATCAGACGTTCACCGACCACACCGAGTACGGGACCGTGCTCTACAGCATGGAGGAGATCCTGGCTCGTTCGTCCAACACCGGCACCGTCGAGTGGGCTCTGGTTCTGGGCTCCACCCGCCTGGCTGCCTACATGTCCCGGTACGGGCTGGGGACGCCCACTGGGCTGGGTTTCAGGGGCGAGTCGTCAGGATTGGTCCCGCAACTCTTGAGCTGGAGCGGCACCGACGTGGCCAGCTTCGCGCTGGGCCAGGGCATCCTGGCCACCCCGTTGCAGGTGTTGATGGTGTACAACACCCTGGCCAACGGAGGGGTGCGGGTGCCGCCCACCCTGGTGCAATCGGCCGTCGACGCCGATGGCCAGACGATCCGAGTGGAACAGGGCGACCCGGTGAGGGTGGTCTCCGCGCACACTGCCTCACAGATGACCGACATGTTGGTCACGGTTGTGCGAGAGGGAACAGGACGAAATGCCCAGGTTGAGGGCTACTCCGTTGCCGGTAAGACGGGGACCGGCCAGAAAGTGCTGTCAGGCGGCAACTATGAGGACGACGAGGGGTTCAGCCGCTACACGGCCACGTTTGCCGGTTTCTATCCCGCCGAGGATCCGCAGCTCTCGATGATTGTGGTGATCGACGAGCCGGTCACCAACTTCTATGCCAGCCAGTCGGCCGCCCCGCTGTTTGCCGAATTGGCCAAATACTCCCTCCAACGCCTCCGCATCGCCCCACCCGCCAACTACTTCACCGTCGGTTCCAAGTTAGGACCTGCCCCCACCCCCCAGCCGGCCCCGACCCTGGTTCCTGAGGCTGATTCCGGCTCAGAAACAACCAGCAGGCCCGAGGCCGTGGCCGAACCGACGGAACCCGAGCCGGTGACGGAAGCGACTGAGCCCGAACCAGTGGCCGAGCCCGAGCCGGTGACGGAAGCGACTGAGCCCCAGCCAGTGGCCGAGCCCGAGCCGTCGGGAACGCCTTCGCCAGTTCCGACGTCAGGACCCACCGCCGAGCCTGCCCCAACACCTGGAGCCGAGAACGGGCCATGACCGCACCATCGATGGCGCTGCCGGTGCTGGCTGAAGCTGCTCCCGGGCTGATCGAGAAGAGCGGCAACGCCGAGATCACCGGGTTGGCCCACGACTCCCGATCTGTCAATCCCGGCGAATTGTTCTTCTGCGTGCCGGGTGCCAACCACGACGGCCACGACTTCGCAGCCGACGCGCTGGCCCGGGGGGCCTCGGGGCTGGTGGTGGAGCGTCGGCTCGATTTGGACTGTCCCCAGCTGCAAACCAAATCGGTGCGCCAAGCCATGGGCCCCATCAGCTCGAAGTTCTACGGCCACCCGTCCCACTCCATGACGGTGGTGGGGGTTACCGGCACCAATGGCAAGACCACGGTTTGCAGCCTGCTGAGGTCGGTGCTGGATGCGGCCGGACTGCAAAGCGAGATCCTGGGCACGCTCACGGGGGTCTTGACCACCCTGGAGTCGGTTGACTTGCAGCACCAACTGGCTTGTTGGCGATCGGCTGGGACCCAAGCGGTGGTGATGGAGGTATCGAGCCACGCGCTGGCTCAACACCGGGTGGACGGCATCCGATTCGACGCCGCGGTGTTCACCAACCTCACCCCCGACCACTTGGACTACCACCGCACCATCGAGGAGTACTTCGCCGCCAAGGCCCGGTTGTTCACACCCCAACTGTCGGACTGCGCTGTGGTTAACCGAAGCGATGAGTACGGCCGGCGTCTGTTTGCCGGCCCTCGTATCCCCTCCGTGGGCTATGACCCCGCAGACCTGTCGGTCGAGGTGGTGCCGCAGGGCCTGGCCATGCGGTGGCAGGGCCAAGAAGTCGCCCTGTCCCTGACCGGCCGCTTCAACGCCGCCAACGCCTTGGCTGCGGCAGAGACTGCCCTGATGCTGAATGTCAGCGTGCCCGAAGTGATTGCCGGGTTGGAGTCGGCGGCCCCGGTGCCGGGCCGGTTCGAGACCATCGAGTCCGATAGTCCGTTCACAGTGGTGGTGGACTATGCCCACACTCCTGATGGCCTGGCCCAGGTGCTGGCCGCCGCCCGCGAGTTGGTGACCGGCTCAGGATCCCTGCGGGTGGTGTTCGGCTGCGGGGGTGATCGTGATTCCGGCAAGCGCCCGATGATGGGCAAGGTGGCAGCCGAGTTGGCCGATCAAGTGATCGTCACCTCCGACAACCCTCGTTTTGAGGACCCAGAGGCCATCATCACCGACATTTTGAGCGGAGTGCCCGAGAACTCCGGTGGCGTCTCCACCCAATCCGACCGGGCGGCGGCCATCGCCCAGTGCCTCGACATCGCATCCGACGGTGATGTGATGGTGGTGGCCGGAAAGGGCCATGAGACCACCCAGGTGGTGGGCGACCGGGTGATTCCCTTCGACGACCGGGTCGTGGCCCGAGAGCTGTTGGCGGCCAGGGGGGCCACCCGATGATCCGCCTCCTGTTCGCGGTTGCCATCGCCGGCGTGGTCTCGGTGATCGGCACCCGCTTCTTGATCACCTTCCTGCGCAGACACTCCATAGGCCAGCCCATCCGCCTAGACGGGCCTCAAGGCCATGTCAGCAAGGCGGGCACTCCCACCATGGGGGGAGTGGCCATTGTGGTCGGCGCGCTGGCCGGGTACGGCATCAGCGACCTCTACAACGGCATCTTCACCCGCACCGGCCTGATCGTGATGCTGGCCATTCTCGGCTCGGGCGTCGTCGGCTTCGTCGACGACTGGCTCAAGGTGTCCCGAGAGCGCAACCTGGGTCTCGGAAAGGGCACCAAGATCCTGGGCCTACTCATCGTGGCGGTGGGATACGCGCTGCTGATGATCCATCTGACCGACGTCCGCACCGAGCTCTCCTTCACCCGCTACGACTCCCTGAACATCGACCTAGGGCCGTGGGGCTGGGGACTCTGGGCCGTGCTGTTGATCTTGGGCACGAGCAACGCGGTGAACCTGACCGACGGGCTAGACAGCCTGGCCGCCGGCTCTTCGGTGTTCGCCTACGCCGCTTTCGTGGTGATCGGCTTTTGGGCCTTCCGCAACGAGGACATCTACGGCATCCCCCACGCCCTGGACCTGGCCATCTTGGCCGCCGCCATGTTGGGGGCCAGTGCCGGCTTCATGTGGTGGAACGCCGCGCCGGCCCGCATCTTCATGGGTGACACCGGATCGCTGTCGCTCGGCACCGGGATGGCCGCGCTGGCCTTGGCCACCAACACCCACCTGCTGCTGCCCATCATCGGCGGCTTGTTCGTGATGGAGACCCTGTCGGTGATCATCCAGGTGTTCAGCTTCCGGGTGTTCGGCACCCGAGTGTTCCGCATGGCCCCGATCCACCATCACTTCGAACTGGGCGGCTGGCCCGAGACCACCGTGATCATCCGGCTGTGGATCATGACCGGCTTCGCCACTGCGGTAGCCCTCGGGCTCTTCTACGCCGACTTCGTATCCATCGGAGGGGCAGATTGAGCCCGGCACCTGTACTTCTGGTGGGGTTCGCCGTGACCAATCAGGCAGTCTGCGCCCAATTGATAGAGCGCGGCCATGCGGTGGTGGCGGCTGACGATGCCCCAAACGATCAGGCTCGCCGCCAGGCCGCGGCGATGGGCGTTGACCTCGTCGAGGGCTCTGCTCCCGAAGACTGGCCGGCGCTGGTGGCGGACGCCCGGGTGGTGATCCCCACTCCGGGGCTTCCCGAGTCGCACCCTTCGCTCGGTGCCGCCGAGGCAGCGGAAACACCCGTGATCTCTGAGTTCGATTTGGCTCAGCGGTGGGACGCGCGCCCCACGCTGGCGGTTACCGGCACCAACGGGAAGACCACGGTGACGCTTCTGGCCGCAGCCATGCTGGAGGCCTCCGGGGTGCCAACCACAGTGGCGGGGAATACCGAGACACCGCTGGTGGAGGCCATTCGAGACGAGCGGCCCGCTGTCCTCGTTGTAGAGGCATCCTCATTCCGACTGGGCCAAAGCCGGTGCTATCGCCCCGCAGTGGGCGCGTGGTTGAACTTCGCCCCCGATCACCTCGACGTTCATGCCTCCCTGGCCAGCTATCGCATGGCCAAAGCCGCGGTGTGGAACAGGGCCGACGAGCAATCCATCTCCGTGGTGAACCTTGACGATCCGGTGGTGGTCGCCCATACCCCTGATCGGGGCCAGGTGGTGACTTTTGGGGTCGATAAAGGCGACTTCCAGATGAGCGGGGGAGCCCTGTGGGCGGGGTCGGAAAAGCTGGCCGAATCCGCAGAGCTGCGCCGAGCCCTTCCCCATGAGCTTTCCAACCATCTGGCCGCGGCGGCCGTGGCCATGGCCGCAGGCGCCAGCCCGCAAGGAGTGAGGGAGGCTCTGCTGGCCTGGACCGGGCTTCCCCATCGGGTGGTCTTGGTGGCCGAGCACAACGGGGTGTGCTTCTTCGACGACTCCAAGGCCACCACACCCCACGCGGTGTGCGCCGCAGTCCGGTCGGTAACGCAATCCGCGGGGCAGTCCGCGGACGATGCGTGGCACGCGCAGCGCGAGAAGGTCCGGTGGGTAACGCAATCCGCGGGGCAGTCCGCGAGAAAAGCGGTCCTCATTGCCGGGGGACGAAACAAGGGGATCGATCTGGAATCGATGGGCGAGGTGGCACAAAGTCTGCGCTCAGTGGTGGCCATTGGGGATGCCGCGGCCGAGGTTCAAGAGGTGTTCGCCGGCCGCTGCCCGGTGACCGTCGCACAATCTATGGAGGATGCGGTGGGCCAGGCCGCCGAGATCGCCCTAAGCGGTGACGCGGTGCTGCTGTCACCCGGCTGTGCCTCATTCGACTGGTACGGCTCCTACGCCGAGCGGGGCGACCATTTCTCCCTGCTGGTGCGCGAACTGATCGGAGGATCACCATGACTACTCTCGCTCCCCAGATCCCCCGACGGGGGTTGGTGGCGGCACTCCGGTCGGCGCCGGCGGGTCACGCCACCATGCCGTTCTACGTGCTGTTCGGCATGGTCATCACCCTCAACGCCATCGGGTTGGTCATGGTGCTGTCGGTTTCGTCGGTCACCAATCACTATGTGGGACAGTCCACCTGGTACACCTTCCAGCGCCAACTGGTGTGGAGCGTCGGTGCGCTCTTGGCCCTGATGTTGGTGATGCGGGTGGACTACCGGCAGTGGCAGAAGTACTCCAAAGCCGTTTTGGCTTTCACCGGACTGCTTCTGGTGGCCGTGCTGATCCCCGGAATCGGCACCACAACAAACGGCGCCTCTCGCTGGATCTACTTCGGGCCGATCAGCTTCCAACCCTCTGAGCTGGCCAAGTTGGCCATGGCCCTCTTCGCCGCCGCGTGGCTGGCCGACAAGGCGGGCAAGGAGCGCAATACCCGCACCACGATCCGCCCGGTGCTGGTGGTGTGCAGCCTCATGTCCGGGCTCATCCTGCTCCAACCCAATCTGGGGACCGCGGTGATCATCGTGATGATCGCCTTCGCCGCCCTGTTCATGGCCGGGGTGCCCCTGCTCCCCCTCACCGGCTGGTCGCTGATCAGCGGGGCCGCGGCCGCTTTGGCGGCCTGGGGATCGGGCTACCGGCGCGACCGCTTGACCGCCATGCTCGACCCGTGGTCCGACCCCCTTGACACCGGCTGGCAGACCATCCAATCGTGGGTGGGCATTGCATCGGGAGGCGCATCCGGGGTGGGGCTGGGCGAGAGCCGGATCAAATGGGGCTTTTTGCCCGAGGCCCAAACCGACTTCATCTTCGCGGTTCTCGCCGAGGAGATGGGCTGGCTGGGAGCGATGTTCGTCATCGGGCTCTTCACCGGCTTCGTCGTGTGCGGGATGTGGATCGCCCTGCACACCCCCGATCGCTTCGGCCAAGTTCTGGCCACGGGCATCACCGTGTGGGTGGGTGCCCAGGCGTTTGTGAACATCGCCGCGGTGATCGGGGTGCTGCCGATCACCGGTGTTCCCCTCCCGTTCTTGTCGGTGGGAGGCTCCGCACTGCTTACCAGCATGGTTGCCACTGGCATTCTGCTGAACATCGCCCGCCAGACCCGCGTCGAGCTGTGAGCGAAAGCGCTCAGCCGGTGTGGGCGGTGATCGCCGGAGGCGGGACCGCCGGTCATGTCCACCCCGGCCTAGCCGTGGCCCGGGCCCTGGTTCGGCGCGGCCACCACCCCGAGAGCATCCACTTTGTGGGCTCGGCCCGGGGAGTGGAGCGAGATCTGGTTCCGGCGGCCGGATTCGAGTTGACCCTGCTCCCCGGACGGGGAATCAGGCGCCAGCTCACATGGCAGAGCCTCAAGTCGGCCGCCGGTCTGGCCCGGGCGGTGGTCCAGGCCCTAAGACTGCTGCGGCGCTTGCGTCCGGCGGTTGTGCTGGGGCTGGGCGGCTACGCCAGCGTGCCCTGCGCCCTGGCGGCTGCGCTGCTCAGGATCCCGTTGGTGGTAACCGAGCAGAATGCGGTTCCCGGTTTGGCCAATCGCTGGGCCGGGCGCTGGGCCCGGGCGGCCGCGGTGTCATTCCCCGGCACCAAGCTGCCCCGGGCGGTGCTCACAGGCAATCCGGTGCGCGATGAGGTCCAGGGAGTCAACCGGGCCGATGACCGGTCGGCGGCCCGAGCCTCCCTTGGGGTGGGTGAGGGGCGGTGTCTTGTGGTGGTGGCCAGCGGGTCGTTGGGCGCGGCTCGAATCAACCGGGCCGCGTTCGAAGCTGTTGGCTGCTGGGCCGAACGGGAAGATTTGTCGGTACATCATGTGATCGGTCGAAGAGATTGGCAGGAGATGTCCCACCTGCGGCCCGACCTCTCCCAGGTGGCGCTGGAATACCGGGCCGTGGAATACGAGATGGACATGCCCACGGTGTATGCCGCCGCCGATCTGGTGGTGGGGCGAGCCGGAGCGTCGAGCGTGGCCGAGTTGGCGGTTGTCGGTCTGCCGTCGGTGCTGGTTCCGCTGCCGGGGGCGCCCGGCGATCACCAGACGGCCAACGCCGCCCACTTGGCTGCCGTCGGCGGGGCGGTGATGATTCCCGACGCCGAGATGGACGGCCCCCGCATGGTCGAAGAGGTGGAAAATCTGCTGAAGGTTCCCGGCCTCCTGGGCGCTATGGGAAGAGAGGCAGCCGGTGTCGGTCGCCGAGATGCCGACACCCGGGTAGCCGATCTTCTCGAGCAACATGCCCATAGACCCCATTAGGGGTTCCGGAGGAAGCAAAAATAGGGCCATGGTCGATTTGTGCCCCACAACCCGGATTCATCTCTTAGGAGTGGGCGGGGCGGGCATGTCGGCTATTGCCGTGGTTTTGCAGGGGTTGGGTTGTCGGGTCAGCGGCAGCGACTCGGCCGACTCACCGGTGCTCCACCGGCTGCGAGAGGTCGGGGTCGAAGCTTTTGTCGGTCACGACGCGGCCCAGGTCTCCGGCGCCGATCTAGTGGCCCGGTCCACCGCCGTGGGCGACGACAATCCCGAGGTGGTCGCGGCTGCACAGGCGGGTATCCCCGTTTATCGCCGGGCGCAGATCCTGACCGCGATCACCGCGCTGAGATCCACGGTGGCGGTGGCTGGCACCCACGGCAAGACCACAACCGCGGCCATGCTGTCCCATGTGCTGCTGGCAGTGGGCGCCGATCCCAGCTTTGTCATCGGCGCGGTGATGTCTGACGGCAGCATCGGGGCTCGCTGGTCGCAGAGCCCTTGGTTCGTGGTGGAGGCCGACGAGAGCGACGGGACATTTGGCGAGTTGAGCGTTAACCGGGCGGTGCTCACCAGCGTGGAGCCCGACCATTTGCGCCGCGATCGCCCAGTAAGCGAACTGGAGGCCGAGTTCGCCCGGTTCTGCGCCGGTGCCGCCGATGGGCTGGTGGTGTGCGCCGACGACCCCGGCGCCATGAAGGCCTCCGCGGGATGCCCCCGGGTTCTCTACGGAACCGGCCCCGAGGCCGACTACCGCTGGCGACTCCTGCGGCGCCACCGGCACTCCATCGATGGGGAGGTGTGGTTCCGCGGCGATCTGCTCGGCCCGGTAACCGTGTCCATGCCCGGAGACCACAACGCGCTCAACGCCACGGGAGCGCTGGCCATGGCCTGCCAGCTGGGGACCGACGGAACCGATGCCGCGGCCGCGTTGGCCGATTTCGGGGGTGTGACCCGCCGGTTCGAACCGCGGGGAGAGGCCGCCGGAGTCGAGTTCATCGACGACTATGCCCACCTGCCCACCGAGGTGGCCTGCTCGCTGAAGACGGCATCCGAAGGGGGGTGGGACCGGGTGGTGTGCGTGTTCCAGCCCCACCGCTACACCCGAACCTCGCAGCTTTGGTCGGAATTCGCCCACAGTTTCCAGGCCGCCGACGTGGTGATCATCACCGACATCTACTCCGCGGGCGAAATGCCCATTCCCGATGTGTCGGGTGAGTTGGTCTGGCGGGCAGTAGCCGAGGCCCACCCCGAATGCGACGTTGCCTATGTGCCTCGCCTCGACGACGTCGCCACCCGATTGGCCGAGGTGCTGCGGCCCCAGGATCTGTGTTTGACCCTGGGGGCCGGTGATCTGACCAAGCTGCCCGACCAGGTGATCTCGATGCTCGCGGGACGCCGATGAGCGCGCTTGGCTGGGATCGGCTGGCCCAAGACTTGGCCGGCGTGTTGGGGGAGCAGGCGGTGAGCCGGGAGCGCCCGATCGGACCCGACACCACCTATCGCGTCGGCGGCGCGGCCCGGGTCGGCGTGACGTTCCCCGTGGATGCTGATGTTGCGGCGATGGCCCAAGCGGTGGCCGTCCACTGCCCCGACGTGCTGGTGGTTGGCAAGGGCTCCAACATGTTGGTGGCCGAGGCCGGTTTCGACGGGGTGGCCATTTGGCTGGGCGCGGGATACGACTGGGTGGAGGTCAACGGCTTGCACCTCAAAGCGGGGGCGGCGGCGGGGCTGCCGGTGCTGGCCCGCCAAAGCGCGGCCGCAGGGCTGACGGGATTCGAGTGGGCAGTGGGGTTGCCGGGATCGCTGGGGGGAGCGATCCGCATGAATGCCGGCGGCCATGGCTCAGACATGGCCGCAACGCTGGTGCAAGCCGAGGTCCTAGACCTGCGGCGCGGCTGCGTCGAGCAGTGGGCGCCGGAGCGGCTGGAACTGGGCTACCGGAGTTCTGCGCTGGCCGAACACCACATGGTGCTGGGCGCCGAGATGGTCCTGGCCGCTGGTGATGCGGAGTCATCCCAGGCCACCATCGCCGAGATCGTGGCGTGGAGGCGCGAGAACCAGCCGGGAGGGCAGAACGCAGGCTCGGTGTTCACCAACCCGGCGGGCGACAGCGCGGGCCGTATCATCGAAGCGGTCGGACTCAAGGGGCATCGGGTGGGGACTGCTTCGGTTTCAAACAAGCACGCCAACTTCTTCATTGCCGACCGGAATGGCACTGCCGATGATCTCCACGCGCTGATGGGAGAGGTGTTCGAGCGCGTTCTCGCCGAATTCGATGTGACGCTGCGGCCCGAAACTCGTCTTGTGGGATTCGAAGCTGGTCCATGGGCAGGTCAGGCAGGCTGAAGTGTCCTCTGATAACCCCCCCCAGGATCGGTCCGAGGACCAGCCGGAAGACAAGCCGGAGAGCCCTAAGCCTCAAGTAGACCCTCCCGCTGAGTCTCCTAAGGGCACTCAGCCCCGGGTCGACCCGCCCGAGAGCCAGCCAAAGAACCCTCAGCCCCAGGTCGATCCCCGCATCCAGGCCCGGCGCACCGGCGTGCGGACTCGGCGGCGTCTTCGAGTGTGGATCTCTATCGGGGTCATCGCCGTGTTGGCGGCTGCGGCATACGGCGTCACCCAGAGTCCCCTCATGGACGTCGACGAGATCGAGGTCATAGGCGCCGGGCGCACCAGCTCTGCCCAAGTCTTGGAGGCGGCGGGTATCGAGCTGGGGACACCGCTGTTGGGCTTGAATTTGTCTGGCCCCCGTAGATCGATCGCTGCGCTGCCTTGGGTGGACCAAGTGCGTTCCAGCCGGACGTGGGGGGGCAAGGTCACGTTCGACATCACCGAGCGCCAGGCCGTGGCCCAGATTCCCGTCGGCGAGGAGTGGGCGCTGGTCGACCGTGAGGGAAGGGTGCTCCAAGTAAATCCGGTTCGCGGTGCTCTGCCGGTAGTGCAGTTCACCCCGGTTCCCCAGCCCGGCGGGTGGCTGCACGGGTGGGCCCTGCCTCTGTTGGATGTGAGCGAGGCGCTCATACCCCTTCAACAAAGGGACATCGGGGCGATTTATCTGATGGATGGGGAGGTGGTTGTGGGTCTGTCCGGTGAAGGACGGGCCCACTGGGGCGCCCAAGACGATCCTCACGGAAAGGCCGATGCGCTAGCCCGAGTACTGGCCGAGGTTGATATGAGTTGCGTGGAGATCGTGGATCTGAGCATCCCGGAACTTCCCGCCTTGACCCCAATCGACGACTGCTCGTAAGCTAGATGCACCTCAACTAGAGGAATAGGTTCTAAAGCCTCAACTCTTCGTTCACATCAACCAAAGGTAGAGAGTGAAGATTCGGGCTTTTGGAGTGAGGAATCACCATGGTTGATCCCCAGAATTATCTAGCGGTTATCAAGGTCATCGGCGTCGGCGGCGGCGGTGTCAACGCAGTTGACCGCATGATCGAGGCTGGCCTGCGCGGCGTTGAGTTCGTCGCCGTCAATACCGATGCCCAGGCGCTGCTCATGAGCTCTGCTGAGGTCAAGCTCGACATTGGTCGAGAGCTGACCCGAGGTTTGGGCGCGGGCAGCGACCCGGAGGTCGGCGCCCAAGCGGCCACCGATCACCGCAAGGAGATTGAAGAGGCGCTCAGCGGCGCCGACATGGTGTTCATCACCGCGGGAGAGGGTGGCGGCACGGGCACCGGAGCTGCTCCGATCATTGCGGAGATCTCCAAGAGCCTCGGCGCGCTCACCATCGCGGTGGTCACCCGACCGTTCGGCTTCGAAGGTCGCCGCCGGTCGGTTCAGGCCGAAAGCGGCATCCAGGCCCTCAGAGACAAGGTTGACACCCAAATCGTCATCCCCAACGATCGACTCCTCACCATTTCCGACGACCACACGTCGGTGGTGGAGGCGTTCCAGAAGGCCGACGAGGTGTTGCTGCACGGCGTGCAGGGCATCACCGAGCTCATCACCACCCCGGGGCTCATCAACACCGACTTCGCCGATGTGCGCATGGTGATGCAGGACGCTGGTTCTGCTCTCATGGGCGTGGGCATTTCCTCCGGCGAGGGGAAGGCCGTGAGTGCGGCCCGCAAGGCCATTGCCAGCCCGCTGCTCGAGGCTTCGATCGAAGGCGCTCGCGGGATCCTGCTGAGCATCTCCGGCGGTGCCGGTCTAGGCATCTTCGAGGTGAACGAGGCCGCAGAGATCGTCCAGGGCGTTGCCCACCCCGATGCCAACATCATTTTCGGCACCGTGGTGGACGAGTCGATGGGCGACCACATCCGAGTCACCGTGATCGCCGCCGGTTTCGACCGGTGGGAGGGCGAACGGGCCACCCGGATGACGGCCGCCGACGACGCGGGCGCTTCAGGAGTGCCCGATGTGTTCGGCGACGCCGCCGACGACTTGTTGTCGTCTGATGTCGACGACGAGTTCGACATCCCCTCCTTCCTCCGGTAGCCCGGCCAGCTGAGACATTGAATTGATCAGCGCCGCAGAGGTAGCCGACCGCCTAGGCGCCCTGCGAGACCGGTTGTACCGGGCCGGGGGCGGTCAAGTACAGGTGGTGGCGGTGACCAAGGGCTTCGGCCCCGATGCGGTGGCCGCGGTCATCGAAGCCGGCCTGGCCGAGGTCGGCGAGAACTACGCCCAAGAACTGCTGGCCAAAGCAGAGGACTTGAGCCACCAGTCTGACGCCTCGCTTCAACCCCGCTGGCACTTCATCGGCCGATTGCAGCGGAACAAGATCCGCAAGATCGCCAGCTTGGTCCACCTCTGGCAGAGCGTGGACCGCCCCGAGCTGGCCGCGGAGATCGCTCGGCGGGCACCGGGAGCCCGGGTGCTGGTGCAGGTGGACATCGCGGGCACGGGGGGCCGGGGCGGTTGTGCTTTCGAGGACACGGCCGGGCTGGTGCAGCACTGCCGCGACGCCGGTCTGGAAGTGGCCGGCCTGATGGCGGTTGGTGCGCCGGGGCCGCCAGAAGAGGCCCGCCCTGGCTTTCGCCTGCTGGCGTCCCAGGCCGAAGACCTCGGCCTGGCCGAGCTGTCGATGGGAATGACCGCCGACATGGAGGTTGCCGTGGAAGAAGGGGCCACCATGATTCGAGTGGGCACCGCGTTGTTCGGATCTCGCCCCGGCTGAGCGTATTCCAACTACTGCGCCACCCTCCCCGAAACGGGGGGCTGGTTCCTGTACCATCGGAAAGGCCAAGTGATCCACTGCCGAAAGGGGATGAACCCATGTCGTCCGTGTGGCAGAAAACCAAGTTCTGGCTCGGGTTCGGAACCGAGGAGGAGTTCGCTCCGGGAGGGTATGCCGAGCAGGAATCCGACATGCGCCTCGTGTCTCAGACGCCTGATGAGCAGTATCGGATGGGCCCTGAAACGGGTTCGGTACGCCCCGTTCCCGCTGGCGACCATCCGGCGGGCGAAGGGACCGCTGAGCAACCTCGGACCAGCTTCGTCCGCCCCATCCCCTCTACCTCATCCAAGCCGTCGGTGGTCACCCCGATGTCGTTCGACGACGCCAAGGATGTGGCGGACTGCTTCCGGGGCGGGCAAGCGGTAATCGTGAACTTGCAGCACAGCAGCCGGGAGGTGGCCCGCCGGCTCATCGACTTCTCCAGTGGCTTGTGTTACGGACTGGACGGCCGCATGGAGCGGGTGGCCGACCATGTGTACCTGCTGACCCCCACCAATGTGGAGGTGTCGGCCGAGGAGCGCCGCCGCATGGAGCAGGCCGACTACCAGAACAACGGCTGACTCTTGCTAGCTGGTTCTTGCTAGCTGGCTTTCGCTAAGCGGATCTGCAACCGGCCCGCGTCGATCGCGGTTTCGTTCGCCAATACCGCGGCCACCTCCGAAACAATGAGATCCGGGTCGCCGACGGCCAGCACTTGCTCGCACACATACGTCTGGTGGGCCTGGACTGCCTCGATGATGTCGGGCCCCGCGGTCAAGGCCAGCATGATCCGATCGGTGACGTCCAGGTTTTGATTCTTTCGCTCGGCTTGGATCACCCGGACCACGTCGCGGGCGATGCCCTCCGCCGCCAGCTCACCGCTCACCTCAGTGTCAAGGGCCACTAGGGCGTCGTTGGTGCGCAGCGCCGCCGCAGTGGTGCCCTCCACCGGGTTCAAGGCCAAATCGAACTCGCCCTCCGACAGGGTGTGGCCGGCCACCGCCACCGAGCCGTCGGAAGCGAGTTCCCACTGGCCTTCCCGGGCGGCGGCGAACACGCCCTGCACGTCCTTGCCCAGTCGCGGGCCCAGTTCCTGGCCGTTGGGCCGGAGCACGAACTGCCCGTAGGCGGCCAGATCGTCACTGAGGCGGACGTCTTTCACGTTGACCTCGTCGGCAATCAGGGCGGTGAACGGCGCCAGTGTGTCGGCCTCTCGGCCGGCCACGGTGAGCGAAGGCAAGGGCTGTCGAACCCGGATCCCCTCGTCTTCTCGAACTCTCAGTCCGGTGGAGCACACGTCGCGCACCCGGTCCATGGCCGCCACGAGCTGGGGGTCGGCGGGAAGCTCGGCGGGGTCGGGCCAGTCGCACAGATGCACGCTCGACTCTCCGGTGAGCCCCCGGTAGATCTCCTCGGACACCAACGGCAGGAACGGCGCCAGCAACCGGGCCAGGGTGGTGAGCACGGTGAACAGGGTGTCGTAGGCATCCTGCTTGTCGTCGGCCGACGACGGCCGGGCGGGGGCCCAGAACCGGTCGCGGCTGCGGCGGATGTACCAGTTGTTGAGGGAGTCGATGAACCCCTCCAACTCGGCAGCGGCACCGGGCAGGTCATAGGCGTCCATGCGCTGGGTAACCGCCTTGGTCAACTGGCGGGTCTTGGCCAGGATGTAGCGGTCCAAGAGCTCCTCGGAGTTGGCCCGGGGTTTGGCCAGGACGCCGTCGGCGTTGGCGTAGAGGGTGAAGAAGTAATAGGCGTTCCAGATGGGGATGATCACCTGGCGCAGTACGTCGTTGATCCCCGAGTCGTCCAAGCGGAGATCACCGCCCCGCACGATGGGTGAGCCCATCAAGTACCAGCGCAGCGCATCGGCCCCTTTGGTGGCGAAGATCTCCTCGGGCTCGGTGTAGTTCCTCAGCTTCTTGGACAGCTTTCGCCCCTTGGCATCGAGCAGGATGCCGTGGCAGATCACGTTGTTGAACGCGGGCCGGTCGAACAGGGCGGAGGCCAGCACATGGAGGGTGTAGAACCATCCCCGGGTCTGGTTGATGTACTCCACGATGAAGTCGGCCGGAAAGTGGTGCTCGAACCACTCCTTGTTCTCGAACGGGTAGTGAACCTGGGCGAAAGGCATCGACCCCGACTCGAACCAGCAGTCCAGAACCTCGGGTACCCTCCGCATGGTGGACTGCCCGGTGGGGTCGTCGGGATTGGTCCGGGTGAGCTCGTCGATGAATGGGCGGTGCAGGTCCACAGGGCGCACCCCGAAGTCCCGCTCAATCTCATCCAGGCTGCCGTAGACGTCGACTCGGGGATACTCGGGGTTGTCGCTGCGCCACACAGGGATGGGAGAGCCCCAGAACCGGTTACGGCTGATCGACCAGTCTCGAGCCCCCTCCAGCCAGGTGCCGAACCGGCCGTTGCGCACATGGCCGGGCACCCAGTTGATCTCCTGGTTCAGCTTCAGCATCTGCTGGCTGATCTCGGTGACCCGAACGTACCACGAGCTGAGCGCCCGGTAGATGATGGGCTCGTCGGTGCGCCAGCAGTGGGGGTAGTTGTGCTCGTAGGTGGCCTGGCGCAGGATCCGCCCCTGCTCCTTGAGCCGGGCGATGATGCCGCTGTTGGCCTCGAACACGTTCACCCCTGACCAGTCGGCCACTTCCTCGGTGAAGCGGCCCTGGTCGTCTACCGGCGCCACCACGGGCACGCCGTTGGCCTCGGCCACCAGCTGGTCGTCCTCGCCGAAGCCGGGGGCGGCGTGGACAACGCCGGTTCCCTCGGCGGTGTCCACGAAGTCGGCGCCCGCCACCTGGAAGGCGCCGTCGTCGGCCAAGGGGGCGAAGTAGTCGAACAATGGCTGGTATCGCCGGCCGATCAACGCGGCGCCGGCCACCGTGCCCACCACCCGGCCTTGGCCCAACTCGGCCTCGTAGGCCGCCAGCGTCTCCGCCGCCAACACCACGTGGCCGCCGTCGTGCTCCACGATGGCGTACTCGATCTCCGGGCCCACTACCAGCATCAGGTTCGACGGAAGGGTCCACGGGGTGGTTGTCCAGGCCAGCATGCGCAGCGGCCCAGGGTCGCCGGACTCGGGCCGCAGATCGAAGGCCACGGTGATGGCGGGGTCTTGGCGGGGCCGGGTGGCATCGTCCAAACGGATCTCAAAGTTGGAGAGAGGGGTCTCGGCTGCCCACGAATAGGGCATCACCCGATAGGCCTCATAAACGAGGCCCTTGTCCCACAGCGTCTTGAACGCCCACATGACAGATTCCATGTAGGGCAGGTCCATGGTCTTGTAGTCGTTCTCGAAGTCCACCCAGCGACCCTGGCGGGTAACGGTGGTTTCCCACTCCTGGGTGTAGCGCTGCACCGATTGGCGGCAGTAGTCGTTGAAATGGTCGACGCCATAGGCGGTGATGGCTGCTCGACCGGAAACCGAGAGCTCTTTCTCGGCCTCCATCTCGGCGGGTAGGCCATGGCAATCCCATCCGAAACGGCGCTCCACGCGGCGGCCCCGCATGGTTTGGTAACGGGGGATCACGTCTTTCACGTAGCCGGTGAGCAGGTGGCCGTGGTGGGGGAGTCCGTTGGCAAACGGGGGCCCGTCGTAGAACACGTATTCGTTGTCGCCCTGGTCGCCCGCGGGCCGTCGCTCTACTGAATGGGCAAAGGTCTCATCGGTGTCCCACGAGTCCAGAACCCGGCGCTCGATATCGGGGAAGGAGGGCTTGGGGTCGACCTCGGGGTAGTGGGCAGACGGTTCGGACAACGGGCCTCCAGGCATACTGGTAAAACAAAAGTAACCCGTTTCCATCCCGGTCCAGACATCGTTTTGCCGCTCTCAACCCGATTGCGCCATTTGGTAGCCATCCGGGTTAAGCCGTTCTCAGGCCAATTGGCAGTAATCGGCGGCGGCGGCGGCTACACTCCCGCCTGCAATGACCGCCAAGAAGACCGCTCGCAAGCCTCCGGCCAAGAAGCCGGCAAAGAAGGCCGCTACCACCGCCAAGTCGGCCGCGAGCAAGCCGGCGGCCAAATCTGCGGCCAAAAAGCCCGCCGCCAAGTCCTCGGCCAAAACTGCCAGCAAGCCAGCGGCTAAGCCCGCGGCCAAGTCCTCGGCCAAAACTGCCAGCAAGCCGGCGGCTAAGCCCGCGGCCAAAAAGCCCGCCGCCAAGTCCGCGGCCAAGAAGCCGCTGTTCGACAAGAAGTATCTAGACAAGCAGCGCGATCTGCTCTTGGAAGAGCGCAGCCGCTACATCACCTCGGCTACCAGGCTCAAGGCCGAGGCCGATTCCCTGGTGGAAGAGCGGGAGCCAGGCGATGTCCAATTCGACGAAGAGTCGGGTGAGGGAGACACCTTGGCGGTGGAGCGGGAACGGGATCTGGCCCTCAGTGCTCACGCCCGAGCGGCCGTCGACCAGATCGACGCCGCGTTGGCCCGGATCGATAGCGGCACCTATGGCATCTGCCTGGTGTCGGGCAAGCCGATTCCCCGCCAGCGGCTGAATGCCATTCCGTGGGCCGCGGAGCGGGTTGAACACAAAGCCGGTGGATTCTGAGATAGCTGCTTCGATTGACGAAGATCGCCGGTCTCGTCGTCGCCACAACCAGATATTTCTGGGGGTGGCTGGGCTAGTAGTCGCCATCGACCAGCTAACCAAGTGGTGGGCGCTGGAGACGTTGGAAAACCGGACCATCGATCTGGTGTGGACGCTGCGGCTCAATTTGGTTTACAACACCGGAGCCGCCTTCGGCCTGGCCCAAGACTGGGACACCGTGATCGCCGTGGTGGCCCTGTTGTTTGTGATCGTGGTGGCATGGGCCAGTTGGGGGGGTCGCCGGCTGTCGATGCCGCCGGTGCTTCAGGGCATGGTGCTGGGCGGCGCCATCGGCAATCTGGCCGACAGGGCGGTACGGGCCGGTGACGGGTTTCTGGGCGGGGCCGTGGTCGACTTCATCGATCTCCAGTGGTGGCCGGTGTTCAACGCGGCTGACTCCGCCATCGTGATGGCCGGGATCATCCTGGTGCTGATTGCCCCCCGCTACCGCCAAACCCAAGCTGTTGATGAGGCTGATGAGCAGCGAGGGCCCGGTGGGTTCGCTGAGTCCGATCAGCCCGGAGAGCCCGGCGGCTTCGCAGAGCCAGATCAGCCCGGAGAGCCCGGCGGCTTCGGAGAGCCAGATCAGCCCGGAGAGCCCGGCGGCTTCGGAGAGTCCGATGAGCCCGATGGGCACTGACGAGGTTGTTCCCGACGCGTTGACCGGCGAGCGCCTCGACCGAGTGGTGGCGCTGGTCTGGGAGTGCAGCCGGGCCGAGGCCGCCCGGTTGATCGACCAGCAGAAAGTAGAAGTCAACGGCATTCCGGCGGCAACCCGGTCGCAGCGGCTGGTGGCGGGGGACCAGATCTGGCTTTCCGAGACACCGGCCATGGGGCAGCCGCCTCCAGGGCCCGATCCCGGGGTGGAGTTGAACGTGGTCCATGCCGATGAATGCGTGATCGTGGTGAGCAAACCGGCCGATCTGGTGGTGCATCCTGGATCGGGCCACGCGGCGGGGACGATGGTTAACGGCTTGCTGGCCCGATTTCCCGAGATCGCCGGCGTGGGAGAGCCGGAGCGCCCCGGCATTGTCCACCGGCTCGACCGAGGCACTTCAGGGCTGCTGATGGTGGCCCGCACCCAGCGCAGCTACGAGGCCCTCACCGCCGCGCTGGGCCGGCGGGAGGTGCATCGGGGCTATGTGGCCCTGGTGAGCGGGATGCCGGCCGATGACCGGGGGGTGATCGACGCCCCCGTGGGACGCTCCACTCGCCATCCCATCAAGATGGCGGTGACCGCCGCCGGCCGGCCGGCCCGCACCCACTACCAGGTAACCGCTCGCATGCCCGCCCCCACCGAGCCATCTGAAGAGTCGGTGCTGTTCGACGCTGCCCGCCTGGAGCTGCAACTGGAAACCGGGCGCACCCATCAGATCAGGGTTCACCTGGCTGCCATCGGCCACTCGGTTCTGGGTGACGACCTATACGGCGGCCCCGATGCCCCCGGCATCAACCGCCCCCTCCTTCATGCCCACACCCTGGGTTTTGCCCACCCAGACACGGGCGAGCAGCTCGGATTTCAGGTGGATCCCCCTGAAGACTTCTCCCGCCTCTACCGGTTTCTCTGCGGGTAGCCAGATTCAATCGAACTTGAGTCAGTCTGATCCCGGCCAGGGGAGGAGGCCGCGTGCCGCTTTGGCAATGTCGTCCAGGGAGTAATCGCTCAGCAGGTCGTGCATGATGTCGCCCACGTGGGTCCAGATGGCCAGCAGCACGCATTGGCCCTCGTGATCGCAGGCACCGTCACTATGGGGCTGGCCGAAGTCGCCCAGCACAATGGGCACGTCCACCGCGCTCACTATCTCGCTCAACTTGATCTCGGAGGCCGGTCGGGCCAAGGCGTAGCCACCCCCCGCACCCCGTTTGGAGCGCACCAGGCCGGCGCCCTTCAGCGCTTGGAGGATCTGCTCCAGATAGGGCTGAGGGAGTCCGGTGCGCTCGGCAATGTCCCGGGCCGAGGTGGGACCGGACTCGTCGGGGTGCAGGGCAAGAGACAGCAGCGCCCGGCTGGCGTAGTCACCTCGAGTCGACACCCTCACGAGCCATCACACTACTTCTCAATCTTCTCCGCATGGTTGAGCCGATAGTTTGAAGGCCGGATGGGAAGCCCAAGCCAGCACAGCACCCCAGCAGCCAGCGGTGGGATCACCGGCTTTCCGGTGCTGCCCGACTACAGGGAGTCTTGCCTGAGCAATGTGGTGCCGGCCCTGCTCGGCCCGCCCGATGCCGCCCAGTGGCTTCCCGATCCAATCCGTGAGGCCAAGGCAGTGGTGCTGTTGCTGATCGATGGGATGGGGTGGGAGCAGCTCCAAGACCGGGCCGAGCTGACGCCGGTGATGTCGGCCATGGAGGGAGGTCCCATCACCACGGTGGCCCCGACCACTACTACCACGGCCCTGACGTCGCTGGTCACCGGGGCGACGCCAGGCGAGCACGGCCTGATCGGTTACCAGATCTACATCCAGGGGCAGGTGCTCAACGCCCTGCGGTGGACTGCGGGCGCCAAACCGTCTGATGCCCGCAAGTCCCTCGTTCCCGAGCAGGTCCAAAACCTGCCCGCCTTCTTCGGGCGCCGGGTGCCGGCAGTGGGCCGCAGCGAATTCCGGGGTACTGGCTTCACCCGGGCCCATCTCGACGGGGTGGACCACAGGGGGTACAAGCTGACCAGCTCCATCGCCGTAGAAGTGCAGAAGCTAGTGGAGGGGGGTGAGCCGCTCGTTTACGCCTACTACGACGGGCCCGACCGGATTGCTCACGAGTACGGGTTCGGCCCCTACTTGGACGCCGAGTTCGCAGAAGTCGACCGCCTGGTGGCACAGATCCTGGCCGTGCTGCCCCCAGAGGCGGCGCTGCTGGTGGTGTCCGACCACGGTCAAGTCATGGTGGGCGACAACAAGGTGGAGCTGGCCCGCGACGTTCTCGCCCTCACCGCGGTCACCTCGGGAGAGGCTCGATTCCGCTGGCTCCACGCCCGTCCCGGAAGAGCCGGCGAGCTACTGGACGCGGCTGCCGAGCGCTATGGCCGCCATGGCCTGGTGGTAAACCGCCAGCAGATGCTGGACGAGGGCTGGTTCGGCCCCCATATGAGCCCGGAGGCCCGTTCTCGGATGGGCGACGTGGCCCTGGTGCCCTGCGACCCGGTGGCCTTCGTGGAGCCCAAGCCCGTGCCTCAGAGCCAAACCGGGGGAGGGGGCCGGCCCACGTTCGAGCTGCTGGGCCGCCATGGCTCGCTGACATCGGCGGAGATGTTGGTTCCCTGCCTGGCCGCGTTCGGCACCCGCGCCTGAGGATGTGCCCGAAATCGCCGATGGGCGGGTAAATTTCCAGCCATGTCAGACACCGGTCAGTTGGCCAGAGGGTAGGTTTCCAGCCATGTCAAACACCGGTCAGCCGGCATCGGCAGAGCCTGCGGAGATCGTCCACGAGACGCCGCCCGTCGACGGCGACCCGGCGGGGCTTGCATCGGCCCGTGAGGCCATCGAGCAGCCGGCCAAGGTCATGAGGGTGGGCACGATGATGAAGCAGCTCTTGGACGAGGTGCGCGATGCCTCCCTCGACGAATCCAGCCGCGACCGGCTGAGAGAGATCTACGAGACCTCGATCGAGGAGCTGGGCTCCGCGCTGTCGCCCGACCTCAATGAGGAGCTCGACCGCCTGATCCTGCCCTTCCCCGAAGACCACCCTCCCAGCCAAGCCGAGCTCCAGGTGGCGAAGGCCCAGCTGGTGGGCTGGCTGGAGGGCCTCATCCAAGGCATCCAGGCTGCTCTGTTCGCCCAACAGGTGTCGGCGCAGCAGCAGCTGGCCAACATCCGCGCCGAACTTCCCCCCGGCGCCGACCGCCTCCCGCACGACAAAGCACCGGGAACATATCTCTAGAAGTTCAACAACCAGGGAAAACGCGGGAATTCTCGGGCGGCGAGCATGGGCTCTCCCGTCTTGGTATGGTCAGAAACTACAGAGCTGTAGTTTTCCACAACCCAGCCACAGATTGTCCACAGGAGTGCTGTGTCCAGTTCCTTCACCCACCTCCACGTCCACACCGAGTACTCCATCCTCGACGGTGCCTCCCGAGTGAGCGAGCTGGTCGAGGCGGCCGCCGCCGACGGACAGCCCGCGCTGGGTATGACCGACCACGGCAATATGTACGGGGTTGTCGACTTCTACAAGACGTGCCGCTCCGAGGGGATCAAGCCGGTAATCGGCACCGAGGCCTACATGGCCCACGAAACCAGGAGCGAGCGGCCCGCCCGGCGGGGCAAGCTCGACGACAGCGGGGGAAGCACTGAGGGAGGCCAGAAGCTCTACTACCACCTCACGCTGTTGGCCGAGAACAACGCCGGCTACAAGAACCTCATCCAGCTTTCCAGCCGGGCCTTCCTCGAGGGCTACTACTACAAGCCCCGGCTGGATTGGGAGCTGCTGGCCGAGCACAGCGAGGGGCTGATCTGCTCCACCGGCTGTCTGGGCGGCCACGTTCTCCAGGCCCTGCTGCGCGACGACTACGACGACGCCGTGGCCAAGGCGGCCCGCCTCCAGGACATCTTCGGGAAGGACAACCTGTTCGTGGAGATCCAAGACCACGGCATCGACGCGCAGATTCGCACCAACCCAGAATTGATCAAGCTGGCCCGCCAAATCAATGCCCCCCTGCTGGCCACCAACGACAGCCACTACACCCATCGGCACGACGCCGAAGCCCACGATGCCCTGTTGTGCGTGCAAACCGGCTCGCTGGTGAGCGACACCGACCGCTTGAAGTTCGACGGCAGCGAGCACTACCTCAAGACGGCGGCGGAGATGCGTCATGTGTTCTCCGACCTGATCCCGGCTTGCGACAACACGCTGTTGATTGCGGAGCGGGCCAATGTGGAGATCGAGTTCGGCAAGCCGCAACTCCCCGACTTCCCCATACCCGATGAATACGAGAACGCCGACGAATACCTCCAAGCCCTGACCTTGAAGGGGGCCGAAGCCCGGTGGGGGAGTCCCCTGTCTGATGAGGCGGCCGACCGGCTGGCCTATGAGCTCAAGGTCATCTCCGACATGGGCTTCTCCTCCTACTTCCTGATCACCTGGGACCTGATCCGCTACGCCCGGGAGCGGGGCATCCGCGTGGGACCGGGCCGGGGCAGCGCGGCCGGTTGTGCCGTGGCCTATAGCCTCCAGATCACTGATCTGGATCCGATTCGCTACGACCTGCTGTTCGAGCGCTTCCTGAATCCGTCCCGGGTGTCCATGCCCGACATCGACATGGACTTCGACTCCCGCTACCGCGACGAGATCATCCGCTACGTGTCCCACAAGTACGGCGAAGACCATGTGGCCCAGATCATCACCTTCTCCACCATCAAGGCCCGGGCCGCGGTGCGCGACAGCGCCCGGGTTCTGAACTACCCCTACGCCCTGGGCGACAAGCTGGCCAAGGCTATGCCCCCCCTGGTGCTGGGCCGCGACACCCCGCTGTGGGCATGCTTGGAGAAGAGCGACGAGCACGCCGACGGCTACAAGGCGGCCGCCGAGCTACGGGAGATGTGCGAGAGCGACGAGGACGCCCGCAGGGTGGTGGATGTGGCCCGGGGCCTGGAGGGCCTGCGCCGCCAAGACAGCATTCACGCCGCCGCGGTGGTGATCACCAAGGATCCGCTCACCGAGCACCTCCCCATTCAGCGCAAGGCCTCGTCGGGGCAGTCCTATGAGGATGCCCCCATCGTCACCCAGTACGAGATGCACGCGGTGGAGGATCTCGGGCTGCTCAAGATGGACTTCTTGGGCCTGCGAAACCTCGATGTGATCGAGGACACCGTCGGCCTCATCAAGCAGTCCCGCGGCGTGGATATCGACATCGACAACGTGCCGCTGGACGATGCCGCCACCTACGAGATGCTGGTTCGGGGGGAGACCATCGGGATATTCCAGCTGGAGAGCGGCCCGATGCGCTCGTTGATCCGGTCGCTGAAGCCCACCTGCTTCGACGATGTGGCCGCCCTCGTGGCCCTCTACCGGCCCGGTCCGATGGCGGCCAACATGCACAACGACTACGCCGACCGCAAGAACGACCGCAAACCGGTGCAGGTGTTCCATGAAGACGCCGCCGACATCCTGTCCGACACCTACGGGCTGATGATCTACCAGGAGAGCGTGATGCGGGTGGCTCAGAAGTTTGCGGGCTACACCCTGGCCGAGGCCGACAACCTCCGCAAGGCCTGCGGCAAGAAGGACCGGGCGCTGATGGCCAAGGAGAGGGACTCCTTCGTAGCCGGCTGCGAGAAGAGCGGTTACGGCGAGGAACTGGGCACCGAGCTATTCGACATCATCGAGCAGTTTGCCGACTACGCCTTCAACAAGAGCCATTCCTATGGCTATGGGCTGATCTCCTATCAGTGCTCCTTCCTCAAGGCCAACTATCCGGTGGAGTACATGGCCGCGCTGTTGACCAGCGTGAAAAGCAAGCTGGAGAAGGCGGCGGTGTATCTGGCCGAGTGCCGCCAGCGGGGGATCGAGGTGGCGTTGCCCGATGTGAACCGCTCCCAGTCCGACTTTGCGGCCATCGGCTCCGACCGCGGCGAGCAGTCCATCTCCTTCGGGCTGTCCGCAATCCGCAACGTGGGAGAGGGCGCGGCGCAGATGATCTTGGATGAGCGGGAGAAGAACGGGCCGTACAGCGACTTCCACGACTTCTGCCAGCGGGTTGATCCCATGGTGCTGAACAAGGGGACCGTGGAGGCGCTCATCAAAGGGGGCGGCTTCGACTCCCTGGGGCATCCCCGCCAGGGGCTGTTGAACGTGTTCGAGCCCATCGTGCGGCGCGGCATCCAGCAGCAGCGAGAGCGCGAGCAGGGTGTGATGAGCCTGTTCGACGAGGGCGGTGCCGATGCCTTCCAAGACGACATAGAGATTCCCGATACCGAGTTCGACAAGTCTCGGAGGCTGGCCGCCGAGCGGGAGATGCTCGGGCTGTACGTGTCCGACCACCCCATCATGGGCATGGAGGGAGTGCTGGCCCGAAAGACCACCCATCGGATCGACCACCTGGCCGAAGCGGAAGATGGCGCCTCGGTGAAAGTGGGCGGGGTGGTGAGCAACTTCCGCAAGAGGTGGACCAGAAAGGGCGACCAGATGGCGTCATTCGACCTTGAGGACATGTACGGAACCATGGAGGTGACGCTGTTCCCCCGGGCGATGGAAGAGCACGGTCACAAGATCGAGGACGATCTGGTGGTCGTTCTGGAGGGGCGACTGGATCAGCGCGACGAGGACCCCAACTTGATCTGCTACGGGGTGGAGCCGGTGCGAGCCGACTGGGCCAACGGCCTCGGCCCTCTGAAGGTGAACATCAACACCCAAAAGCTGACCGTGGACCGGATCGATACCCTCAAGTCGATTTTCGCCAGCCATCCGGGCAAGTCAGAGGTGGTCTTGATGCTCGGTGACGACAAGGGAATCAAGCTCTCATCGGACTACGGAGTGGACACGGGAAGTGGGTTGATCGGCCTGCTGCGAGAGGAACTGGGCAGCAACGCCATAGCCGTGCAGCCCGACTAGCTGGCGTTTTACCGAAAGCGGACAATCATCGAAAACCCTTGCAATCCTGCGGGTTTGCGCGCCTACCGGAGCGATTGATGGACTATAGGGGTGCCCACGGGCAGAAATCTGTGGGGGACCAGCCAGCAAGGAGGGCGAGCAGCGCATGGCAATCGACGTCGAAACCAAGGACTGCACAGCGGTCACCGACGCTGAGCTGGCCGAAATGGCGGACATGTGCGCTGACGGCCCCAACCCGTTTTCGGTGGGGCTGCTCTCCAAGCAGACCGAGGAGTGGGTGCTGATCTCCACCGCCCGGGAGAACGGCAAGCTTCGGGGATTCGCCTTCTCCACCCTGGAGCGCATCGGCGGGACGCCGAGCGTGTTGGTGGGCTTGGCCTCGGTGGCCCGCACCTCCAAGCGCAGCACAGTTCTCCGCCAACTCGTCGACGCACAGCTGCACCGGGCCCTGATGGCGTTCCCCGACGAAGACGTGCTCTTGGGGACCCAGTTCGACAACGCCGGCGGGTTTGACGCCTTCAAGCCTCTGGTGGACATCGTCCCCCGCCCGGGCCACAAGGCCTCCGGCGAAGAGCGGGCCTGGGGACGCCGCCTGGCCAAGCGGTTCAGCATCAGCGCCAGCCGGTATCTCGACCGAGACTTCCGAGTGGTGGGCGACGACAGCCAGGCCTGTCTGCTCGACTATGAGACCGCCAAGCCCGAGGGCATCGCCCCCGACGTGGCTGCCCTGTTCGACAAGGTGGACCGCGCCGGCGGCGACACCATGATCGCCTTCGGCTGGATCATGGCCGAAGACCTGCTCAAGTACACCTGAGCAATCGGGCGCCGGTTCGGCTGCCCGCGGCCATGAGCGACTCATCGCCCCTTCGGCGGCCGATGTGCCGCAACTTTCTCCCCGACCAACTGCCCGACGGCCTGCTGCCCGAGCTGCTCGACCAGGCTCGCCGATCCCCGTCGGCGGGCAACACCCAGGCCGTTGAGTTCTGCGTGGCCACCGAGCCCGAGCGTTACTGGCAGCTCACCCTCACCTCGGAGCGCCGAGCCGAGTTCCCCTGGCCCGGCCTGCTGCTTGCCCCCGTGCTGGTAGTGGTGCTCACCGACCCCGAGCGTTACGCCCAGCGCTATTCCGAGCCCGACAAGGCCCACACCGGCCTCGGCGACAACCCCGAGTCCTGGCCTGTGCCCTACTGGTGGGTGGACGCGGGCATGGCGGTCCACCATCTGCTTGTGTCCGCTGCGGCCGCGGGCCTGGGCTCTTGTTTCTTCGGTGTATTCGAACACGAAGCGGCCGTAATCGAGGGCCTCAAAATCCCCGAGGATCGCCGTATCGTCGGAACCGTGGCCCTTGGATACCCAGATGAAGATCGACCGAGTTCCTCCGCCTCCCGCCCCCGTAGGCCATTGGACGAGGTTGTCTACTACGGTGGCCCGCCATGAACATGCCTGATCCCGTCGACCGCCTGGCCATCGAGGACACCATCGTCCGCTACACCATTGCCATTGACGAGAAGGACTGGGACCTGCTCGACACGGTCTTCACTCCCGACGCCCACCTGGACTACTCCTCGTCGGCGCCCGGAGTGGACGACGCCAATGCCGACTATCCCACCGTCAAGGGGTGGCTCCAGATGGCCCTTTCCATCTTTCCCATGACCCAGCACATGGTGGGAAAGACCTACATCCGCAGCTGGGACGGCGACACCGCCCAATGCACGACCCTCTTCCACAACCCCATGGGCATGCCGGTGGACGGCGACGGCAAGTTCGACCCCAACGGATCGGGGCTGCACTTGTTCTACGTGGGCGGCTGGTATCACGACACCGTCTCCCGGACCCCCGACGGATTCCGCATCGTCAAGAAGGTGGAAATTAGCGGGTACATGGACGGCAGCTTCCCCGAGGGATTCGACATCCCCGGATAGCCGACACGAGCCACAATCGGCCCGCGCCCCCGGCGCAGTTGGGCCGCGACATCGGGTGCTGAGGTAGTCTGCCCGTCGTGCAAATCCCACTCGTGTACTACCTCGTCTTGGGCGATGAGCCCTATCTGCAAGCCAACGAGTGCACCAATTGCGGTGCCCGCTTCTTTGGCCGGCGCAACGCCTGCGCCCATTGCGGCCACCGGGAGTTCAAACCGGTGCGGGTGAGCGACACCGGCACGCTGCGCACCTTCAGCATCGTCTACCGGGCCGCCCCCACCATCCCCACGCCCTACGTCTCGGCCATCGTGCTCACCGACGACGGCACCTCGGTGCGCTCCAACCTCATCAACATCGAGCCCGATCCGGCCAAGATCTCGCTCGGCATGAAAGTCAAGCTCGACACCTATGTCGTGGGCACCGACGACGACGGCCAAGAGGCCGTTGCCTTCGGCTACGCCCCGACATGACAGCCAATCAGTAGGAATCGGCGAAGCCAACCACGAGAACGAACCAACCACAGGAGGCCGACAATGGCACAAGACATCTGGGTTCTGGGAACGCACATGACGGCGTTCGGCCGCTACCCCGACCAGGATGCGGTGGACTTGGCCGCCGCGGCGGCTCTGGGCGCACTGGACGACGGCGGGGTGACCATCTCCGACATGGACCTCCTGTCGTGCGGGACCCTGTTCCAGGCCAACGCCGGCATGGGTCAGCAGGTGCAGAAGCAGATCGGCCAAACCGGCATCCCGGTTTACAACGTGTCCAATGCGTGTGCCACCGGCGCTACGGCCCTGCGCACAGTGATCATGGCCATCCGGGCCGGAGAGGCCGACCTGGGCCTGGCCATCGGCGTGGAGCAGATGGGCAAGATGGGGCTTCTAGCCGGCGGCGCCCGCAAAGAGAAGAACGTGTATGAGCCGTCGGGCCGCTTTGGAGCGGTGATGCCCATCGACGGCATCTTGGGCACCGACACCATGCCCGGCGTGTTCGCCCAAGCGGGCATGGAGTACGCCAACGACAACGACGGGGTGGGCTTCGAGCAGTTTGCCAAGGTGGCCCAGAAGAACCACGCCCACTCCACGCTCAACCCCTTGGCCCAGTACCAGAAGGAGTTCAGCCTGGAAGAGGTGATGGGCTCGCCCATGCAGAGTTACCCCAACACGCTGCTGATGTGCTGCCCCACCGGCGACGGCGCTGCCGCCTGCGTGCTGGTGGGCGAGGAGCGCTTTGCCACCCTCAGCCGCGAGCAGCAGTCTCGGGCGGTGAAGATCTCCGCCTCGGTGCTCACCACTGACCCCTACGTGGAGTCGGGCGCCATGCAGCCCGACGTGAACACCCTCACCCGCAACGCGGCCCAAGCCGCCTACGAGCAGGCCGGGGTGGGCCCCGAAGACCTCAGCCTGGTGGAGCTGCACGACTGCTTCGCCACCGCCGAACTCATCCACTACGACAACCTGGGCCTGTGTGAGCCGGGGGGCGCGGGCGACTTCATCGACCGAGGCGCTCCGTGGCGCGACGGCGACACCCCGGTGAACGTGTCCGGCGGACTCATCTCCAAGGGCCATCCCATCGGCGCCACCGGCGTGGCCAACGTGTACGAGGTGGCCACCCACCTGCGGGGCGAGGCCGGCGACCGCCAGATCGAAGGGGCCAACGTGGGCCTGGCCCATGTGATCGGCCTCGGCTCAAGCTGCGGCGTCCACATCCTGGAGAAGAGCGGGATCTAGCAGTCCCCAGCTCCAGAAGAGAGGCAGCGACCATGAGCAGCACTTGTCGGGGCGTTGTCTTCAACGGCGACGGCACCTTCCAACTGAGGGACGACTTCCCGGTGCCCGAGCCGCCCCCCGGCGGCGGGGTGCTCAAGGTGGAGGCCGTGGGCATGTGCGGCAGCGACGTGGCCCAACTCCACGGCCACCAGCACGTCCCCGGAGAGAAATCACCGCTGGTTCCCGGCCATGAGATCGTGGGCCGGGTTCATGCCCTGGCCGACGACGCCAACCTGGGCGTGGCAGTGGGCGACCGGGTGGCGGTGGACCTTGTTGTGCGGGCACCGGTTACGGAGAACAACCCGTTTGGCCTGGGCGAGGTGTACGGCTACACGATGGGCCTCGAAGACGGCCACGGCCTGTGGGGCGGCTACGGGGAGTACATGGGCGTGTTGCCCAACACCCATCTGGTGAAGCTGACCTACGACATTGATGCCGCCGAGCTGACCCTGTTCGAGCCGCTGGCCAACGTGTGCAACTGGTTCAGCCGGATGCCCGTGGGCGAGGGCGAGACCGTGGTAGTGCAGGGGCCGGGCCACATGGGGCTGGTGTACGCCGCGGAGGCCAAGCGCCGGGGAGCAGAGACGGTAATCGTCACCGGCACCGGTGCCGACGCCCTGCGCCTGGAGGTGGCCCGCGAGGTGGGCGCCGATGTAACCGTCGACGTCACCGCCACCGACCTCGTGGCGTTTGTGGCCGAGATCACCGGTGGGGCCATGGCCGACATGGCCGTGGATCTGGCCGATACAACCGCCACCGTGCCCCTATGCCTGAGCCTGGTTCGCCAGGGGGGCAAGGTGCAGCTGGCCGGATTGAAGAACTTGGCACCAGTGGAGATGATCACCGACCTGATCGTGCTCAAGGGATTGACGGTCCAGGGCGGGAGCGGGTCCACCCCCAGCTCCATGCGGGAGGCGGTGGAGATATTGAACAGCGGGGAGTTCCCCACCGGGCCGCTGCTGGGCGAGGTGTTCGGCCTCGACCAGATCGACCAGGCCATGGCCCTGCTCCAGCGCACCGCCGACCACGACGCGGTGCGGGTCGGACTCCGGCACAGCTAGCGCCACCGGATCAGTGAGCTTCGAGATCGAGCGACTGAGGGCGGCACTGAGGTTATGAGCGTCGAGATCGACCACTCCGGCAAGGTGGCCCTGGTCACCGCAGCGGGAGCGGGCATCGGCCGGGAGATCGCCCGGTGGATATGTCGGGCTGGCGCATCGGTGGCGGTGAACGATATCCGGGGCGAAAATGCCGGGGAAACCGTGGCCCAAATTGCCGAGGAAGGGGGCACGGCAGCGGCATTCCCCGCTGATCTGCGCGATGACGCCGCCATTGAGGCCCTGGTGGGCGATGTGGTGGCCTGGGGCGGGCGCCTGGATATTGCCGTCAACAACGTCGGCATGATGGCGGGGCGTTCCCCGACTCGGTTTGTGGACATGGACGGAGAGTTCTGGCGGGACCTTGTAGACCAGAATCTGGTGCTGACGGCCTTGTGCGGCCGGGCTGAGGCCCTGGTGATGATGGAACATGGCGGCGGGGTGATCATCAACGTCAGCTCGGGAGAGACCACCCGGCCCTCGCCCATGATGTCGAGCTACGCCGCGGCCAAGGCCGCCATCAACCACCTCACCTGGTCGATGGCGGTGGAGCTCGGCCCCCACAACATCCGAGTCAACGCCATCGCCCCCGGCACCACCCCCACTGAATTGATAAAGGAAGCATTTTCTCCCGAACACTACGAAGCCATCGTGGCCGCCACCCCCCTGCGCCGGGAGACCCTTCCCGAAGAACTGGGCCGCCTGTCGGTATACCTGGCCTCCGACCTGGCCCGCTGCACCACCGGCCAGCTAATCCTGGCCGACGCCGGCGCCTTCCTGTCTAGAACCCGCCCTCCGAACCTGGGACAAGACGCCAGTTAGAATCCCTCGCCATGGATCAAGCCCTATTGGACGAGGCCGTCGGCGAGCTCCGTGCCCTAGTAGCCCTCGACGGCGGCGACGTGGAATTCGTATCAGCCGCCGAGGGCACCGTGGCTCTCCGACTCATCCTGGAAGGCGCTGAATGCCGCGAGTGCGTCATGCCCAAGGAGTTCCTAGAGCAGATCGCCCTCGACATGGTCACCACCCGCATCGCCGATGTAAGCACCGTCTCAATCGACGACCCCCGCGAATAGGGTGTGGCCTACCGTCTCACCGCGTAGGTGGGA
>JAJEDQ010000241.1 GCA_022821445.1 Acidimicrobiia bacterium | reverse complement strand
CCCTCGAAGGAGTCCAAGCCCTCGATGTCGGGCAGGGGCACATCGTTGAACATGCCCAGTGCGCTGATCACCACATCAGCGACTACCTCGGCGCCCGACTCGGTGGTCAGCGTCCAGGTGGCATCGTCGTCGTCCCAGCAGGCCGAGGTCACCGCGTCGTTGAACCGGCAATGGGGGAGCAACCCGTACTTCTCAGCGCAGTGCTCCATGTAGGTCAGGATCTCGGGCTGGCGGGCATAGGGCCGGGTCCACGTGGTGTTCACTTCAAAGGAGAACGAGTAGAGCTCCGACTGGATGTCGCAGGCGCAACCGGGATATCGGTTGTGGTACCAGGTGCCACCCACGCCGCTGCCCTTCTCCAGCACGGTGAAGTTCTCGAACCCCGACTGGCGGAGCCGAATGGCGGCGCACAGCCCACCCGGTCCGGCCCCGATGATGGCGATCCGCAGGTCTCGTCCCCCGTTGCCGCTGGCTGTTTCTGGCTGCGCACTCATGTCTACCTCTCTTGGTGGCTCGGAAAACGCTACCCTCGTGCCCGCCTCCGGTAGAAAACGGAGAGAAGCGGCCACGTTCGGAGTGCCTGGGGAGCGGTCAGGGAATCTCGAACTGGATGGCGGCCCGGTCGGTGACGGCCGGGCGAATGATGTCGAAGACGATTCGCCGGTGGTCGGGGTGGTCGCGGTAGGTCAGGTAGGCGTCTTGGTCGGCGAAATCCCCGACGACGACGAAGTCGAAGTTGCCCTCGGCCAGCCCCAGATCCGGTCCGATGGTGTAGGCCTCGGTCACCCCGGTGGCCTCGGGCATGGTGGCGATGGCGTCGTGTACCGCCTGGCGCTGGGCCTCGTCGGCATCGTCTCGGAAATTGAACATCACAACGTGTCGGATCATGTCTTCTCCTTTTGCCTATTGCAGTCCGGCGCAGAGTCCGCCATCCACGGGGAGGGCGGTGCCGGTGATGAATCGGGCGTGCTCAGAGCACAAGAATGCGGCGATCCGGCCGAAGTCGGCAGGATCGCCTACCGAATGGGAGGCGGCACTTGATTCCAGGTCGTCCATCCGATCCCCGAACAGCTGCCGAAGCCGGTCAGTGGCGTGGTAGCCGGGCTGAAGGGAGTTCACGGTCACGCCATCGGCCGCCACTTGGTTCGCCATGGTCTTGAGGTAGCCGGTGACTCCGGCTCGAGCCGTGTTGGACAGGATGAGCATGTCCAGCGGCTGGCGTACCGACACCGAAGTGATGGCCAGCACCCGGCCCCAGCCTTGGGCCTGCATGGCCGGTACGGCCGCCTTGGTCATGGCCACCACTGACAACAGGCTCAGCTCCAGCGCAGCCGGGTAGAGGTCGACGTCGGTGCTCGCCCAGTTGCCGCCAGGAGGTCCGCCGGCGTTGGTGACCAAGATGTCGATGCTGCCCAAGGCCTCCGTGGCGGCGCTTACCAGGGCAGTTGCACCTGCCGCGTCGGACACGTCGCCGACGATGGGGATGGCGCGGGGCACACCGTTAGCCGCTTCGTTGAGGCGGTCGGGGTCGCGCCCGTTCATCACCACCCGGCACCCTTCTTCAGCCAGTGCCACCGCGGTGGCCAGCCCCAGTCCGGCTGATGATGCAGCCACCAGCGCCCGTCGTCCGCTGATTCCTAAATCCACGGGGCGAGACTAGCGGCTACTCCACCGGGGTCAGGCTGCCGTCATCCACGGTCCTTTAGTTGGGTAGGCCGTGCCCGATGGGCTTGGTCACCCCAGCATCGTGCAGTCGGGTGATTTTCTCATCACTGAAACCAAGTTCACCCAAAATTTTCGTTGTGGCCCAACCGAGGGGGAGTGCAGGGGTCAGGGGAGTGGAGGCGGACGAGAATTGCATGGTCGGCCCGGCCCTCCAGTACGAGCCCAGACCGTGTTGTTCGGCTTCGACGGCCACGCCGCATGTCCGCATATGGTTCTCGTTCAGCATATTGTGCAAGAAGTCACCTCGGTCAGCTTGGACCGCTGGTACCCCGACGGCCAGTAGTCGGCTTTCCCATGCCTCTGCCGAGTCTGAACTGAACACTTTGGCGAGCTGGGCCGCGAGTTCAGAGGAGGGCAGTTCGGGAAGCTCGACGCCGAGCACCATGCCCAGGGCTTGGCGCTCGCGGTCTTGATGCACGTCCAGCACCAGCCACCCGTCGCTGGTCTCGTACAGCTGCTGGTAGGCGTGGAAGCCGTATTGTCCTGAATCCACCACTGGTGCTTCGGGACCCGAGTGCTGGATGCCCCATTCGGCCACGGCGTAGGCGGTGGCGGTGAGCATGGTGGTCTCCAGCTTCTGGCCTCGCCCGGTGTGGCGGCAGGCCAACACGCCGGCCATGATGGCTGCCGCGGTGGCTAGGGCGGCGGTGGGGTCGCCATAGGTGCGGTTGCGGGGCGGGTTCTGGTCGCCCGACTCCACCACGCCGGCGCCGGCGATGGCGTTGGGAGACGAGTGGAAGCCGGCTTTGTGAGCCCACGGTCCCTGGCTGCCGAAACAAGATGCATACACATAGAGCAGGCGGGGGTTGCGGGCCATCACGGAATCGGCGTCGATTCCCAGCCGCTCGGGTGTCCCCGGCCGGAAGTTGTGCAGGAATACGTCGGCCTTGTCGACCAGCCGATTCAGGATGTCGAGGCCTTCGGGGGTTTTGAGGTCCAACACGATGGACTCCTTGCCCACATGGGATTTCACGTAGTCGGTGGTCCAGTTGCGCCGTCCGGGATCGCCGCTAGGTGGCTCCACTTTGATGATCCGAGCTCCGGCCTCGGCCAGCAGCGTGGCGGCAAAGGGGCAGGCGTAGAAGTAGCCGACGTCCAGAATGGTCGCATCGGCTAGGGGCAGATCACCAGTGCGATCGGCCCGGTCGGCGGTGGGTGTGCGAAGCGGCGTCGACGCCCAGCTGCTCAGCACCTTGTTGGTGTGTTCGCCGAGGCGGGGGGCGGGCGGCCCGACCACCGACGGGGTGTCGGAATACACCCCGAGCGGGCCGATCTGCACGGTGGGGCCCATCTCCGGATCAACTACCTCTTGTCGGCGTCTGTTCTCAGTGCACTGGGGATGGTCGAGGAATTCCTGCGGGGCCAGGAACGGATCGCCCCCGATGTCTTTGGCCGAGAAGGTCTCCACCCACTCCTCGGCGGTCCGCTGCTCCATGCCATTTCTGATGGCCTCGATAGTCGCGGCCAATCTATCCTCGCTGGGCCACAGGTCGGGGGCGTTGGCCAAATCGGGGTCGTCCAGCAGTCCCTCGAGCCCTAGTTCGGTGAGCCACCGGCGGTAATGGTGGGCTTGGCGACTGCACATCTGGATGAACCGGCCGTCCTTGGTGGGCGCGGTCATGAACGGCACCCGCATGATCCCGTAGACCTTTCCCGGCTCGGGCGGCATGTTGGTGCGGTTGCCGTGCCCGCTGGTCATGTCGTACACGCTCAGAGCGTGCATCAGGCTGGTGTGGACCCGCTGCCCCAGACCTAAGCGGGGGCGGGCCCAAATGCCGGCCATCAACCCCACCGCAGCCAGCATCCCTGTTCCATAGGAGGCGATGGGCACCGGGGTGAATACCGGGCCAGGGCGCACCCCGTCGTAGGTGGTCATGCGCCCGCTCTTGGCCGCCACGATCTGCTCGTAGCCGGGAAGGTTCCGCCACGGCCCCGTCTCGCCGAACCCGGTGATGGCGGCGTACACCAGCTGGTCATTCAGCTTCCGCAGGGTCTCGAAGTCGACGCCGAGTCTTGCAGCGGTAGTCGGGCGGAACGCCTCGATCACGCCGTCGGCCACGCGGGCCAGTTCAAGGAATCGATCCCGGTCGCCAGCATCGGCCAAATCGAGGACGGCGCTCTTCTTGCCCCGGTGCCACACGGCAAAACCCGGCCTCCCTCGGTCGCGGTCACCCTGGGGCGATTCAATCTTGACCACTTCCGCCCCGTTCTCGGCCAGAACCATGCCGGCAATGCCCACGGCCGCTCCCGAGCCGAGCTCCAAAACACGCAAACCATTCAAGGCAGTGGCCATGCCTAGATATTGGTTCCTGGGGATGCGAGGTACCTATCAGAGATTCCATCGAGTCAAGACGGGAGACCCAGCCGAGATAGCGTCGGGCCATGCCGCCGAGAGCCATCGACTGCTGGGTGAACGTGAATATGGGCGACTACGAGCCGCCCGAGTACCTGATCCGGGTCAAAGAGGACTATCTCCACGGTGGGGCCGATTTCTTCCGCAGCTTCACCCCCGAGGAGCTGCTTCCGCTCATGGACGAGCTGGGGGTGGAAAGGGCGATCATTCAAGCGACTGTCGGCGAGGACAACCCCCGCCCTTTCGACTTCGTGGAGCGCTACCCCGAGCGGTTCGCGCTGGCTCTCCATCTCGACCCCAGGGGAATGATGTCGGTGCTGTGGAAGCTGGAGGACATGGTCAAGCAGTATCCGGTTGCGCTGGCTCGGGTAGTGCCGTTCGGTGTGGACGTTCCTCCCAGCGATTCGGTGTACTACCCGCTCTACGCCAAGTGCACCGAGCTGGATCTGCCGCTGTCGATCAACACCGGCATTCCCGGCCCTCCCATGCCCGGCGAGGGCCAAGACCCAATGCTGCTCGATCGGATCTGCCTGCGCTTCCCCGATCTGAAGCTGTGCATGGCCCATGGGGCCGACCCGTGGTGGGGGGTGGCCATGCGCCTGATGATCAAGTACAAGAACCTGCATCTGATGACCTCGGCGTACAGCCCCAAGCGGCTCCCGGACGAGTTCGTCCATTTCATGAACACCCGGGGACAAGACAAGGTGATCTTCGCCTCCGACCATCCGGCCCTCGACATGCGGCGCTGCATCACCGAGGCCTGGGACCTCGACCTGCGAGATGGCGTGCTCGACAAGTACCTCTACGCCAACGCCGACCGCCTGTTCTTCGGCCCCCGCAATCCCCGCTACTGAACAGCGGTCTCGGAAGGTCAGCCGTCGCTGATGGCGATGGCCCGCTCGTCGGTGCCGAGGTAGCTGGCGATCACCAGGGGGTCGTTGCGGACCTCTGAGGGGGAGCCCTCGGCGATGACCTTGCCGGCCTCCAGGCAGTACACCCGGTCGCTGATGATCATGATCAGGGGCATGTCGTGCTCGATGATCAGCATTGCCGCGCCCAACTCCCGGCGGATGTTGACGATGAGCGGGCCGAATGCCTCGGTCTCCCGCTGGGCCACTCCGGCGGTGGGCTCGTCAAGGCACAGCACTCGGGCGCCCAGGGCCAACAGGCCGGTGATCTCCACGATGCGGCGGGTGCCGGTGGACAGGTCGCTGATGTAGGAGTCGGCGTAGCGCCCCAGCCCCAGGTAGTCGATCAGCTCGTCGGCCTCGGCCCGCCGTCGCCGCTCCAGGGTGAAACTGTGGGGCAGGTGCAAGGCGGTGCTCACAATCGGCGTGCGACCCCGAGCCTCTAGGGCCACCTGCACCGTCTCCCGCACCGTCAGCTCGGGGAACAGGGCGGCGGTCTGGAAGGTGCGGCCCAGTCCGGCGCGGGCCCGCCGGGGAGCGGAAAGCCGGGTGATGTCGGCACCGAGCAGTTCCACCCGACCGCTAGACGGCACATACCCGCCGACCGCATTCATGAACGTCGACTTGCCGGCGCCGTTGGTCCCGATAAGGCCCACGATCTCGTCGGGACGCACCACCACGGTGGCCTCCGACACCGCCTCCACCCCGCCGAAGCGCACGGAGATGTCGCGCCCCGCCAGCATGGGGTCGGTGGAGGGCCGGGGGTCTTCAAGTCGGGTCAGGCTGGTGGGCGCTGCGTGCATGGTCTTGCCCCCGGGGTCGGGGCCCAATCGCCGCTCGGCCATGCCGATAAGGGCGTTGCGGGCGCTGTAGGCGATCTGAATCAATCCGCCGGGGAAGTACATGAGCACCAGCAAGAGTCCTATGCTGGAGGAGAACAGGGCAACCGTTTCAGCACTGTTGAACAGATTGGGGAGTCCGTGGATCCAGATAGCCCCCAGCACCGCGCCTATTGACGATCCGAGTCCGCCGATCACCACCATCCCGACAATCTGCAACGAGTTCTCAACCTGGAAGAAGCGCTCGCTGATAGGAACGTTTTGCACCAGCCCGGCCAACATGGCGCCGCCCAAACCAGCGATGCCTCCGGCCATCGCAAACGCAGACAGCTTCGAGCGCACCGGCCCGACCGTGTAACCCGACGCAGAATCTGAGTTGTCGCGCACCGCGATGATGGTGCGTCCCACTCCCGAGCGGCGCAGCCGACTGACGATGATGACCACGATCACCAGGAAGGCCAAGCAGACGTAGTAGTAGGTCTTCTGCGACCTGAGCTCTAGCCCGAACAGCTCGCCCCTGCGAAACGATACCGACGACGCGTTGCCCCCGGAAAAGAACGGTCGTCGGTAGAGGTACTGCTGGGCGGCTAGTGCGAAAACGAATGTGGTCACCGCCAGATACAGGCCGCGTACCCGCAGCGACCCCACTCCGATCACCGCGGCCACCAACGCGGAGAACAGCCCGGCCACCGGGATGGCCACCATGAACGGTATGCCGCTGGCCTCGAACTGGACGTCGAAGAAGTCGAACGACAAGGCGTCGCCGGGCAAGAACCCGGTTCCCACCGTGAAATCCATGGACAGGCCTCGCTTGAGCCCGGCGGCGAATAGGGCACCCATGCCGGCGAAGGTCATCTGGGACAAGGAGAGCTGGCCGGCCCACCCGGTGATGATGGTGACCGACAGACCGCACACCGCAAAGCACAGCACGGTGGCGTACAGAAGCTGGCGGGACGGCAGGTTGGTGATGCCGGGAAGCTGCACTAACACGATGCCGAGCACCAACAGCGCACCCAGCCCGATCCGGTTCAGATGCCGCAACCACCACACCTCCCACAGCCGCTCGGGGATTGGCCGCATCTTGGGAGTGAAGGAGAAAACCCCGGTTTCGCCTTGGCTGCGGCTCTGGAAATACACCGCCACCAGCACGGCCAAGAAGATGACGAAGTCAATGAGCCCGGTCTCGGTGAAGAAGTTGAAGCGGAATAGGGCTTCGAGCACACCGATCAGCACCCCGGCCAGCATGGCCCGGGGGAAGGAGACCATGGCGGCCAGCACCGCGGCCACCATCGCCTTTCCCAGGGTCTGGGGCCCGAGATTGGCCAGGCCAGCGATCTGCCCGGTTGACCCCGAGAGCATGACCATCGAAATCGAGGCCAACAGCCCGGCCATCACCCACACGAAGGTGGACACAGTTTTCGGGTTGATCCCCGACAAGCGGGAGAGTTCAGGGTTGTTGGCTGATGCGGCCACCGACTTGCCGAATGTGGTCCTGTTCATCAGCCAACCAAGCAGCATGGCCAGCAGCGGCACCACTATGAGGATGGTGAGCTGCGGGCCGCGCACGCGAATGTCGGTGAACCAGATGTCCTCCCAGATCGAGCCGATGAACACCGGATACCTCTGGCCAGCGGCCTCGATGTCGGGGAGTTGGGAGACAACAAGCTGGGCCAGTTGGGCGATGCCCACCGTGGCCACCAGCACGATCACCCGGGGTGATTTGAACAGGCGGCGTATCACGGTCAGCTCCACCGCGGCGGCGAACAGCACGCCAAGCGCCAGCGAGAGCGCCAGGGCCAGCCAGAACGGCCAGCCATAGTTCAGCATCAGCAACGCCATCATGGAGGCGGAGATGATCCCCATGTTGCCTACCGCGAAGTTGATCACCCGAGTAGAGCGATAGATGAGCACGATGCCCATAGCCACCAGTCCGGTCACCAGCCCGTTGACCACCCCGTCGAACGCCAGTTGCTGGGTAATCCAGGTTCCAAGCACGGGGGCGGAGGCGTGGCCCATCAGCCGCCCTCGGTGCCCAGGAACACCGCTCGGGCCAGATCATCCCGCTCGGCCAGCTCTTGGGCCGGACCCTCAAAGCGCACCTGCCCCTTTTCCAAGAACACAGCGCGGTCGGAAATGGCCAACGCCACATTCAGCGACTGCTCGACGATGATCATGGTCTGGCCCTGGGATTTGAGCTCTTCGATGGTCTCCAGCAGCGACTGCACCACCACCGGGGCCAGCCCTAGCGACAGCTCGTCGATCATCAGCACTTCGGGCTCGTGCAGCATCACCCGGGCCAGCGCCAGCATCTGCTGCTGGCCGCCGGACAAGTTGCCGGCTCGCTCTTTGGTCCGATGGGCCAGGTCGGGGAACAACTCTAAGGCCCTCTCGATGCGGCGGTCCCGGTCATCGGGGTCGGCGCGGTAGGCGTAGGCCCCCATGAGCAAGTTGTCGCGGATCGTCAGGTCGCTCCACACTCCGGCCCCGCCGGGCAGCATGTGCAGTCCCATGGCCGCCCGCTGCTCGGGAGTGGCGAACGTGATGGTCTGACCGTGCAAGCGCACCACTCCCCGCTCGGGGGTCACTAGGCCGGTGATCACCTTGAGCGCGGTGGACTTCCCCGCTCCGTTGGTGCCCAACAAAGCCAGCGTCTCCTGTTTGCGCACCTCGAAGCCGAGGTCGAACAGCACCTGCACTTGCCCGTAACTGAAATCGACATCGACCACTTGGATGGCCGGGATGTCGTCGGGGTCGGTTTCAGCTTGGCGGCGCTCTTCTTCTTGTTCTTCTCTCAGCTCGCCAACCACGAGGGAGAGATCGCGCCGCAGCCGGCCAGCTCCCCGCAGCACGAAGTAGGCGCCGATAGGCATGGCTACCGCGGTGATGATGGTGATAGCGGTTTGCTCGCCGAGCTCATTTTGGAGGAAGCCAGCGATGATGCTGCCTCCCACACCGCCCACCATGACCATGAAGAAGGTCAAGATGGCGGTGCCCATGCCTCGCAGGCGGTAGGGGAACACCGCCTGGATGGCCGGCTGCACCATGGCGAAGGCCCCGCCCAGCAGTGTGGAATTGATCGCGGAGAACACCATGAACAGAGCCAGGTTGGGCATCGCGTACTGGATGGGAACCAGCACCCCGATGGGTACCAGCAACACTCCTATCAGCAGCAGCGCTCGATTGGGATCTTTGCGGAATGTGGCATCGAACCGGCGCCCGACAAACGGCAGGAACAAGATCAGCCCGAACCCTGCGGGGGCAACCGCCAGGCCGCGCTCCAAGGCGTCGAGGCCGAATTCTTCCTCCAAAAAGAACGACTGAATCGAACCGGCCGGGAAGAGGGCGAAGCCCATGGCGGCGAACGCGATGGTCATGTTGCGAATGGAGTCGATGTTCCATATGCGGGCGAAGGCGGCCTCCACTGAGATGGGCATCTTGTTGTCCTGCTTGAGCCCCGCGCCCAGCACGTGCTTTTGTTCCCATTGGCCTCGGGGCGGCTCTCTCAAGAAGAACGCAAATATCGCCAAAGCCGCGGTGGGCAGTCCGAGCAGATAGAACGCCCAGCGCCATCCGTCGCCTCCTCCAATCCACACCGCGATACCCCCGGCCAGGATCGGGCTGATGGCGGAGAACACCCGGCCCACCCCGGCGTTGGTGGCGTACATGCGGCCCCGGGTCTGAAGCGGATAGGTGTCGGCCAGCATGCTGGGATGCACGGTGATGGTGTTGGCCTTGGACATGCCGGCGAAGAACCGCATGAAGAAAAACATCAGGGCGTTCACCGCCGCCCCCGACAGGGCGCTGAACGCGGCGAAGGCCCCGCTGGCGATGCCCACGATGGGACCGCGGCGGAAGCGGTCGGCCAGCCAGCCCATCGGGCCTGCACCCAGCACAAAGAACATGAGCGAGGCCGTGCTGATGGCGGTGATGGCCCCGTCGCTCACCCCGAAGGTTTCGCCGATGTCGGGCCCCAAGATGGCCACCGCGCTGTTCTCCAGCTCGTCGAGGCTGTTCAGCGCCAAAAGCACGACGAAGGTCTGGAATCCGCCTTTGCGCAGGCCCTCCTTGAGGGTGGTCTGCTCGCCCCCCACCCCGGGCAGCAAGTCGTCGGGGAACAACACGTCGGCCTTTTGGGCATCGCGCCGAGCAGCCTCGCCCTCGAGCACCGTTGTGGCCAGTGCGTCTATTGATTCGCCCTGGGCATGTTCCTCGGCCAACGGTCTCCCCAAATTGAACAGGCTTATTCCGCCCGCGATGGCCCATGAGACTAGCGTGACCAGATCGACTCGATGCCAGAGCCAAGCCAGGAGATGTGATGAGCGGACCTTCCAACGTCGCGGTCGTTTTGCTGGATTCGCTGAATCGGCACATGTTGGGGAGCTACGGGGGCACCGAGTTCGAGACGCCGAATCTGGACCGGTTCGCGTCTGAGCGGGCTACTCGGTTCACCCGCCATGTAACGGGATCGCTGCCGTGCATGCCGGCTCGCCACGACATTTTGTGCGGGGCGCTGGACTTCTTGTGGAAGCCGTGGGGGTCGATCGAGCTGTGGGAGGAGCCCATCACCCGGGTGCTGCGCCACCAAGGCGTGACCACCGCGCTGGTCACCGATCACCCCCACCTCTTCGAGACCGGCGGGGAGAACTACCACACCGACTTCCACTGCTGGGACTACTTGCGGGGCCACGAGGGCGATCCGTGGCGCACCTACTACGACCCCTCTTGGGCCGGCACCCCTACTATGCCGGCGCGGAAGGGCGGCTGGTGGTGGTCGAAGATGTGGGGTCTCGAGGAGATGGATCGGGCCTACGACCGCTCCCGCACGTTCTTCCGGGCCGAGGAGGATTATCCCGGTCCGATGACCATGAGCTCGGCGGCCCGGTTCTTGGCCCAGGACACGCCCCATCACGACCGGTGGTTCATGTTCGTGGATGAGTTCGATCCTCACGAGCCGTTCGACACTCCTGCGCCGTGGGCCGGCCGCTATCACGACGAGCCGTGGGGGGAGGAGGAGTGGATCATCTGGCCGCCCTACGTTGACGGGGGCATCGCCTCGGGCCACTTCTCGGAGAAGGAGGGCCGCCACGTGCGGGCCAACTACGGGGCCAAGCTGTCGATGATCGACCACTGGTTCGGACAGATCTTGGACCGCTTCGACGAGCAAGACCTGTGGGACGACACCGCGCTGGTCGTGTGTACCGACCACGGCCACTACTTGGGCGACGAGCGGGAGGGCCGCGACATATGGGGCAAGCCGGGCGTGCCCCAGTATGAGCCTTTGGGCCACACGCCGCTGTTGATTTCGTGGCCCGGCAAACCCGGCGGGGGAACTTGCGAGGCGCTGACCACCAACGTGGACATCTTCGCCACCGTGGCCGACGTCTTCGATGCCGAGGTGAAGCAGACCACCCACGGCCGCTCCATGGCTCCCCTGCTGAGCGGTGAGGCCGACTCCATCCGAGAGTGGGCGCTGGGCGGGGTATTCGGCGGCTGGGTGCAGGTGACCGACGGCCGGCACAAGTACGCCCGGGGAGCGGAGGGTGAGAACTTCCCCATCTCCATGTGGTCCAACCGGTGGTCCACCATGCCGTTCGGCGACATCGGCATGCCCGGCCTGCCCCCGCCCGACCAGCGGGCCTGGCTCGACACGATGCCGGGTTCGGAGGTTCCGGTGATCCGCCAGCCCTATGAGCCGGGCGACACGCTTCCCCTGTGGATAGCGGTGAACGCCTGCAACGACCGCCACTTCCTGTTCGACCTCGATGTCGACCCCAACGAGCAGGAGAACCGCAGCCGCGAGCCATCTGCCGAAGAGATGATTGATCTGCTCCACACCGCGCTCAACGAGGTTGACGCGCCCGATGAGCAATACGCCCGCTTGGGGCTCAGATGACGTACCTACACCTATCCCGCCACAGAATTGGAGATAGAACATGCCCGGCATGAACAGAGGTTCCAAGACCGTTAGGAAATGGTGGTGGCTGCTGGTAGCCCTAGCGTTGGTGGCCGCGGCTTGTGGTGGAAACGATGATGACGGCGCAGCCGATACCGCGGAGCCGGCCGCGGCTGAAGAGCAGACGGACGCACCGGCTGAAGAGCCCGCTGAGGAACCTGCCGAGGAGACGGCCGAAGCACCCGCGGCGGAGCCGGCTGACGAACCTGCTGAGGAGCCTGCCGACCAACCGGCCGACGAGCTGGCTGAGACCCCTGCTGAGCCGACGCCAGCTCCCACACCGGTGGAGCTCATTGCCAGCTACCAGGGGGTGACCGAAACCGAGATCGCTATAGGCGTGGCCGCCATTGATCCGGTGCAGATCAATGAGATGTTCGGCAGCGACATCGGCATCTTCCCGGTGCATGACCTATACGCCGCCCTTTCTGAAGACCTTAATCAGCGGGGCGGCATCCACGGCCGCAACGTTGTCGTCCATGTGGTTTCCTTCCTGCCCATTGGGACTGCCGACAGCGAGCGGGTGTGTACGGAGTTGATCGAGGACAAAGAGGTGTTTGTGGTGATCGGCCAGTTCCTCGAAGACAACGCTCTGTGCATTACCGAGCTTCACGGGCACCCCTATGTGGGCCACTTCGGGGAGAACACCGAGCGCCAAGAGCGGTCCAACGGCCTGTTCTTTGCCACTGAGATGAAGCAAACCCGCCAGCGGGTCGGCGGGACCACCGAGATGATTCGGGCCGGCGACCTCGACGGGTACCGGGTGGGCATCTACTACGAGGCACCCCCCGACAAGGAATATGCCGACGCGGTGCAGCCGTTGTTGGATGAGGCGGGCATCAACGTCGTCGGTGTCTACTCCCCGGGTGCACCTACCACCGACACTGTTCAGAACGAGCAGAACACCGACAACATCTCCACACGGATGGAGGCCGACGGGGTTGATCTGATCCTCAACCTCTCCAACGTGTACGGCATCATCGGGTCGGTGCAGCGAATTGGCTGGGATGTGCGCATTGCCCATACCAATGGACAGGCGGCCGACCGCTTGACCATTGCCGACGATCAAGGCCTTGAAGACGAGTACATGGCCCGCACTTTTGCCGTCACCACCAACAAGCCGACCAGTGAGGAAGCGCTGGCTGATCCTGGCGTGCAAGAATGCCTTGGCATATTTGAAGAGCGATCCAGCGACGAGCCTCTCGATACCACCAACGACGACATCGTCAACGGTGTGGTCAACCATTGCCGGACCTTCGCCCTCACCGTGAAGATCTTGGAGGCAGCCGGCGGCAACATCACTCCGGAGACATTCAAGGCCGCGGCTGAGGGGCTGGGCACTTTCGACCTTCCGGCCATGACCGGAGCCAGCCTCTCGCCCGACAAGCACTCGGCTGGTTCGTTGGTGCGCCGCTACGAGTACTTCCCCGAGGTCAGAACCTATTTGCCGGTTGGCGAACCGATTCCGACCGATCCTGTGCAATAGCCGAAATCAAGGAGTTCCCGACATGACGACAATCACCATCCTGGGCGACGAGGTGGCCACTGCCACTGGCGAATGGGCCGATGGCCGCCCGCTGGTCGAGCCCGATGCCTTGTCGGCCGCCGTCGGCTGGACGCTGAAACCAGAGGGGCTTTGCCGCGATGACCAGTGCGTGTTGGTTGGAGACGGCTCGGCCATCAAAGTAGGCGAAAAGCTAGACCTGGCCGCGGTGGCCAATGCAGTGGATCAGCCCACCGTGATAGACCCTGATGCCAGCGTTGTGGTGTTGGGCCAGCCCAACGCCACTCGTCAGGCGGCTCTGCGAGATCGTCAGGCGCCCGACTTCACCCTTGCCGATCTCGACGGCGCGGCGCGAAGCCTCTCGGACTATGCCGGCAAGAAGCGGCTCTTGGTCGCCTTCTCCAGTTGGTGAGGATGCGCCTTTGACCTGCCCGGGTGGCAGGAATTGCACGATGAGCTGGCCGACGATGGCTTTATGGTGATTGCAGTGGCCATCGACGAGGCCGTCGACCAGGTACGGGAACTTGCCGATGGCATCACCTATCCGGTGCTCATGGATCCCGACCACATCCTGACCGAGACATACGCCATAAGCAACGTGCCCGCGGTGGTGTGGATCGACGAGCAGGGACAAATCGCCCGCCCCAACGCCAGCGAATTCGGAAGCGACATGTTCAGTGAATTCACCGGTCGAACTTGTCAAGGGCACTTCGACCAGATCCGTGCCTGGGTCCACGACGGTGTTGTTCCCGACGACGCCGACAGCGAGATCGCTGATCTGGACGAGGACGAGATCGCTGCCCGCCTGCATTTCCGACTGGCCGCCCATCTGCGCCGGGCCGGAAACGAGGAAGGGGCTGCCCGCCACTTCGACGCCGCCGCCGAGCTCGCGCCTTTGGACTTCACCGTTGTCCGGGCGGCGATGCCGCTACGGGGTGAGAGTCCCTTCGGCGAGGAGTTCTTCAAGCTGCTCGATGAGTATCAGGCGGCTGGGAGCCCGTTCCACGGCATCACGCCCGCCTGAGCCACCTCGTGATAGTTCATCCCAGCCCTTTGCCCGATGAGCCGCTGAGCTCCCAGCCGGTCACGGGGTTTGTACTGGAGCGGGCCGCGGAGTTGGCCGACCAGGCCGCGGTGATCGACGGTCCGGGGGACTGGTCGCTGACGTTCGGCCAACTCGAGCGGTCGGTGTATTCCCTGGCTGGGGGATTGGCCTCGGGCGGTTTCCAGCGAGGCGATGTCGCCGCGCTGATCGCGCCGAATTCCCCGTGGTATCCGGTGGTGTTCCACGCGGTGGCGGTCGCGGGAGGAGCAGTCACCACGGTCAATCCCACCTACGGAGCGGAGGAGGTCGCCTACCAGCTCACCGATTCGGGGGCGAAGCTGGTCTTTGCTGCCGACGGGTTCGCCCCCCAGGCCCAAGAGGCAATGGACCAGGCCGGAGTGGCAGGCGATGTGGTGGAAATCGACGCCGCCAGCCCGACCATGGGCGTTCCCATGCAGTCGCTGATGGGAGACCCAATCACGCAGGTCGAGGTTGACCCCCACAATGACGTGGTGGTGCTGCCCTATTCATCGGGCACCACCGGTTTGCCCAAGGGGGTGATGCTCACCCACGCCAACCTGGTGAACAACGTCGAGCAGTGCGCCTCCTCCGTGGCGTCCCAGGGCAGCGATGTGGTGCTGGCGGTGCTGCCCTTCTTCCACATCTACGGCATGCAGGTGCTCATGAACGACCAGCTTCACCACGGGGCGACGCTGGTGACCATGCCCCGCTTCGACTTGGCCCAGGCGCTTTCGCTCATCGAACAGCACCAAGTGACCCGGTTTTTTGCCGTTCCCCCCATCGTTCTGGCGCTGGCCAAGCACCCCGCGGTGGCTGACTTCGATCTTTCGTCGCTGCGCCAGGTGCTTTCGGGAGCGGCCCCGCTGGGAGCAGAGGTGGCCGCGGAGGCATCGGACAGAATCGGCTGCGATGTGGTGCAGGGCTACGGGATGACCGAGCTCAGCCCGATCTCCCATGCCACCCCGCCGGGCAATTCCAAGCCGGGGTCGGTGGGCCTGACGGTGGCCAATACCGAGGCCCGCATCGTCGCCCCCGACTCGGGCGAAGATCAGCCCATCGATGTCGAGGGGGAACTATGGATCCGCGGCCCCCAGGTGATGAAGGGGTACCTCAACAACCCGGAGGCCACCGCCGAGACCATCGACGAGGACGGCTGGCTCCACACTGGAGATATCGCCCGGATCGACGGCGACGGCCACGTCTACATCGTCGATCGGCTGAAGGAGCTCATCAAGGTCAAAGGGTTCCAGGTGGCCCCCGCCGAGTTGGAGGCGCTGCTGCTGGACCACCCGGAGATCACCGATGCCGCGGTGGTCGGCCGCCCCGACGAAGAGAGCGGCGAGGTGCCGCTGGCATTCGTGGTTGCCGCCCCGGATTCCCCGCTCGATGAGCAGGCGGTCAAGGCCCATGTCGCCGACCACATGGCCACTTACAAGCACCTCGGAGAGGTGCGGTTCACCGATGCCATTCCCAAATCGGCCTCGGGCAAGATCCTCCGACGAGAACTGAGAGAGCTGGTCGATGACTGAGAAGAGAGCCAAGCCCACGGTGCGGATGTCGCCGGAGGAGTGCTGGGAGATGTTAGAGACCTCGGTGAACGGCACCCTTACCACGTTGCGAGCCAACGGCCAGCCGATCTCCCTCCCCGTTTGGTATGTGGTGCTGGACCAGAAGATCTACACGGTGACCCGAGGCAAGAAGGTCGTGCGGGTGCGCAATGACCAGCGGTGTTCCTTCTTGGTGGAATCGGGCGAGAGGTGGGCCGAGCTGCGGGCGGTGCATGTGGAGTGCATCGGCCGGATAATCGAGCCTTCCGAGGAATTAGCTAGCCGGATTGGCCAGGCCCTCGACGAGAAGTACGCCCCGTACCGGACAGCCCGCGACGTGATGCCCGAGCAGACCCGGGACTACTACGAAAAGAATCTCAACGCCACCATCGAGCTGACCCCGGTGGGCAAGATTCTCAACTGGGACAACAGCAAGCTGCTCTAATACTCCCGAATCAGCACCGATGGTTTGAACCTGGGAAGAGCCCTCTGTCTTTGTGCCTACTTTAGAGCAAGCGGCAAACGTTGCTCTACGAAATTGACTCTGCCGACAAAATGACGTGTTAAGGGGGTCTTCGCGTTGAAGCTGGGACTGGGGTGATTTGAGGGTCCGCCACTTGGGTGGGGGCCTCGCCGATTCTTGTGACTGTCAGATAGTCCAAGAGACGGGAGGCCCCTGGTGGTTGAAGCTAGTGCGGCGGCGTGGTTC
>JAJEDQ010000217.1 GCA_022821445.1 Acidimicrobiia bacterium | reverse complement strand
GAAGTTGACGGGCATGTCGGTGAGCATCCCCACCCCCACCCGATGATGATTGCGACCGGTGAGCAGGCAGGCCCGGGTGGGCGAGCACACCGCGGTGGTGTGGAAGTTGGTGAACCGCAGGCCGCGGCCGGCCAAGCGATCCAGGTTGGGGGTGTCGATATCGGACCCGTAGCATCCCAGCTGGGCGAAGCCGAGATCGTCCAGCACGATCACCAGCACATTGGGGGCATCGGGATCGTAGGGCCGCGGCACCGGCGGCGATGTCGACTCGGCCAGGGTGAGCCCGATTTTGCATTCGATCATCGAACGATGACCTTAGCCAGTACACCTCTTGATAACTCAACAAGGTTCGATAGGATGAATACAAATAATTGTTGTATTCGCCCCCCATTTCAAGGGATACCCCGATGCCCACATCTATTCGGCTAGAGCCCGCAACCGAAGAGAGGCTCAATCAGTTGGCTTCGCTGACCGGTCGGACGAAGGCCTTTTATTTGCGCGAGATCATCGACCGGGGGCTCGACGACCTTGAGGACTACTACTTGGCCGCCGATGTCCTAGAACGCATCCGCAAGAACGACGAGCGGATTCACTCTGCTGCGGACGTGAGGAAAGAGCTTGGCCTGGACGATTGACTACACCGACACGGCAAAATCCCAGTTGAAGAAGCTCGACAAGAACACCGCCCGGCGCATCATGGACTACATGGATGAGCGCGTCGCACCTTCTGATCCCCGCCGACTCGGCCAGGCTCTGACCGGGCCTCTAGGAGGGCTTTGGCGCTACCGAGTGGGCGACTGCCGCGTTGTCTGCGACATCCAAGACGAGGGAATCCGAGTCTTGGTGATTCGGGTCGGAAAGCGAGACCGGATCTATCGCTGAGGCGATGGCTATGACGGGATGAGCGCAAACCCCTCATACCCGGCGGCGGCCACTTGCTCGCACTTCTCGGCATAGTCGGGGAAGCCGGGCAGGGGCATGAACACCCGGGTCTTGCCGGGGATGTTGGCCCCCAGGTACCAAGAGTTGCAGGTGGGGTAGAGCGTGTAGCTGGCCACCAGGTTCACGTGGTCCACCCAGGCCTCGGTGGCCTCCTCGGTGGCCTCGATGTGGCGGTGGCCGTTGGCCCGCATGTAATCGATGCAGTCGCCGATCCAGTCCACATGCTGCTCGATGCACACGATCATGTTGGCCAGCACCGAGGGGCTGCCCGGGCCGGTGATGGTGAACATGTTGGGAAAGTCGGGCACCCCCAGACCCAGGTAGGTGCGGGGCCCGGCGTACCACTGCTCGGCCAAAGGAAGTCCGCCCCGGCCTTGGATGTTGATACGGAGCAGCGAGCCGGTCATGGCGTCGTAGCCGGTGGCGAACACGATCACGTCGAGGTCGTAGCGGGTGCCGTCGGCGGTGCACAGGCCATCGGGGGTGATCTCAGCGATGGCGTTCTCGCTGATGTCCACCAGGGTGACGTTGTCGCGGTTGAACGTCTTGAAGTAATCGGTGTCGAGCACCAGCCGCTTGCAGCCGATGTAGGTGGTGGGGATGAGGCGATCGGCCACCTCGGGGTCTTGGACCGTCTCGCGGATCTTCTGCTTGACGAAGTCGGCTGCCACATGATTGGCCTCAGGAGTGCGAGCGATGTCGGAATAGGCGCCGAGGAAGGCGAAGCCGCCGATCTCCCAGCGGGCTTCGAACTCCTTGAACGCCTCCTCAACCTCGACATCGAGCACCGAGCCCTCGTTCCAGTCGAAACGGGCCCCGAGCGCGCCCTGCTGGGTCTTGTTCTGCTCCCGGAGCCGGTGGTAGTCGGCCTTGACCTCTGCTTGCTCCGCCGGGTCGAGGGGATGATTGCGCGCCGGGATGGCGTACTGGGGGGTGCGCTGGAACACGGTGAGGTGTTCCGCGGCCTCCGCGATCACCGGAATGGCCTGGATGCCCGACGAACCGGTGCCGATGATCCCGACCCGCTTGCCGGCGAAGTCGATGCCCTCTTTGGGGTAGCGGCCGGTGTGGCACACCTCGCCCTGGAATGTGTCGACGCCGGCGATGTCGGGAACGTTTGACGACGAAAGACAACCCACCGCGGTGATGAGGTATTGAGCGGTGACGTGGTCGGTGTCGTCGCGGTTGGGAGCGTGGTTGTGGTCGATGTGGTTGACGGCGGGCGCGCTGCTCACCTGCCATTGGCCGGTGTCGTCGTCGAAGGCGGCCTTGGTGACCATGGTGTTGAACTGGATGTCCCTATACAGGTCGTACCGCTCGGCCACGTGCTGGGCATAGCGGAGGATCTCAGGCTGGCCCGGATAGCGCTCGGTCCACTCCCACTCCTGCTCCAGTTCGGGGTCGAAGCTGTAGCAGTACTCCAGGCTCTCCACGTCGCAGCGGGCGCCGGGATAGCGGTTCCAGTACCAGGTGCCGCCCACGTCGTCGCCGCGCTCGTATACCCGGGCCGTCAGCCCAAGCTGGCGGAGCTTGTAGAGCATGTACTTGCCAGCGAATCCGGCGCCGATTACCACGGCGTCGTAGTGGACGGGGTTTTGCTCGTTGGTGCTCATGGTGGTTTCAGTTGTGGGTTTGGGCTGGGACTCAGAGTTTGGGCTCAGGCTGCGGGACGGAGCTTGTAGCGGACCGGCAGCTTCTTGGCCCCGACAATGAGGTTGGACTCGGTGCGAACGATGGGCCCGGCAGGCTCGATCTCGATCACCCGCTCAGCCAATTGCCTGATGAGGGCCTGGGTGCTGGCCCGAGCCAAATGCGCTCCCAGGCAATAGTGCTCGGCCCAGCCGAATCCCAGGTGACGGTTGGGACGGCGGCCGATGTCGAAGTCGTGGGGACGGTCGAACACCGTCTCATCCCGGTTGCCCGAGGCGTAGAAGAACACCACAAAGTCGCCTTCCTTCACCGGCTGACCGGCCACGGTGGCATCGGCCATTGCGGTGCGCTTCATGTAGTTCACCGGGGTGGACCACCGCACCACCTCTTCCACCGCGTCTTTGGCCATTTCCGGGTTCTCCCGCAGCCGCTGAAGCTGATCGGGATAGGCCAAGAAGGCCTCCAAGGCGCCCGACAGGCCGTTGCGGGTGGTGTCATGGCCGGCGGTGAACACAATCAGGTAGTAGCCGAAGGTCTCGATCTCGGGCAGGGCATCTCCGGTGGGCAGGTGGGCATTGGCCAGCATGGTGGCCAGATCCTCTTGGGGGTTGGCCCGACGATCTTTGATGATGCGGTCGAACATGGCGTAGAACTCCATGCCCACTTCTGCTGTGGCCTGATAGCGGGATTCGGCCTCGCGCCGGTAGTCGGGATCGTCGCCCGACAAGAGCTGCTGGGTTAGCACCAGCAGGCGCTCCTCGTCTTCGCGGTCGATGCCCAAGATGGTGGCCAGCACCCGCAGCGGGTGGCGCTGGGCGATGACGTCCACGAAGTCGCACTCGCCCTCATCGCCCAGGCTGTCGAGCAGGGCCTTGGCGCTCTCGTTAACGATCTGATCGAGTTGGCTGATGCCCCGAGGGGTGAAGAAGCCACTGGCCACCTTGCGGTAGAGCCGATGATCGGGCGGGTCCATGCTGATGATGGTCCGCATGTCGCCGATGATGCTCCCGTGCTCTTCAAAGTCGGCGATCTGCTGGTCGGTGCGCACGGTGATGCTGTCGGCCTCGTTGCTGAACAGCTCCGGCTGCATGGACACTTCGATGATGTCGGCGTGGCGGGTGACGGCCCAGAAATTCTGGTAGCCGTCGGCCTCGCACCAGTGAACGGGGGAGTTCTGGCGCATCCAGGCCAACAGCTCGTGAGGCTGGCCGTTTTCGCCGTAGCGCTTGGGGGAGATGAGATCTAGGGGGTCGACGTCCACGTATTAGACGTTAGATCGTGGGGGATGGTTGATCCATAGCGCGGCGAGAATGTCGTTAACGGGGTCTTCGCGTTGAAGCTGGGACTGGGGTGATTTGAGGGTCCGCCACTTGGGTGGGGGCCTCGCCGATTCTTGTGACTGTCAGATAGTCCAAGAGACGGGAGGCCCCTGGTGGTTGAAGCTAGTGCGGCGGCGTGGTTC
>JAJEDQ010000152.1 GCA_022821445.1 Acidimicrobiia bacterium | reverse complement strand
GGACATTGCCGGTCTTACGGGGTTTCCAGGTCTGATGCCATGCGTCCATAAGCGCTTCTATCCCCCACCGGTCCAATGGCTGACTCCATGCTGGCCATATGAATACCCCCTCTCGTCGGCCACCTATTCCGTGGCCTCTCTGCCTTGCCCTCTCTTGGCGCTGCTGGATGCCGTCACCGCGGACAGGCAGCAGTGCCAGACCGAAGAATGCGAGAACTTCGATAACCGGGTCAACAAGGATCAGGCCCCCACTCTCATTCGCTCGATCTGGTATTCGGGATATGTCGAACCCGAGCCCGTTGTCGGCCACGGGAACAGAAAGGCCGACGAAGGCATCCGCGACTGCCTCAATCAGTCCGGCGGGATCATCGTGGGGAGTGTGTCCGTTGACCTTGACGAGCCGATGATGGAGCCATTTGATCGTTCCAGGACCGGCTGGGTCGAAGGGTGCGTGGGCTACTTTACCGGAGTCGAGGGCGAGGTCGGTCAGCGACGAAGACAGGGTCCAGGCATCGGGATGCCCCCTAGTAGCGTTGACGCGTTCGACAAAGACATCAACGGGAACCTGCCGCTCTATTGGAGCGCAGCCTTGGCGGTCTCTGGCCAGCGGCATCTCTTCGAGGCGCCCTTTATCTGGCCAGGCTTCTGCCGCAGCGGTTGCTGGCTCTTTTCGAGGGTGATGGAGCACCGCAATCGGAGAAGGCTCAGATGTCCAGCTGAGTCTCATCTCCGGGTCGAGGACGGTAGTTCCGACGGCGGCAAGCCAGCCGTTGATCCATTCCGCCGGGAGGCCCGGGCACTCGCGGCTCATGGCGCTGCTCATTGGATTTCCCCCTTTCGTGACATGAGATGGTCTGCCTGCCGAACGATGGCTTCGAGCAGCGCCAATCCCCAGCATCCGTAGCGCCGGTTCAATGCAGCAAACCTGGCCGGCTGCTCCCAGTCTGCACACGACAGGTCCGCGCCGGCGCTCACTTCGCGTCCGTCAATCTGGTAGTCAACTGTGGTTCCATTCTGGTCATTGACGGGTGCTAGCAGCGGGCGGCCTCGTCCGTGGTGGGCTACTACCAGATGGAGGAGGAGCCCCTGCTCTTCATAGGTCAGACCATGACCGCCCTGTGCCAGCCAGGCATGGGCAAGTCTGCGCGACAACTCTTCATGGCGTCCGCCCCTAGGCCATCCGGACGCGTTGCGGCGGCGTTCCCACTCCGACCCTGGAGTGTTGGACTTGGCCAGGAGGCCGGGATGCGTCTTGTGGGGATCAAGCCAATTCTGGAACCTTGTATCGGCTTTGCCAATGTCGTGCAGGCGGGCTGCGAGCTCGACAATCTCGGCGGTGCGGCTATCTACACCTGCGGCTTCGGCAATGGTCTTTGCAGCCGCGGCGGTGTCATTGCCGTGGGCTTTCAAGCTCACAGGATCGGCAATTGACAGTTCGTCGTATTCGTCAAAGCTGACTTGCGGGGCAGTGTCGGGCTTCTCGTGATTTGAGTAAACAGGAAGTCGCTGCGGTTCATCAGCCGGTTCCACGACCGCCTGCCCGCTGTCCCTTCTGTCTATCCCGTCTTTGAGTGCCTGCAAGAAATCGCTCCATTGTTCCCGGAGGCCGTCTCTGTCAAATGGCGGGGGAACGTCGGAGTCCATGAGCCCGTTGCAGAGCCTGACCGCCGCTTGCTCGACCTCTCCGGGCTCAGGCTCGCGGTCTTCGTGCTTGACGAGGCGGCATAGCTCCTTCATGGCCTTGCGGAGTTCTTCGGGGACCGGCTCATACAGACCGGCCAGAGTGCTTTCGGAAATGACGAGGCCGTTGTCGAACATCGAGGCATCCTGCGCCAGTTCCTTCGTCCAAGGGTTCCAATGTCCGTGGCTGTCGAGCTTTCCGATCCAGCTGGGGACGATGATCGTGTTGCCGGGATACAAGACAAGTTCGCCGTTGCCGTCCTTTTCGATCTGCTCTGCGGAATGATCTGTGCCGATTCGGACGCAGTCGGCCTCGGCGAGCGCTTTTCGGGCTTCATGCAGGGGGACTGAGACGACCTCCTGAGAAAATATGCGGGGCCATATCCTGTTGCCGATGTCCGGCACATGGACTCGCCAGACAACATCGATGTCCCGTCCCTGCTCACGCCGCCCTGAGAAGTACGGTTCGACAGGCGCCTCTCCTGGTGGCGGCGTGGTTGTCTTGACCCACTCCCCTAGCAAGGCTTCTGCCAGAACAGGTGCATCTGTGGATTCCTCGGGGGTGTCTCCGAGCACTTTGGCGATCTTCCCGGGTGACATGTCAACGGCCTCGTCGAAGCCGATCGAGCGCAGAAGCTGGTCGAGCACTCTGGCGGGCTCGTCACCGTAGACGGGCCATTGCCCGTCTTTGGGCACGACGTGTACGCAGACACCTCGGGCATGGGATCGTTGTCCGAGCCGGTTGAGACGGCCGAGGCGTTGAGTCAGTGCGCGGACACCACACGCCTCTGTGATCAGGTAGTCGGCGTCGAGGTCGGCTCCGACTTCGAGGGTCTGGGTGGCAACAACAACGAGGTGCTTGTCGCCTTGCTTGCCCGGGTTGCCGGGTGATCGCCCAGCCCGCATCCTGTCTGTGATCTCCTCGACCACTTCGCTAGCTTCGGCCCCGCGGATTCTCCCGGTGGCTACCCTTACGTCACAATCGCGTCGAGAGCCCAGAGACCTTGCAACTGCCAAAACTGTTTTGGGTGTATTGGCGAATACTAGAATCCCGGCCGCTGGTTCGAGGTCGAGGCTGTCCAACAACTCCTTTGCCGCGGATGCGATCAACTTCGCCGGGTCGCCGCCAGCGTGCTGCTGGATGCTCAAGGGCTTCGATGCTTCCAGGCGCCTCTGTATTTCTTCGTTAGACCTGTCGTCTTCGTTGAGGGCGAACGTGTCGGCTCTAGGGCTGCCTGTAGCGGTCAGCGAGGCAACCGCTACGCCCCTTCGTTGGCTCGGCAGCACCTGCTCATCTCCTGCTCCAAGCCCACCGCGGCCTCTGATGGACTCAAGGAGCACTTGAAGCGGTTGGGCCAAGTGAGCCTCGTCGAGGAGGAGGAGGCTGTCCGTTCCGGCAAGCGCAGCGTCGATCGGCCGCATTGACCTCGAAGACCCATAGCCCCGGAACAACACCCGTGAGCCGTACATGGGAATGGTGGAGCAGATGATCGCCGGTTGGGCAGGGGTCCCAGGCCGATTATGCGGCTGAACAGGGGTGCTAGGCCGAGTACGGGAGTCGCCGCCCCGGAGGCGAATTGCCTGCAATGGTGGCCCAACGCCGGCGATGCTTCGGAGCCGGGCTGCAACGGCTTTGACGGTCATTGCGGCCTCGCCGGTCACTGGATCGACTGAAAAGAGCTCTTCGTTAGTCGCGACACTTGGCGGATCATCGGGGTCGGCCAGTAGTGCTGCAACCCGCGAGGCATGCTGGTAGGTGTCGTCCACCAGTAGGCGGCGATTCACTACCCACCAGATTCTGGTGGGAGCAGTACGGTCGCCTGGGGCTCGATCAGCCTGGCGAGCAAGTGTCCAGATGGCTATGTCAACGCAGGCAGTCTTGCCCAACCCCGTGGGGATACCGACCAATTCGGGCCATTCGCCGGTCTCGGCAACCTGCTCGGCCAGGCGTGCTTGCCAGGGGAACGGCTCACGGCCATTGATTGCCTCGTACCACTCGTGGAACGACGGACACTCGGGGATGCTCATGCTGCTGCCTCTGGTGGGTCGCACGGAGCGCACAAGCCAAGTCCATAGCTCCGGGCAGCACCGATGACGACTGGACCCATGACCGGTTCCTCAAAGACCAAACCAATATGAGCGTAGGGGCGGGTTTGGGAATGCCCAGGCCGACGAGTCTCAGTGGGATGCAGATCCACACCTCCCGGCAGCAAAGGCTTCCGGCTGATCCGATACTTGATGGGCTTCGGCAGTCCTGCTTGTTCGCACCAACGAACCACCGCATTCGAGTCAATTCTCCCATGTCGGTCGTTGACCGCCGGAAGAGCGGTCACCCATCGGCGCGCCGGGCCCGTCCACCGTCGACGGTTCGTGGTCCACCCCTCTCGGGATCGGTCAACTGCTACCTTCTTGCCGCCTGCCAGCGAAAGCGATTCCATAGTAAACAAGGCATTGGCCAGGTTTCGCGCCTCCGTCTCGTCAACCCCGCCTGGCACCCAAACCGCAGCACCGTGGACCTTCCCATCAGAGTAGGGATGTCCAACGTTCGGCAGAACAAGAAACCGGGCCAACTGGTACTCGCCACTGCTGGTGACGTGACCATGCAACCAGGCAGGAGACTCGCCATACTGCTGTTGATATCTGGCTAGAGCAGCTTGTTTGAGTCCATGGGCAACCACCGCAGCACGTCGGCCCGCTAGGGGCACTTGGAACCTCAACCATGCTCGAACTCTGCCCAGGTCTGGATTCGGGATCGGATCGTTTGGATGTCGATATCTAGTTCGCGGCTGGTGCCGTCGAGTCTGGCCCCTCGTTGCACCATGCTGTGACCAGGCATCAAACGCGGCCATCCATCTCTTCACATCGCCCCGGGTGTGGATGTTGACGAATTCTTCGCCCTCGTCATCTGGAATCCATGCGAGGCCGCGGCCGACGTCGGCAGAGAGTTCGGAACTCTGAGCAACGGTGATCTTCACAGGCGAGTCGGCACAGCCCAGATACCCCACTCGCGCTGCCCGATACTCAAGGGCTGACAGATCGGCATCGCCTACTTCGATGTCGTAAATAAACCGGACCCATGGGTTCCGCGGGGCCACCCTGACCCCAGGACGAACTAGGACGCCTTTACGGGCCAGATACTCCTGTTGCTGGCCCCTTGCTCGGTCCTGCCCGGCTACATAGCGCTCTTGGAGCGGCTGATGGTGCGGGCCGGGATCAGCGTGGATTACCGGAGGGTCTGCTGCCGCCAACAAGTCCAATTCGCTGCCTGTTGTGCGTCGGCACCGCTCGCGGGTGCCGTCTGCGGCGATCAGGGCAGCAAGGAGCCGGGCCGGGGACGGCGGCCACTCACCATGCGTTTGCCGCCCAGTCGGTGCAGAGCCATCTGGGTCGGCCCGATAAGTGCCGTGCAGCAGTTCAACCTCGAAGATGAGCACCCTACTTCTCCACTGCGTCCAGGTCTGGCCAGGTAGCCCGAATTGCCGCGGTCAAAGCCTTGTTGGGAGTCAGGTTCACGGGGTCGGCACCCCAACCTTCAGTCGGGACATCCAGAGAACGAGCTGCTGCAAGGGCCTCTTGCACCAAGTCCGCGGTACTTTCGATGGCGATGGCAGCTGAGTCGAGCCGAGCGGCCTTATCGGTCAGGACCAGATCTGTGCCGGAGCGGAGCGCGAATGGCCGCCCGAATGCAATGTGGTGTGCATGAAGTCCGAGGGACGCGAGCAGGGTTCTTGCTGACGCGTCCTGCTCATCAGAAAAACCATCGCCAAGGCGTACTCGGCGTAGCTGTGGGAACGAAAGGGTGGCACGCTGGCTGATCCGCCGGAACGAGACCGGTGCAAGGGTCTCTTCCTGTGGCCTCGTTATCACCTGTCCATGTCCGATGGCAGACATCTTCTTGTCTTCGGTCGGAGACTTGCCCTCTTGCAGTTCCCAGCCTGCAATCAAGTCATCCTTATTGTGTTCCGCCAATCCAACTTCTTTGATGATGTTGAACGGGTCGCCCTTCATGGCTGCCGTTGTGACCAGTTCATCAGTTGCCGGCCTCCAGCCGACTATCTCTGATACCCATGCCCGGGCATGTTTGGCTTGCGTGCGTTTACTGCCCAGGTGGGACTGCCAGAACCCATAAAGCAGCGCTTGAGGGAACCAGGCCACCAGCGCGCTTGCCGCGTCGGCAGTGGCGTCGATGATCGAACGTCCAACGGGGGACTTGGCGAACGGGTTGCCATCCAGAAGGGCATCGCGCAAGTAGGCATCCCCGCTGCGGTGTGGCCATCGCAGACTCGACAGCCTGCGTGGAAGGTGCGGGGGAAGATGCGCGAAGTCCTCTCCGGTCAGGTCCAGCACCAGACGGGGAACACCGGTTTCATCGGCTGTCGCCTCCAAAGCTGCTTCCAGCCGGTTGGCCTGCGAGGGCACATTGTCGATGACAATCACCGGAGTCGACTCATCCGCCTCCGGGCTCTCCCACCGTTTGTCGTGCTGGTATCGCCCACCAGCATAAATGGCCGGGTTTACCGGGGTTCCATGGCCACCAACTGGTTCCAGTGCCACATCGAGCACAATCGCGCCGTCGGTGGCGTCTTCATCGCAAGCTGCTGACAGCATGCTCAGGGTAAGCGGGGTCATTGAGCCCCTCCTTCTTGTCGTAGGTTATGGGCGTCGAAAAATTAGCAAGAGCCAGTGACAATTGGTTGGGATAGCTGCAAATCCCCTGGTGGGACACCAAATCGAGGGTTTAGAGCCAGCCGCTACCCAATTGCTTGCGTGAGCCAGAGTGAATCGATGGTCTATGTACTGGAGACTGCCGAACCCCCAGATCATCTGACTCCCAATCGTTTTCCACCTGGACTATCTCGTGGATGTCCCCGCGCTCATTGACCTGGCATCGGACGCGACTCGAACCCATTAGGGTCTCTTCGTGCGTCGTGCGCTCTACGTGGGTCTCAGTCATTCGCTTGTAGGTGGCCTTCATAGTGTCTCCTATTAGACAGTTATATGTGGAGCAAGCTACTATACGGCCGGTGACGAAAAACAGCAAATGAAAGAATTGACAATGTCTTCTAGGGGGTAGGCCCGTTGCCGGACAGCGGTTCCAGCCTTCGTTTAACGTAGACCGTCATCTGTGAAGGTCTTGAGAGCCTCCCCATGTTGCCGGAGTGCAAACTCCGGCCCTCGTCGCCGAAGGCAAGGATGAGTATCCCCCCTTTGGCCGGTCACCTTGATTAGGAGGAGGTAGCCATGTCATTTATGGAAAAGGAGGAGCCGCCGGGGTGACTAGATGGGAGCGCAAGCTGAATGGAGGGTTGAGCAGTCCAGCCTCTGCGGTCTGGGTGCTACGTAACCTCGGGTTCGCTGTGCTGGACACCTCCAATTGAGTATCTTCGCCTGAGACGCTGCGGCCCGCGTTGGCCTTACACTGAGTCGAGATTATTAGGTTGAACTTCTATTAGTCATTACTTATACTGCAATGGTGTGGGAGGTCGAGTACACCGACGAGTTCGGGCTGTGGTGGGATGGGCTCACCCAGGACCAGCAAGAGGCACTCGACGACCGTGTGAAGCTGCTGGCAGAACGAGGCCCAAACCTCAAGCGTCCCGTAGTTGGCGAGATCGAGAGTTCTCGCCATTCCAATATGAAGGAACTCCGAGCCTCCAAGGACGGTGCCCTAAGGGTTCTGTTCGCTTTCGACCCGCGGCGACATGCGATCCTATTGCTCGGTGGGAACAAGACAGGCCAGTGGGACGAGTGGTACCGCTGGGCCATCCCCCAAGCCGACGACCTGTACGACACCTACCTTGAGGAACTAGCCGAGGAAGGACTGCTAGAAGATCCAAATTCCAATTGACCACCACAACCAACACCAATGGAACCACCACAATGCCATCAACCAAGAATTACCACCATCTTCATCAACAGGTAGTTGCCCGGCCTGGTGCCGTTGAGCGACTCGCAGAACTCCGCAGGGAAACCTTGGCTGAGATCGAGCTCCAGGAAGTACGAGGAATTCTCCAGCTATCCCAAACTGATCTGGCCGAGGCCATGGGAATCACGCAATCTGCCGTTTCCCAGTTTGAGCGCGGGGACGACATCTTGATCTCCACCCTCGACAACTACGTACAGGGACTTGGCGCCACACTGCGGATTGCCGCCGTTTTTGAAGGCAACGAGGGAGAAACAGTCATCCCAATCCAGATCGGGTCCAAGACGCTCTAAAGCCGGAACTGTCGCCTTCTCCCTAGTCCTTGCCTGATTCCCAACTCAGGGACCATCCATTGAGGCGGGACGGGCGGTCAAGCGGCCTGGTAGGCGATGATCTTGCGGTTGGCGAGCCTTTGCTCGAACCGGATAGCTGCTTCGACCTGTACGAGGTCGAGGCTATAGGCATGGGCAAGCCACTCTGCCGGGTCCCCGGCTGCATACATTCCGTGAAGCACCTCGGTGCCCATGCGGGTGCCTTCGATAATCGGAGTTCCGAACTGACGTCGGGGATCGACCACGATGTGGGCATCGCGCCCGTCAGGCCAATAGCGAACGGCGATGTCACCCTCAAAGTCGACCCGGTCGAAGAACGCGGTGACGGATTCGGCCATGGCGGCGCCGTTGTCGTTCAAATGAGAGCCAGGAGTTGTGCAGAGTTCGCGGCGGGCAAGCGGGTACGGGACATCACAGCTTCTCTGCCACATTGAGGCATACTTCCTCAGCTTCTGAAGCGGCATGCGCTGCTGTTGGCGGTATGCGGCAAGATGGCCCGCTTCAATGAACTCACCCCAAGTGACAAACTTCGGTGTGGCAGAGCAGCCTGGTACGGTATTAGCCCCCAGGATGGGCGGCCGACGCGTGCCATCAGCAGCGGTATAGCCGTCAAGCCACCTGCCGAGTGTCTGGGGTGCAACGCCGAGCAGCCGGGCAGCATCGCTCTTGGAGTACATCTCGAGATCAAGCACTGCCGAGTCGCCCATCACCGTCCCTTCTTCTTCTCCGCCGAACTCGCTCCGTCAGGATATCCAAGAAGATTCTGGAACCGAACCGTTCGGCGCTTGATGACTTCTTCAAGAGCTGAGTCGGGTGCTGTTTGAGGTGGCTCATCGCGGCGGGTCATGTCAGCGATTGTACTGCTGAGGGCCGCGGGAGGCGGGTCCGGTTCCCGTTTGCAGGTAGCTGGGGTCGGCGTGGTTGCGGAGGTAGTCGATGGTTTGGGCGCAGCGGTTGAGAGTGGGGGCTTCGTCGAGGGGGATGGGGCTGGGGCGCAGGGGGGAATTGGCGATGGCGGCGAGGGCGTGTTCTAGGAGGTCGGCGGCGGCGCGAATGTGGTCGGCGGTGTTCTCGGGGGTGATCATCTGTTGGAATGAGTCCGACTGCCCTAGGTAGGGGGCAAACCTCCAGTTAGTATGGGTGCCGTCGTCCTCGGCGGTATCGAGTGTGTCGAGGACAGCATCGACAAAAGAGCCGGAGGGGGTGGGCCGGAGCTTGCCGGCCATGATGTCGATGTTGTGGGTGTTGTCGAGATACCGGCGGAGCTGAAGCCTGCCCAGCGCGGTCAGGCTCTTCTCGATGCTCATGTGGGCGGACTCCAGCGCAGACTCATACGCGTAGTTGCGGCCGGCAGGAGACCACTCCCCCGCGGCTGCTTTGCCGGGGATGGCCTCGAGGATGCGGACTAGTTCCAGGTTCTTGCGGTGGGCATCTTCAAGGTCTTTGAGGGCGAGGCCCCAGTCGTCTCGCAGCACGGCGGTCTCCTCGGCCCATGGGGCCGGAGGTGGGCAGGGGCGCTGCATGAGGGTGATGCCGTGAGCGTGCGCTTCTCCGAAAACGGAGGAGCGGGCGTGCTCCAAGCTCCACTCCCATTCGCCGATAGTTGTGAGGATGACCTCGCATTTGATCCCGCATGCGGCCTCAGCCGCCTGGCGCAGGGCGTACTGCGCGGCACCGTGGTCGGTGCTGACCGCCCGTGGTGCCGCGGTGATAGCGATGAGGTCGATGTCGGAGTCAGCCTTCTGGGTCTGCTTGGCCACCGACCCAAAGACGACAACCCGTACGATGTGCGGATCGGCTGCGGCTATCGCCTCCGCCGCGCGGGCCGCGTCATCAAGCTTCGGCGCTTTGTCTGCTACGAGGGTTGCCATGGGGCGACTTTACCGGGAAGGGATCAAAAATCGGTCAAACCGATGTTGTGGATTTCTCCTTGGCTCGGAAGTGGGGGATGACGTGGTGGCCGAATTGGCGGATGGTCTCGAGCATGACCTCTTGGGGGATGGTGCCCATTTGGATCATGCACATGATCTCGTCGCAGCCGATGGCCTCGAGCTCGCTCACGTAGCGGATGGCGTCTTCGTAGTTGCCGTAGGCGTGCTCAATGTTGAAGGTGCTGGTGGCGTTGGGGCTGAGCGGGATGTTCATATCGCTGATCTTGGCGCGGACGTTCCCTACCGCCTCGCCGATGGCCGCGGCGGTGTCCTCGTCGGCTGATCCGGCCCTCGGCGGGGGTGTGCCCAGGTTCCAGTGCATGATGGCCTCGGCGAAGAACCGCTGCCCCCGGGCCCCGATGCGGAACGCCTCGTCCCGGTCGTCGAGAATCGTGGTGGGGCACAGCGCCGAGAACCAGTTGTTGGGGTGGTCGCTCACAAACCGCTCTCCGGTGCGGGTGGCGATGGCCTCGTCGTAGGTCTCCTTCATCAGCCGTATCTCGTCGGCCCCGGCGAACCCCAGCACCAGGGCGCCGATGCCCAACTCGGCGGCCAGCCGCACGGTGTCCACCTTGGTGCAAGCCAGATACAGCGGCGGATGGGGATCCTGCACCGGCCGGGGCAAAATCGGATGCGGCGAGATGTCGAGCAGGCCGTCCCACTCGAACTCCTCATCCCGCCAGCAGTTGGAGATGATCCGCAGCGACTCCTCCACCTGGGCGTAGGTGTCCTCGGGCTTCACCCCGAATGCCGACATCTCCTGGAGGGTGGCCCCCCGGCCCGCCCCCACATCCAAACGCCCGCCCGACAGCACATCCAGCATGGCGATGCGCTCGGCGGCCCGCAGCGGGTGGTTGTAGCCGAACGGCATGCACACCACCCCGTGGCCAATCCGGATACGGGACGTGCGGGCCGCCACCCAGGTCAGAAAGATCTCCGGAGCGCTCATGTGGGCGTACCACTTCAGACAGTGGTGCTCCACCGCCCACACCCGGTCGAAGCCCACCTCCTCAGCCAATACCGCCTGCTCCACGCAGTCTCGGATCACCTGCTGCTCGGTCTCCCGGGACGGGTCGGCCATCTGGGCTTCGAAGATCATGGAGAATTTCACGGCCATCATTGAACCATCCCCGACCTGTCGAGCCCGAATGGTGGAAAGCGCTGCTGTTCGCCCTGCTGTCCGGTGGGGTCTGCCAAGAACCCTCTGGCTACCATCAACGCGGCATGGATTTCGACGAGACTCCCCAGGAAGCCGCCTTTCGGGCCGAGTGCGTGAATTGGCTCGACGCCAACCTCCCCGCCGACGGCGGCGGCGCCCGCGACCAAACCGCCCTAACCATCTCCGACCCCGATGTCGAGATGGCCTATGTGAACCGCTGCAAATCCTGGCAGCGCACCAAGTACAACGGCGGCTGGGGCTCTGTCACCTGGCCCACTGAGTACGGAGGCAAGGGCCTGAGCGGCATTCACGAGGGCATCTTCAAGGAGGAGGAGGCCAAGCGGGTGGCGGCCACCGGGGTGTTCGCGGTGGGCATCGGCATGGCCGGCCCCACCATCATCGCCCACGGCACCGACGCTCAAAAGGAGCGGTTCCTGCCCGCCATGTTGAAGGGCGAGGAGGTGTGGTGCCAGCTTTTCTCCGAGCCGGTGGCCGGCTCCGACCTCGGCGGCCTGCGCACTACCGCGGTGCGCGACGGCGACGAGTGGGTGGTGAACGGCCAGAAGGTGTGGACCTCGGGGGCCCAGTACAGCGACTGGGGCATCCTGTTGACTCGCACCGATCCCGACCAGCCCAAACACCGGGGGATCACCTACTTCCTGGTGGACATGAACACCCCCGGCATCGAGGTGCGCCCGCTGGTGCAGATCACCGGGGCGGCCCACTTCAACGAGGTGTTCTTGTCGGACGTGCGGATCCCCCACGAGAACATCCTGGGCGGGGTCAACACCGGGTGGGGGCCGATCATGACCACCCTGTCCAACGAGCGGGCCCTGATCGGCGGCAGCAACGCCAGGACCCGGTTCAACGAAGTGGCCAAGCTGGCCCAGCAAACCGGAACCGACCGCAACCCGGTCATCCGCCAAGAACTGGCCAAGGCCTACACCCGCATGGAGATCCTCAAGTACCAGGGGTACCGGGTGCGGACCGCAGCCAGCCGGGGAGAGCTGCCCGGCCCGGAGAGCTCCACCCTCAAGCTGGCAATCTCCTTGCACTTTGCTGAGCTGGGCGACTTGGTGATGGCCATGAGCGGGGCCTCGGGAATGCTCCACGGGGACAGCGCTTCGGACGAAGGGCGCTGGCAGTACGAGTTCCTGGGTCAGTGGGCATCGCGCATCGGCGGCGGCACCGACAACATCCAGCGCAACACCATCAGCGAGAAGGTGCTCGGCCTGCCCCCCGACATTCGGGTGGACAAAGGCATCCCCTTCCGGGAAATACCCAGCTAATTCCCCCCTCCAGCCTGCCGGGGGATGGTATGGCTCAAGCGCCGTATACCGGTGCCGGCTCCGGCGACCCGGCAATAGAAGCCTGCACCGCGTCACCAATCTCAGCCGCAGCGAACTTCCGCCCCACGTCCACCACGTGGCCGTGCTGCCAGCCGTCGCACACGTTGAGCGCCCCGCCGGCGATCTCGAACACCCGCCCGGTCACGTCGCACGCGTCCGACCCCAGACACACCACCAGCGGCGAGGCATTGGCCGGGTCTTTCTCATCCCAGCCCTGGGGGGCCTCCTAGGTGTACATGATCCCCGCCGTCATGCGGGTGCGGGCGTCGGGGGCGATGGCGTTCACCATCACCCCATAGCGGCCCCACTCCGCGGCCTGCTGGAGGGTCAGCGCCGCCACCCCTGCCTTGGCCGCGGCGTAGTTGCCCTGGCCGATGGAGCCCAACAGCCCGGCGCCCGAGCTGGTGTTGACAACCCGCCCCTGCACCATCTCGCCGGCCTTGGACCGGTCCCGCCAGTGGGCCACCGCGTGGCGGGCGGGAGCGAAATGGCCTTTGAGGTGGACCCGCATGATGGCGTCCCA
>JAJEDQ010000147.1 GCA_022821445.1 Acidimicrobiia bacterium | reverse complement strand
CTCGGCGCAGATCTTGGAGTTCTCGCTGTTGCCGTAGCCGAAGATGCCCGCTTTGGTAGCTCCCACCTGAGTGGCTATATAGGGGAATAGCTGGTGGATGCAGCCGATGCAGCTCGGGGCTATGTTGCCGAAAATGTTGCGCCGGTCGGCGAACTCGTTGTGGATGTTCCAGCCGAAGGTGGGCACCCCGGCATCGTTGAGGATGTCGGCCCCGAAGAACAACAGGGTGGCCACGAAGGCGGCCAACGAGTCGTCTTCTTCCACCATGGCCAGTGACTGGGGCTGGTTCTGGAACAGCTGGTCGTCACGCTTGTTGGCCAGCACCAGTTCGCGGCCGTAGATGCCGCCGGTGTCGTTGATGAAGTTGAAATAGGCCTCTATGCCGTCGTTGTAGGAGGCGATGTTGGTGCCCAGCGTGTTGTTGCTGATGGTGACTATGGAGGTGACCTTGATCTCGTCGTCGTTCACCCCGGGGACGCCTTCGATGGGCACGAAGGTGTGGCGGTGCTCGGGGTCTTTGGGCTCCTCGGGCTCTGGCTCCGGTGCCGGCGCAGACTCGTCGTCCGGCTCGTCGTCAGCGGCTTCCTCGGGGGCGGGCGCGGGCTCGTCGTCGTCGGCCTCTTCGGCCGCGGGCTCGTCGTCGGGGGCCTCTTCGGGTTCGGGCGCGGGTTCATCGTCGGGCTCATCGGCCGGGGCGGGCGCGGCAGTGGACGCGGGGGCGCCCCCCTCGTCGTCGTCCCCGGCGTTGCCGCAGGCGGTGGCCACCAGAGCCAGCACAGCGAGCGCGCCAAGCAGCATCTTCCACAAACGAGCAGTCATCAAGGTCCCCCCTTGTCGCATGTCCCGATCAAGTTAGCCGAACCGCAACGGACCACGAAGGGCCGGTGCCTTCGGGGCTAGTGGCTGGTGCGGTAGTCGCCAAACTTGGAGTCGCGCTCAGACAGGGTGGTGGTGAGGCCCTTCTTCTTGATGGAGCCCACGAAATCGGCCATGGCCTGGGTGTGGGTGCCCAGCGCGCACAGCTCGGTGCCGGCCCGGATGCCGGCCCGCATGCCCATGTGCTCCATCTGGCGGTGGACCACCCGCTTGTTCATCTGGAGCAGCTCGGCGGGCACCTGGGCGATGCGCTCGGCGATCTCCAGCACGGCGTCTTCCAGCTCGCTTTCGGGGAAGCAGGCGTTGGCCCAGCCTCGCTCTACGGCTTCGGTGCCTGAGACGTAGTCGCCGGTGAGCATCATTTCCATGGCCTTGCGCATGCCCAAGAACCAGGGGTGGAAGTGCATGTCGGGCACGCCGAAGCGCACGGCGGGATAGCCCATCTTGGCGTCTTCGGCCATGTAGACCAGATCGCAGCCGGTGGCCAGCTCGCTGCCGCCGGCCAGGCAGTATCCGTGGACCTGGGCGATTACCGGCTTGGCCAGGTCCCAGATGCTCATCCAGCCCTCGGTCACGTGGCGGGGCCATTGGCCCTCGCCGCCAGGGGTGTAGAAGGGCAGCTCGTAGCCCTCGTTGCCCCCGCTGAGGTCGTAGCCGGCGGAGAACGACGGGCCGGCGCCGCAGACGATGCTCACCTTGACGTCGTCGTCTCGGTCGGCCTCTTCCAGCGCTTCGAGAACAGCCCCTCGCAGCGGGTGGATGAGGCTGTTGCGCTTCTCGGGGCGGTTCATGGTGACGCGCCGCACATGGGGACGGGGATTGTCGATCAAGACGATGTTGTCGCTCATGGCCGCCAACCGTAACCTGCGGGCCGATGTGTGCTCTTACCGCAACGGCCACAGTTCTTCGGCCATGAGCGGCCCGACGCTGATTGACTCGACCAAGGGGGCTCGGGTGGCGCTGCACGATCTGGGGGGCAGCGGGCCGACGGTGCTGTTCTGCCATGCCAACGGGTTCTGCGGGCCGATGTGGCAGCCGGTGGCTCGGGAATTGGCGTCGGTGGCCCACTGCTGGGCGCTCGACTTCCGGGGCCACGGCGACAGCGTGTCGGGCCCCGACGAGGACTACCACTGGAACGGCATGGCCGACGACGTGCTGGCCGCGGTGGATGCGCTCGATCCCGCGCCCCGGCTGGCGGCGGGCCACTCGCTGGGCGGGGCGTCGATCCTGAAGGCCGAGCAGGCCCGGCCCGGGACCTTCGACCGGGCCTGGGTATTCGAGCCGGTGACCATTCCGGGCCGGACTGTTCCCCGAGACGGCGTGAACATGCTGGCGGCTATCGCCCGGATGCGGCGGGCGGAATTCGAGTCTCGCCAAGCGGCCTATGACCGCTACGCCTCCAAGCCGCCGCTGAGCCTGTTCGCCCCGGAGGCGCTTCGGGCCTACGTGGACCACGGGCTTCGGGATCTGCCCGACGGCACGGTTGAGCTGAAGTGCGCGCCCGACATCGAGGCGACCATCTTCGAGAACCCCGACTTGGAGGGGTTTCCCCGGCTGGTGGAGGTGGCCACCGCGGTCACGGTGGCAGTGGGCACCGACACCGACCCGCCGGCCATGGCCGCCCCCCTAGTAGCCGAGCGGCTCCCCAACGCCACCCTGGTGCAATACGACAACCTGACCCACTTCGGCCCCCTGCAAGACCCACCCCTCATCGCCGCCGCCATCGCCGACGCACTGTTCGAGAGCTGAGGGCCGTTGGGGCTAGAGGATGGCGCCGGATTCTTTCATGGCGGCTATGTGGTCCCAGGGGATGCCGGCTTCTAGGAGGAGGGCTTCGGTGTGCTCGCCGTGTTCGGGGGCGCGGTCGACGGACACGGGCTGCTCGTTGAACATGGCGGGGTTGGCTACGAGCTGGACCTCTTGGCCGTTGCCGGTGGTCATGGCGGGGAGGTAGCCGTTGGCGATCACCTGGGGGTCGTCGTAGAGCTCGTTGAGGGTTTGGAACGGCACCCACACGCCTTTGAAGTCGGCCAGAGCCTCCTTCCAGTACGACAGGGGCTGGGATTCGAACACCTCGTCGAGGATGGCGATGCAGGCCTCGTTGTTATCGGCTCGGGCGGCCATGTCGACGAATCGAGGGTCGGTGGCCAGCTCGGGGCGGCCGATGCACTCGCAGAGCTGGGGCCAGTGCTTGTCGGCTTGGAGCAGGATGAAGCTGAGATAGCGATCATCGGAGGTGCGGTAGGCGTTGACCACGGGGTTGACCATCTTGGTGCGGTCGCCGGCGGGGAGCCGGTCCATGCCGAACAGCTTGGCCGCGATCACCAGGGGTGAGAGCTGCCACATGGCGGTGGCCAACAGCGACACGTCGATCACCGACGGCTCGCCGGTGGCAGACCGCTGGTAGAGGGCCGCCGCGATGGCCCCGGCGGTGGCCATGCCGCCCATGACGTCGCCGAAGGCGGGGGCGGGCTGGCTCATGGGCCAGCCGTCGGGGCGGGCGGGCAGGGTGGCGCCCATGCCGCCCCGGGCCCAGAACGAGGCGCCGTCGTAGCCGCCCTTCTCGGCGTCGGGGCCGTGGGGGCCCTGGCCCGATCCCCGGGCGATGATGATCTGGGGGTTGCGCTCGCGGAGATCCTCGGTGTCGATGCGGAGCTTGCGGCGCACCGGGGGCATGTAGTTGGTGAGGAACACATCGGCGGTCTCCACCAGCTTGAGCAGCATCTCCCGGCCGTCGGGATGGGCCAGGTTCAGGCCGATGGAGCGCTTGCCCCGGTTGGGCTGCTCGATCATGAAGTTGACGCCGCCGGCGCCGCCGGGCACGAGGCCGGAGGTGATGAGGCCCCGCTGGGGGTCGCCGGTCACCGGGTGCTCCACCTTGATCACGTCGGCACCCCAGTCGACCAGCACCGACCCGCCGGAGGGGATGAACATCCAGCTAGCCACCTCGACCACCCGGATGCCCTCGAGAGGGCGGCTGGGCGGGGCGGGGTTGTCGCTCACCAGACCAGCTCTAAGTTGAGGGCGTCCTTGTTCACCACACCAGCTCCAGGTTGTCGATCTGGCGGATGCCCTGGCTGAACTCCAGCTCGATGCCGTCGGCCAGGCGGTAGTGCGGCACCCGGGCGTGCCACTCCTCGAGGGCCACCCGCAGCTCCATGCGAGCGAGGTGCGAGCCCAGGCAGCGGTGGACGCCGGCGCCGAAGGCGATGTGCTTTTTGGACTCCCGGTCGAAGTCCACATCGTCGGGATCGGGCCAAGACCGCTCGTCGGTGTTGGCCGAGCCGATCAACAGGTGGATACGGGTACCAGCCGAGATGGGGCAGCCGTTGACCTCGGTGTCGACCGCGGTGATGCGGGCTGAGCTGGCCACCGGGCTCTCGTAGCGCAGCATCTCCTCCACCGCGTGGGGGATCATCTCCGGCTCGTCCACTAGGCGCTGGCGGTGGTCGGGATTCTGGGCCAGAAACGCCACCATGCACTCCAGCGAGGCCGACACGGTGTCGAGCCCGGCCAAGAAGAACAGGTAGCCGATGTCCACCACGTCGTCGCGGCTGAGGGGCTGGCCGTCGACCTCGGCGTCGAGGATGGTGGACAGGAAGTCGTCTTGGCGCTCGGCCATGCGGGCGTCCACCACCTCTTCGAGGGCGGCGTAGATCTTCTGGCCGGTGGCCCTCACCTTCTCCCGGCGCTCTTCCATGGAACGGGCCGGCGGGCGGATGATGCCGTCTTTGAGGGCCAAGAACTCATCCACCCGGCTGACCGGCAGGCCCAACAGCTCCAAGAAGATGGTGGAGGGCATGGGCTCGGCGATGTCGTTGTGGAAATTGCAGTGGCCCTGATCGGCCACTTTGTTTATGAGCTCGCGGATCAGCTCCCGCACCCGGGGCTCGTGCTTGGCCATCTGCTTGGGGGCGAACAGCGGGTCGAGAGCCTTGCGGTGCTTGCGGTGGTGGGGCGGGTCGATCTGGAGGGGCACCAGGGGGCGGGTGTTGCCGATTTCGACGGCGTCGGGGTCGGAGGAGAACACCTCGGGGGTCTGGAAGGCCCGCATCACGTCTTCGTGGCGGCTCAGGGTGATGGCTCCGGATTGGCTTCGCCCACCCAGTTCGGCGACCGGGGCGTTGTCGCGCAGCTCCCGGTAGGTGCCGTGGGGGTTGCGGGCCACCTCGGGGGGTTCCAGCGAGTACTTCTTGGTGTCGGCGTCGGTCATCAGGTCTCCTCGGTCAGGATGATGGCGTCTTCGGGGCAGTTCATGGATGAGCGGCGGGCCTGGTCGGCCAACTCAGCGGGCACGGCCCGCTCGTCGGTGGGCTGGGCGTAGCCGTCGTCGTCGGCATCGAACAGGTCGGGGGCCAGCATGTAGCAGCGCCCATGGCCCTGGCAGAGCTCGGTGTCCACTCGGATGCGCATCAGCGGAGATGCTAGATGAATCCTCGGGCTCGGTGAGACGGGCACCGACAAGGGGTGGGAGACTGAGGGTGAATGACCGTTGACACCGCTCCGGCCGAAGTTCAGGCCCCGAATACGGCCGAGCGCCGGTTCAGCCAGTCGATGGTGGTGTCGGGAACCCGGTGCCTGCTGACCTACTTGGTGTTCCCGTTTCTGCTGCCGGTGCTGGGGTTGGCCGACTCGGTGGGGCCCGCCATAAGCGTGCCCATCGGACTGGTGGCCATTGTGTTCAACGGGCTGAGCATCCGGCGGTTCTGGCGGGCCGACCACCGGTTGAAGTGGCCGGTGAGCACGGTAAACGTTCTGGTGATCGGGCTGCTGTGCTACCTGACTGTGCGTGACATCGCCGAACTCGTCGGCTGAGCCCGGCGATCCCGCTGCTCTGAGCCACTCCAAAGTGGCCCAAAACCCGCTGGTGCGGGGTCTGTGGGTTGTTGGCGGGCTGGTGTGTGTGGCGGTAGGAGCAATCGGGGTGATCGTTCCCGGGCTGCCGTCGACGGTGTTCTTCATCATGGCTGCCGCGGCGTTCAGCCGGTCGAGCGAGCGAATGGAGAGGTGGGTGCTAGGGCTGCCTGGCGTGGGCAAGCTGGTGGCCGACTACCGATCGGGATTAGGGATGCCTTGGCGGGCGAAGGTCATCGCCGGAACGATGATCGTGGTCGCGGTGGGGTTGAGCACAGGCTTGGCGATTGGCTCGTGGACGTGGCGGGGCGTGGTGATCGGGTTGGGAATCGTAGGGTTGGCCTACATCTTCGGGCGGGTGCCTACTCGGAGATAAGCCGTTACCATCCCCCGGCAGGCTGGCGGGTCCTGTCCCGGCCCAGCCCGCCGTCCTCCATGGAGTCCGGGCGGCGGGCACCCTGAGCCGGGCCACCCCCCAGCCTGCCTACGCTGGGATCCCCAGCGCTTTTGGGGAATAGCATCCGTCCGCTCTGCCACCCACCCCGGTTTCAATCGGGCAGCGTATCACCCTGTGTCGCTAGAGATTTGCGATTTCGTGCTCTATGCGGGATTCGATGTATTGGCGGGCGTTGGCTATGCGGGTGGGGAGGTGCATGGAGGGGAAGAGGCCGTCGGAGGGCTTGTAGCTCTTGAGGATCTGCTTGGCGATGGTGTCTTTGTGCACCTCGGTGGGGCCGTCGGCGATGCCCATAACCGGGCCGCTCATCCACATGGAGGTGAGGGGCATGAGGTTGGACACGCCGAGGGAGCCGTGGGCGTGCATGGCCCGGTACACCACGTCGATCAGCACCTTGGGGGTGGCCACCTTGACACCGGCAATGTGCTGGCGGACCTTGGCGTAGTCGCCCTCGTTGTCGATCAGCCAGGCGGTGTGGATCACCTGGAGGCGGAACTGCTGGATCTGGATCCATGAGTCGGCGATCCAGTGCTGGATGGACTGCTTCTCGCCGATGAGCGAGCCCTTGGTCTCCCGGGAGAGCACCCGCTCGCACATCATGTCGAGGGCCCGCTGGGCCACGCCCACCGAGCGCATCCCGTGGTGGACCCGGCCGCCGCCGAGGCGGGTCTGGGCGATCTTGAAGCCCGACCCCTCGTCGCCCAGCAGGTTCTCGGCGGGCACCCGCACGTCGTTGAACCGGAGATAGGCGTGGTCGCCGTCTTCGAGGTCCTCGGTGCCGAGGCCCACGTTGGCCACCACCTCGATGCCGGGGGTGTCGGTGGGCACCAGCATCATCGACGAGCCCCGGTACACCGACACGTCGGGGTTGGTGATGAGCATCACGATCATGAACTTGGCGTATTTGAAGTTGGAGGCGAACCACTTCTCGCCGTTGATCACCCACTCGTCGCCGTCGCGGTGGGCCCGGCAGGTGAAGTAGTTGGGGTCGGAGCCGCCCTGGGGCTCGGTCATGGCGTAGGTGGAGGAGATCTTGGCGTCGAGCAGGGGCTGGAGGTAGAGCTCCTTCTGCTCGTCGGTGCCGTAGTGGGCGATGATCTCGGCGTTGCCGGAATCGGGGGCCTGGCAGCCGAACACCACCTGGGCCCACAGCGCCCGGCCCAGGATCTCGTTCATCAGGGCCAGCTTCACCTGGCCGTAGCCGAGGCCGCCGAGATGGGGGCCCATGTGGCAGGCCCACAGGCCGTTGTCCTGCACCTGCTTCTGGAGCGGGCGGATGAGGGCGTTGGCCGTCTCGTTGGTGCGGTCGAAGGGGTTGACCTCGCCTCGGAAGTAGAGGTCGATGGGCTCGATCTCGGCGGTGACGAAGGTGTCCATCCAGTCGAGCTTCTCTTGGAATTCGGGCTCTACAGAAAAATCAATGGCCATGTGACTACCGCACTCTCTGGGTTGGACTTAAAGTGGCTGTCTATGAAGTTCGAGACTTGGTATAGCAGCGGCTTGACATGAAGTTCGAGATGACACCGGGTGAAATTCTAGCGGCCGCCCGAGCCCCCGAACCCGGTGACGAAGGGTACGACCCGTTTGACGCCTTCGACCAAGCCCAGGGGGCCGAGCACTCCATCAACCCCTATGA
>JAJEDQ010000130.1 GCA_022821445.1 Acidimicrobiia bacterium | reverse complement strand
GCCGTTCGCCCTGCTGGTGGTGGCCGACCTGCTGGGGGTGCCCGACGACGACCGGGCCAACTTCACCCAGCAACTCCTGCACCGGCCCGACGACCACGGAATCGGCTCCACCGACGAGCACGCCATGGCCCACAACCCCCTCGAGTTCCTCTACAGCCAGTTCAGCGCCTACATCGAGGACCGCCGGGCCAACCCCCGCGACGACGTGCTCACCGGGCTGGCCACCGCCACCTTCCCAGACGGCTCCACCCCCGAGGTGCTCGACGCGGTGCGCATCGCCGCCAACCTGTTTGCCGCCGGCACCGAGACCACCGTGCGGCTGCTCAGCACCATGCTGTTCTTCTTGGCCGAGGATCCCGAGCTCCAGAAGCGAATCCGCAACGACCGCTCGCTGATCGACAACTTCGTGGAGGAGGCGCTGCGCGTGGAGAGCCCCATCAAGGGCGACTTCCGCCTGGCCCAGCGTCCGGTGACCGTCGGCGGAGTGGATCTGGCCGCGGGCACCACGGTCATGCTGCTCAACGGGGCGGCCAACCGCGACCCCGAGCAGTTCCCAAACCCGCACACTCTCGACATCGAGCGCGACAACGCCCGCTCGCACCTGGCCTTCGGCCGGGGCATCCACACCTGCCCCGGCGCCCCTCTGGCCCGGGCCGAGGCCCGGGTGAGCCTCAACCGCATCCTCGACCGAATGGCCGACATCGCCATCTCCGAGGATGTCCACGGCCCACCCGACGAGCGGCGCTTTGTCTACGTGCCCACCCACATACTGAGGGGCCTGGCCTTCCTGGGCCTCGAGTTCGCCCCGGCAGGCGCCGATTCCCTATGAGGGTGTCGGTGGACGACGACGTGTGCGGCGGCCCAATGAGGGTGTCGGTGGACGACGACGTGTGCGGCGGCCACGGGGTGTGCGTGATGCTCTGCGGCGAGGTGTTCGTGCTGGAAGAGGCCGGCTACGCCCGGGCCGTGGTGGAAGAAGTGCCCGTTGAGCACAATGCCGCGGTGCGGGAGGCTGAAATCCGCTGCCCGACAAGGGCAATCCGGGTTCAGTAGCATGCCTCCAAGGATCACGTTTCTGGCGTGAATGACACCGGGGCCAGCAGCGGAGGGCCAATAGTGAGGGAGAGCATGGAATCAGCAGGCCTGTCCGAGCGCGACCTCTGCGACATCGTCGAGATCGAGCAGCTTCTGGCCCGCTATGCGTCGGCGATGACCCGCACCAGCATCGATGAGGTGATGGCAGTGTTCACCGCCGACGGCACCTACAGCGCCTTCGGCGAGTCGTACACGCTCAGCGACTTCCCCGCCCTCGTTGAAGCGGCCCCCGACGGGCTGTTCCTCTGCGGAGCACCGGCCATCGATCTTGATGGCGACGAGGCCACCGGCACCCAACCCCTTTGTTTCGTCGCCCAAGAAGACCACCACCTCCGCATCGGCTGGTACACCGACCAGTACCGACGGACCGATGCCGGTTGGCGGCTGGCCTCGCGGTCCATGACCTTCCTTCGCCGCAGCGGCGCCCGCGACTCCGGGCGGCCCCACGACCCCGCGCGCCCGACCCCGGGAGGCGATGCGTGACCCTGCCGGCCTGGGACCGACCTCGCACCGCTGTGGTCACCGGTGCCGGCTCCGGCCTGGGTACCGCTATCGCTCACCGCCTGGCCGCCGAAGGCGCCCACATGGGGGTGACCGATGTGAACCCCGATACCGCCGCCTCGGTGGCCTCGGCCATTGTCGAGACCGGAGGTTCCGCCGTTGCCGTCGCAATGGACGTGAGCGACTCGGCCTCAATTGAGGAGGGAATGAACGAGGTGCGGGCCGCGTTCGGCCCCATTGCGATTCTCATTAACAACGCGGGAATCAGCCCATTTGAGAAGTTCCTCGACATCGATGGCGACGCGTTCGACCAGGTGATGGCCGTCAACCTCCGCGGGCCTTTCCAATGCTGCCAAGCAGTGGTGCCCGACATGACCGAGGCGCAATGGGGTCGCATCGTGAACATCTCGTCGTCGAGCGCGCAAACCGGCAATGCCCGCCAAACCCATTACTCCGCGTCGAAGGGCGGGCTGATCTCGCTCACGCGCTCACTGGCCAAAGAGCTCGGCCGCAAGGGCATAACGGTCAACACCGTCTCGCCCAGCTTCATCGAAACCCCCTCGCTGCACGCCGCGGCCGAGAGCGGCAACCTCGGAACTGGGATCGACCAGCACATCCCCACCACCCCCGTCCGGCGAGTGGGCAGGCCGGAGGACATCGCCGCCGCAGTGGCCCATTTGGTGCGCGACGAGGCTGATTACGTTACGGGGCAGTTGTTCGGCGTCAACGGAGGCCGCGTCATCGTCTGAGCGCGCTAAAGGCGCTGGTTTGCAACGTGGTCGGGGACGATGGCGCGGAGGCAGAACTCCCAGACTTCGTCGCCCGTGATGGGTTGACGGGCGCCGACGTTGCGACCAGCGGTGAACGTTGCCGTTTGCACCAGGAGCGCGGCCATCCGACGAGGGCGGCCCGGGCGCAACAGCCCCGCATCGGCGGCGGCCCCAACCACCTCGCTGATGTAATTGATCAGCGGAGCGAAAGCCGCCGCCACTTCCTCGGGATGGTCGACGAGGAGGCGGAAGGCGAATTCCGAGAACAGCGGCTGCCTGGACACCCGGCTGGGGGCGCACAGGTCGTACAGGTCGCGAATAACTCGCTCCAGGCGATCCAGCGGCTCCCCCTCAGACGATGCGGCGATGAGGCCGTCGACGGCCAGGCCCATTTCTTCTTCGAACAGCGTCAAAAGGAGCTCGTACTTGCCATCGAAGTACTGGTAGAAGCTCCGCAGGGAATGAGGCGCTCGGTCCACCACCTCCTGCACCGTGAACTCGGTGGAGCCCTTCTCGTTCATCACGGCCCGGGCGGCATCGAGGAAATGCTGTGCTCGTTCCGATGCTCGCTCCCGCGCCACCCGGGTGGAGCGTTCGATCACCCGGCTTCGCCACGCCGATTCGCCGCTCGCGGCTTCTGTCAGCGCATTCGATGCTCCCGCCATAGCCGCCCAGGGTACTCCAGTCCCCGAAAATGCGGCTACCGCAGGTGGTAAAGCTCGTTTTCCCGATCGTCAAGCAGGGTTCGTCGACCCGGTTTCGCCCCGGCGAATAGTGGCATTATCAGACAACGGAAACTAGATTTCCACCCACCAAGAGTACCGACGCAGCGGCAATACCGAGGAGCAGGCGATGACCCTACCGATGCACGGCGTCCGGATCCTCGAGGTGGCTGAACACACCTTCGTCCCCGCCGCATCGGCCCTTCTCGCCGAGTGGGGTGCGGAGGTAATCAAGGTGGAGCACCACGAACGCGGCGACGCCATGCGAGGTCTGGCCTCGAGCGGCACCGTCTCCATCGGCGATGGGGCCCACGTGCTGCTCGAGCACTCGAATCGGGGGAAGAAGAGCATCGGGATCGACCTAACCACCGAAGCCGGGCTCGACGTGCTGTACCGCCTGGCCGCGGTGAGCGATGTGTTCCTCACCAACAAGCTGCCCGACGTTCGGGCCAAGCTGCGGATCGACGTCGACGAGATCAGGGGCCGCAATCCCCACATCATCTACGTGCGCGGCAGCGGGCAGGGAGCGCGCGGCCCCGAAGCGGGCAAGGGCTCATACGACTCGCTGGCCTATTGGGCCCGGGCCGGCATCGCCGCCGGCCAGATGCCCGTCGGCAGCGAGGAGGTGCCCCCGCCCCCGGCGCCCGCGTTCGGCGACTCCATCGGCGGGATGACCATCGCCGGCGGCATCATGGGGGCACTGTTCCACCGCGAGCGCACCGGAGAGGCCACAGTGGTGGATGTCTCGCTGCTCGGCGTCGGCATGTGGTCGATGGCCGCCGCCATCGCCCTGTCGCTCCAGTCCGGCGCCGCCTGGCGAGGCCGCCCGCCGGGCACCGCCATTCGCAACCCGCTCACCGGCTACTACCTCACCAGCGACGGCCGGGCCATCGCGCTCACTTGCCTGCAAGCGGCAAAGTACTGGCCGGAGATGTGCCGAGTGCTCAGCCGGCCGGATCTGGCCGCCGACGAGAGGTTCGCCGACACCGCGTCGATCACCGCCAACGCGCCGGCTGCGGCCGAGATCCTGGCGGAGATCTTCGCCACCCAGACCTACGAGGAGTGGATCGAGGTGCTCGGCGACTTCGCCGGGCAATGGGCCCCGGTGCAGGACGCCCTTCAGGTGGCCGACGACCCACAGGCGGTGGCCAACGAGTACGTGCAGGCCTACACCGACGTCGCCGGGGCGCCCTACCGACTGGTTTCCCCGCCGGTGCACTACGACGGGGCCGCACCGTCGCCCCGTCGTGCCCCCGGCTTCAACGAGCACGGCGACGAGATCCTCCGCGACGTCTTGGGCCTTGACGACGAGGCGATCATCGACCTCAAGATCCAGAGCGCAGTGACGTGATTTGGGCCCGAACGTAGAGTACGAGGACTGCTGACCGAGGAGCGCTTCCATGCCGACCACCCGAACCGAAGACCTCATTCTGGTCAGCGTCGACGACCACATCATCGAGCCGCCCGACCTGTTCGTGGGCCACATTGCTCCCGATTACTTGAAGCAGGCCCCGCAACTGGTGCGCACCGACGAGGGCACCGACGTGTGGGAGTTCGGGGGACGGCGTGTCGAGAACTCGGCACTGAACGCCATCGCCGGGCGGCCCAAGGAGGAGTTCGGCCTCGAGCCCCAGGGGCTCGATGAGATCCGCCCGGGTTGCTACGACGTCAAAGAGCGGGTGAAGGACATGAGCGCGGGCGGGGTGCTGGCCTCGATGAACTTCCCGTCGTTTCCCGGTTTCGCCGCCCGGCTGTTTGCCACCGACGACGAGGACTTCTCTTTGGCGCTCGTGCGGGCCTACAACGACTGGCACATTGACGAGTGGTGCGCGAGCCATCCGGGCCGCTTCATTCCCATGGCGCTGCCGATGATATGGAGCGCCGAACTGTGCGCCGAAGAGGTGCGGCGGGTGGCCGCAAAGGGATGCCACTCGCTCACGTTCACCGAGAACCCCGCCGCCCTCGGCTACCCGAGCTTCCACAGCGAGTTCTGGGATCCGCTGTGGCGGGCGCTGTGCGACACCGACACCGTGTTGTCGATCCACCTCGGCTCCTCGGGCCGGCTGTCGATCCCCGCCCTCGACTCCCCCGCCGACGTGATGATGACCCTGCAACCGATGAACATCCAGTCGGCGGCGGCCGATCTCATCTGGTCGCGGGTGACCAAGGAGTACCCCGGCATCAAGGTGGCCCTGTCCGAGGGGGGCACCGGGTGGATTCCGTACTTCCTCGAGCGCATCGACCGCGTGTACGAACTGCACAGCCCGTGGACGCTCCAAGACTTCGACGGCCTGTTGCCGAGCGAGGTGTTCCGACGGAACTTCCTCACGTGCTTTATCGTCGACGACCTCGGCATCGAGCTGCGCCACCGCATCGGCGTGGAGAACATGGCGTGGGAATGCGACTACCCCCACAGCGACTCCACCTGGCCCACCGCCCCCGAACATCTGATGGAGCAGTTCGTGCGCTGCGACGTGGGAGACGACGACATCACGGCGATGACCCATGAGACCGCGATGCGCTGGTACAACTTCGACCCGTTCTCCCACATCGACCGGGCCAGCGCCACGGTGGGTGCGCTGCGGGCATCGGTGTCTGATCACGACATCTCCATCAAGCCGCGGAGCAATCGACAGATCGCCCCCGATCAGAAGATCGAGCAGTTCCGCAAGCGCGCTCGCGCCGCCATTGAAGCCGGCATCGCGAGCTGAAAGGACGAACCATGGCCGACCCCACCGTCACGGTGCTCCGCCCCGCCGGAGTCCTCGATGTTGACAGCGGCGAGGTGCTCGCGGGCGCCGCCATCCGTGTCGAGGGCAACCGCATCGCCGGGATCGGAGACGTCGATGCCGATGCCCACGAGGTGATCGACCTCCCCGAGATCACCCTGATGCCCGGGCTGATGGACATGGAGGTGGACCTCGTAATCGGGGGTCCCGGCGCGGGGCTGAGCGACCCCGTTCGAGTCGACCCGGTGAAGATGACGCTGCGGGCCGCAGCAAACGCCCGGCGAACGCTGCGGGCCGGGTTCACCACGGTGCGCAACCTCGGGCTGTTCGTGAAAACGGGGGGCTATCTGCTCGATGTGGCGCTCAGCGAGGCCATCGACGCCGGTTGGATCGAGGGTCCGCGTGTGGTACCCGCCGGACACGCCATCGTCCCCACTGGAGGCCATCTCGATCCGAGCGCCCAGTCGGGGCTGGCGCCGGGCATCATGCCGCTCACCGTCGAGGAGGGGGTGGCCGACGGGGTCGACGAGGTGCGCAAAGCGGTGCGCTACCAGATTCGCCACGGCGCCCAGCTCATCAAGTGCTGTGCATCGGGCGGGGTAATGACCCCCACCGGCCCGTCAGGGGCCCAGCAGTACTCGGCCGAGGAGTTCGCGGCCATCGCCGACGAGGCCCACAGGCGAGGCCTGAAGGTGGCCGCTCACGCTCACGGCGACACCGCGGTCAACGCCGCCCTCGATGCCGGCATCGATTGCATTGAACACGGCTTCATGATCACCGCCCCCACCATCGAGCGCCTGCTGGAGACCGACACGTTCTTGGTGTCGACCACGGCGCTCGCCGAGAACTGGGACGTCTCGAACCAGCCGCCGGCTCTCCAAGCCAAGGCGGGTGAGGTGTTCCCCAAGGCCAAGGCCTCGATTACCGCCGCCATCGAGGCCGGGGTGAAGATCGCATGCGGCACCGACGCCCCTGCGATCTTCCACGGTCGCAACGCGGAGGAGCTCGAAGTGCTGGTGAAGCGGGGCATGACCCCCCTCGGGGCCATTCGAGCGGCGACAACGGTGGCGGCCCAGCTCATCGACCGGCCCGATCTTGGGCGACTCGCCCCGGAGATGCTGGCCGACATCGTCGGCGTGCCCGGCAACCCGCTCGAAGACATCTCCGTTACCCGGCGCATGGCTTTCGTGATGAAAGACGGACGCGTCCACAAGCAGCCGTAACGGCAAGAGGAGACCCCATGGCTCATTTCCCGAAACCAGCGGAAGGCAGTTGGACCCAGCACTATCCGGGGCTGGGCACCGGGCCGATCTCGTATCGCGACTCGTTCGATCCCGACATCTGGCAACAAGAGATAGACAGCATCTTCACCAAGGAATGGCTGTGCGTAGGACGTGTCGAGCAGCTCTCTCGAGTCGGCAGCTATTTCACCAAAGAGTTCGCCTGGGCCAACCGCAGCCTCGTCATCGTCAAGGATCAGGGCGAAATCGTCCGGGCGTTCCACAACATCTGCCGTCACCGCGGCAACAAGCTCGTCTGGCACGACTATCCGGGGCAGGAGACCTCGGGCTACTGCCGCCAGTTCTCGTGCAAGTACCACGCCTGGCGCTACGCCCTCGACGGATCACTGGTGTTTGTGCAGCAGGAGGAGGAGTTCTTCGACCTCGACAAGGAGACCCTCGGCCTGGTGAGCGTGGCGTGCGACGTGTGGGAGGGGTTCATCTTCGTGAACCTCGACCCCCAGCCGTCCCAAACCCTGACCGAGGCGCTGGGCGACCTGGCGACCGGCCTGGCCGGCTACCCCTACGGTGAGATGACCCAGCGCTACAGCGTGACTTCGAAGATCAACAGCAACTGGAAGCTGTTCATCGACGCGTTCGTCGAGTTCTACCACGCCCCAGTCCTCCACCAGCAGCAGTCGACTTCCGAGGAGGGCCAGAAACTCGCCGCTGTCGGGTTCGAAGGGCTCCACTACGAGCTGTTCAGCCCCCACTCCATGGTGTCGTCGTGGGGCGGCATGTCACCGCCGGCCGACCCGCGCATGGTCAAGCCGATGGAGAACTTCCTCCGCAGCGGGCTGTTCGGACCGTGGGACAAACCGGCCGTTGTCAACAACAACGAGAACCTGCCGCCCCTGGTCAATCCGTCGGGGCACCGAGCCTGGGGCATCGACTCGTTCCTGCTGTGGCCCAACTTCATGATCCTGATTTGGGAGACGGGCTGGTACCTCACCTACTCGTACTGGCCCGACAGCCCGAGCTCGCACACCTTTGAGTCCTCGCTGTACTTCGTGCCGCCCGAGACCTCCTCGCAGCGGGTGGCACAGGAATACGCCTTCTCGGTGTTCAAGGAGTTCGCCCTCCAGGACGCGAACACGCTCGAAGCCACCCAGTCGATGATCGAGACCGGCGTGGTGGACACATTCGTTCTGAACGATCAAGAGGTGCTGTGCCGCCACCATCACGCCGCGGCGCGAGAGCAGGTGGCGGCCGGTCGGCGTCCCGACTCCTATCCCTGGATGCCGGCGGAGGTGTCCGCATGAGCGCCCCCTTGGCTCTGCCCGAGGAGTTCGCAGACTTGGCCCAGTTCGAAGACTGGGCCCTCGAAACGTGGCGGGAGCGGTACGAAAAACGCTTGGCGTCGACGGTCGATGAGATGCAGGCCCTCTATGACGCCATCACTCCGCGATTCGAAGAGATCCTCTCCTACTGCGACCGCCATGACCTGGCCGATCTGCCCGACGAGGTGCGAAACCTGATGTTCTTGCTGTTCTCACTGTGCGAGGCATCGCTGCCGGTGGAGGTCTGGCGCCAGCCGAGAGTGCCCGACAGCGGCGCCGCCGACCTCACCATGGTGGCCGAGCCCCGACTGTGACCGGCCCCCGATTCGGGGCATGCGGCATTTGCGAGGCAAAGCATTTGAGGCCGGCTGCTGCTTCGGTCTGCGTGGCGCGCTTGGAGGGACTCGAACCCCCGGCCTTCTGATCCGTAGTCAGACGCTCTAATCCAACTGAGCTACAAGCGCGGGCAGCAGCCAGTGTACCCGGCGCCTTGGCCCTGGTTGCCACTGGATTGGCGCGATCAGGTGTGTCGTATCGAGCGGGTCACAATGACCCCTCCGGCCAGGGCCACCAGCGGACCGGAACTGAATACAGCGGTGAAACCCAGCACCGACATGGCCAACACATTCGAGCCAGCAGTCACAATGGCAATGACGCCTGCTACCCGCGCCACCAGAAGGAGGATCTGATGTCTTCGCTCTTGAATCTGGGGTGGATTCGTCATCAATTCAACTGCGACCACCAAGGCAATCACGCCCGCAATGAGAATCGGATAGCCGAAGAGCAGGTCTTCTTCCAGCCCGTTGCGGGGACCAGAATCAGTAAAGCCGATGTGGGGGCTGAAATAGGCAAAGCTGGACCAGTCAAGCCAGAACGAGGCCACGACGGCGAGGGCCGCTCCCAGCGCAAGCGGCATGGGCTGAGCCTCCAAAATGGGTTCGTCGTCTGATTCGAATGCCAGCATTAGCGCCCCCAACACGGCGGCGGCTGACGCACCCATCCCGATCCAAACCCCAACTCCGAACTCTATGTCGTTCGGCCTCATGAGCGAGACAAAGATCAGTGTGATTCCAAGTGCACCCAAGGCTGCACCCAGGGTGACCCCAACGGACATCCGCTTCAGCAAGAGCAGCAACCCCACAAGAAATACCGCGAGGCCGACGCCAAACGTTGACTGCCCGACACCGGCAATGTTGGGGAAGCTGTCCGGCCCTCCCACCAACCAGCTGAACAGCGTGGAAATCGCCATGACCAGCCCGCTGAGTCTGACGAGGAGCCGATTGGTGGAGGGGATCTCGAGTGAGCCCAGCATTCCGACGTCTTCTTCGTCGCTCATATCCGCCCCCTTCCCGATTGACAACGCTCTCAGCCTACTCCCGCCACCCCTGACGGGGGTCTCGGTTCAAGTGCGTCACCCATAACCCGGCTACTACTTCCGCAGGGAGAGAGTGATCCGCGATGCTTGCCTTATCGAAGATCCAACGACCCCGCAGGAATTCGACGTCGTCATCATCGGCGCCGGTGCCGCGGGGCTGTACGCCCTCCATCGGATGCGTGGGCTCGGCTTGTCGGCCAGGGTCTTCGAGAAAGGCGACGGGGTCGGCGGAACCTGGTTCTGGAACCGGTACCCCGGTGCCCGGTGCGATGTGGAGAGCTGGGACTACTGCTATACGTTCTCCGAAGAACTTGAGCAGGAGTGGGAGTGGACCGAGCGGTTTCCCACCCAGCCGGAGCTAGAGCGCTACTTCAACCACGTCGCCGACCGCTTCGACCTGCGCCGGGACATCGAGTTCGACACCCGGGTGGATCAGGCCCGCTTCGACGACGACCGGAACCGCTGGATCATCCGCACGTCCAGTGACGTCACGGTGTCGGCCCGGTTTGTGGTGTCGGCCGCGGGCTGCTTGTCGGAGGTGAACACGCCCCGGTTCGAGGGGGCCGAGACGTTCGAGGGCCAGCAGATCCACACTGCCCGCTGGCCGAAGGGCGGCATCAACGTGACCGGCATGCGGGTCGGGGTGATCGGCACCGGTTCCACTGGCGTGCAGGCGATCCCGCAGCTGGCCAAACAGGCCGAGCACCTGTTCGTGTTCCAGCGCACCCCGCAGTTCGCCATCCCGGCCCGCAATCGGCCAATCGACGACGACGCGCTTGAGGAGCTGAAGCACAACTATCGCGAGCGGTGGGAGCTCAAGAAGGCGAGTCCGGTGGGGATGGGGCGCCGGCCTCCCGAGGTCTCGTCGGCCCTGGAGGTGGACGAGGCCACCCGGACGAGGATCCTGGAGGACTCGTGGGCGCTCGGGGGGCCGGGCTTCGCCCGAACCTTCGACGACGTGATGACCAACGCCGATTCGAACCAGCTCACGTCGGAGTTCGTTCAGGACAAGATCAGGGAGAAAGTCGAAGACTCGGCGGTGGCCGAGAGCCTCCTGGCCATCGACCACCCCCTCGGCGCCCGGCGGCTGATCGTGGAAATCGACTACTTCGAGACTTACAACCGTCCCAACGTGACCCTGGTGGATGTGGCAGCCGCCCCAATTGAGGAGATCACACCTCGGGGTTTGCGGACCACCGAGGACTCCTACGACCTCGACCTGATCGTCTATGCCACTGGATTCGACGGCATGACCGGTGCCCTTTTGGCCATGGACATCCAGGGAGTCGGCGGATTGCCGCTCCGGGCCAAATGGTCTGATGGGGCTGGCACCTATCTCGGCCTGGTGGCGTCGGGATTTCCCAACCTGTTCATGATCACGGGTCCGGGCAGCCCCGCGGTGTTCAGCAACGTGATCTTCTCCATCGAACAGCACGTCGACTGGATCACCGACTGCCTGGCCCACATGCTCGAAAACAATCTCGACCGCATCGACTCCGATCCCGAGGCCGAGGCCGAATGGACCCGGCAAGTCCACGAGATCGCGGCCCAGACCATCGTCGGCAAGACCGACTCCTGGTGGACCGGCGCCAACATCGAGGGCAAGCCCCGAGGGGTCACCTTCTACCTCGGCGGCACCCACACCTACCGCGAGATCTGCGAAGAAATCGCCGCCAACGGCTACAAGGGCTTCGTCTTCCAACCGGCCGGTAACTCAGCGACCGTCTGAATCGCGGGGTCTCGGCCTCACGGCTGGTAGGGCAGCGACGAGTGATGGAGCACGATGCGCAGCACGCCGTCGGCATCCTTCTTGTAGCCGAAGCTCTTGTCGACCTTGGTGACTTGACCGTCCTTGTCGGCCATCGTTACCCACCCCATCCACATGGCTACGTGGCCCTCGACGAAGCTTGCCGCGGTTTCTGACTTGACGTCTCGCCAGCCCTTGAGCCCGAACCCGCTGTCGAGAGGAAACTCCGGGTCGTGGCCCACAAAGTAGGACAGCGCTCCCCGTTTGGTGGGCCGGAACGTCTGCTCGCCACTGGCCATGGTCGGCTTGAACAGCACCGGCCCCATGTCGTACCCATAGATGTCATCCAGAACGCGAGCGGCCACCCCACGGGCACCGTCGATCCCGTCTGCTTCATAGGCCTGAGCAATCGAGACCAGGCCGACCCCCCAAGCACTTCGAGCCGCCGCCAACTCGGATTCAGCGATGGTCACAGAACGCGTCTTTGCTCATCGGGGGTCACGACCATGCTGACGAGGCTACCCATACACCGCAACCGGAACCCTCCACCTCGTCGGTTGTTGTCACAAGCGATGGGGCTTGGGAGGCCTTGGCATCGCCGGAGCCGCCGGCATCAGCAGCGAGCCCAAGGGTGAGGCGCGCAACTATGTTGCTTGCATGACTCAGGGTCCGACTCCTCCGTTCGAGGGCGAGATTGCGACGACGTTCGCGCACTCCACGCCGTGGTGGCCCACGGCGAACCGGGCACCAGCGGGGTCGCCCAACATCGTTTTCGTGCTGGCAGACGATATGGGGTGGTCTGATCCGGGGTGCTTTGGGGGCGAGATCGACACGCCCAACATCGACCGCCTGGCCGACAGCGGCCTGCGCTACACGAACTTCCACGTCAACCCGGTCTGCTCGCCGAGCAGGGCGTCGCTGCTCACCGGGGTGAATGCGCATGCCGCCGGTGTTGGGTTCGTGCTCAACGACCCCGGATTTCCGGGCTACTCCATGGAGCTCTCCGCCGAGGTGATGACCATCGCGGAGGTATTGAGAGACCGCCACTACACGACGCTGATGGTGGGCAAGTGGCACCTGGTGAAAGAGACCGACCATTCGGCCATCGGCCCCCGACACGGGTGGCCGCTCCAGCGGGGGTTCGACCGCTGGTACGGCAGCATGTCGAACGTGCTCAGTTCGTTTCAGCCCGACGAGATCTACGTCGACAACCACGTGCGCCACGTGGACCGGTTCCCCGACGACTACTTCTACGCCGACGACCTCACCGACCACGCCATCGAGATGATCCGCGAGACGAAGTCGGCCGACCCCACCCAGCCGTTCTTCTTGTACTTCTCCCACTCGGCCCCGCACGCCCCGCTTCAGGCCCCGGCGGCTGACATGGCCAAGTACCGGGGGCGCTACGAGGCGGGCTGGGACGCGGTGCGCGAGGAGCGCTTCGAGCGGCAAAAGGCCCTAGGCCTGTTCGACGCCGACACCGAGTTGCCGCCCCGCAACTCTGAGGCCGGTTCCGACGTGGGAGCCTGGGCCGAGCTCGACGAGCGGCGCCAGGAGATCTACCAGCGCTACATGGAGTGCTACGCGGGGATGGTCGACAACCTCGACCAGAACCTGGGGCGCCTCTTGGAGTCGCTGGAGGAGATGGGTGAGATCGACAGCACGATCATCGTGTTCGCGTCGGACAACGGCGCATCCAAGGAGGGGGGCGACCAGGGCACCACGTCGTATCTAGACCTGCTCACCGAGATCATGCGGGGCCAGCCTGACGAGGCCAGCGAGGCGGCCCGCTTCGAGAAGGACTGGGCCCGGCGCCACCTCATCGGCGGCCCGCAGGCGCTGAGCCACTATCCGACAGGCTGGGCGATGGCGTCGTCGACGCCGTTCCGCCTCTACAAGGGCACCACGTTTGCCGGCGGAGTCCGCAGCCCGCTGATCATCTCCTGGCCCGCACTCCTCGCCGATAAGGCCGGGCAGCTGCGCCGCCAGTACGCCCACGGCACCGATCTGATGCCGACGCTCTTGGAGCTGGTCGGCATCGAGCGGCCCGACCAGCGCCACGGGATCAACTTGCTCCCCATGAACGGCGTGAGCTTCGCGGCGTCGCTCGCCGACCCGGAGGCGCCGGTCGAGCACGAGTCGCAGTACTACCAGATCATGGGCCATCGCGGCTTCTACTCCGACGGATTCGACCTCCTCACCTACCACGAGCCGCGCACCCCCTTCGGCGACCACGAGTGGCAGCTCTTCGACCTGCACGGCGACCCGACTCAGATGCGCGATCTCGCGCCCGACCAACCGGAGCGGGTCAAGGAGATGGCCGAAGGCTGGGGGCGCGCCGCCTGGGCCAACAACGTGTACCCGCTGGACGAGGGCCTCGGGTTCATCTTCTTGCAGCGGTCGCCCCGCGAGGACGAGATCGCCCAGCCGCTCACCGTCTACCGCGAGGCGGGCTCGCTCGACGGCGCGTTCGCCCGCCTGCTCACCCGCCTGCGCAGCTTCGAGGCGACCCTCGACATGGCCCACGCCGACGGCGATGAGGGCGTGCTGTTGAGCCACGGCGACCAAGGCGGCGGCTACATCCTCTACGTGGAAAACGGCGAGCTCCGCTTCGAGCACAACGGCTACGGCCAGATGACGCGCGTCGACGCCGGCCCCATGCCCGACGGCACTGAAAGCGTCCGCCTCGCCGTCACCGCGACGGAGGGCTGGCGCTGGACTGTCACCGTCGAAGTCGACGGCAACGTAGCGGCCCAGCGCGACGATCTCGTCGCCCTAGCTGTGATCGCACCCGCCCACGGCATCGACATCGGCATCGACCGGGCCTCACCGGTCTCCTGGGACCTCTACCAGCGCCAAGGCCCGTTCCCCTACACCGGAACCCTCCGCTCCGCCACCTTCACCCCCGGCCCCATAGCCCCCGACGCCCCCTTCCTCCACCTAGAAGTCCTGCGACAAATCGGCCAAGCCCTCGGCTGACAAGCTGGGCCGGTGGATTCCAAAACTGAGAACCGGGGCGACTCGGTTTAGGGGTACGCTGAAACTGTGAACCGGATTACCGTGAATCCCAATCAAATGGGGGGAGTACCTTGTGTAAGGGGCATGCGAATTCCGGTGGCGACCGTGGTCAACATGATCGCCAATGGAATGACCCCCGACGAGGTCATTGCCGAACTGCCCCCTCTCGAGCTCGAAGACGTGGCTGCGGCACTTCGGTTCGCTGCGGACACCGTCTCTGATCGTGAGATTCTGCTGCAACCCACGGCGTGAAGTTCCTGATCGATCACAACCGATCACCCCACTTAGCGGAGTTGCTCCGCGACTCCGGTCACGATGCAGTGCATACTTCCGAACTAGGGCTAGAGCGTGCGGAGGATCGCGAACTGCTCTTGCTGGCTGCCGAAGAAGGACGCATAGTGGTTTCGGGCGACACCGACTTCGGGGCGCTGCTGGCCGTTCTAAGAGCCACTTTGCCGTCAGTAATCTTGTTTCGAGCTCGTAGTATGCCCCGCGCTGAACAGCAGGCCGCTGTCATCTTGCGCCACCTAGAAGACGTCACCGAGGATCTAGACCAAGGTGCCATCTTGGTGATAACTGACGACCGCATAAGGGTCAGGCACCTTCCGCTCGGAGACAAAGGCTAAGGCATCTACTACTCGCCTTGCAGGGGGCGGACTTCGACGGGGCCTTCACAGGCTTGGGCGACGCGGCTCCATTATCCCTTGCAGATCTTGGCGATAGTCTGAGGGGAGGCATCGGCAACGGCAGCGATGTCGCGCAGCGACGCTCCGTTCGCTTGGGCGAGGCGGATCGCAGTGGCCCACTGCAACGCAAGGTCTTCCTTTTGGCGGGTCAGGCGTTGGACGACTTTCAATGCCGCATCCTCAGCGCTCTTGGAAACCTCTACCTCGGAGAGGTCCCAGCGTGATTTCACAGTGCTCATCTTGACTCCTCAATTGCTCGCAAGATTTTGGCGGTCACGTCGCGGAGGATGATGGCCGCAACCAGTTCATCGCTCCGGCGTTCAAGGATCTCGACAACACCACCGAGCGCCTCCAGGGTATGGGCAAGCTCTGCTTCGTCGAGCTCCAGCGTTATCTGCACGCCATTAGTCTACCAAGTAGACATTATGTCCAATAAGCGAACAGCTACGAAGATGCATGAATATCTCATGCCAAAATCATGCTGTGGCCAATCTTCAGGTTCGGAACATGCCTGATGTTCTTCACGAGCGGTTGCGCCAGCACGCTCTTGAGCGGAATTGCACCATGAGCGCGGCGGTGCTGGATGCAGCGGCAACGCAGTGATTGCGAATGTATACAAATCTGGAAACATGAATACATGCAAAGCGCCATTGTGCATATCGATATGGCGACTCATCAGGAATTGAAGAGGCTCGCGGCATCTCTCGGCACAACAGTGGGTGACACGATTGCGCTGGCGGTTCGGCGACTACGGCAAGACGAGATCGGAGCTGAACTGAGGGGTCGACTCACTGAAGACGAGATGGGTTGGCTCGAAGGCAGGGTCAGGAATTCGGGAGTTGGGTGAAGGGGACTACTTGGGTTTCCGCGGTGGGAAGCGGGGCGGAGGAGCGGAACCAGCGGAGGCTTAGCGATCCGGCGGGGTGGCCGGCGGTGTCCATCCAGTTGGGCAGGCCGGGGTCTTGGTGGGCCACCACCAGCCGCACGGAGCCGTCGTCGCGGCGCACGGCACGGTCGCCGTTGATGACCGTGGTGCGGGTACGCCAGTCCACCGTCTCGCCCCAGTGGTTCAACAGCACCCACGCCCAGTAGTCGGCCCCGCCCGACGGGTCGAAGTCCACCAGCAGCGCTTCGTCGGGCGCCAGGCGCCATTCGCCGGATAGGTAGCGCACATTCTGCGGGGTGTGCATGTCGCCCTCATCCACCAGGGGCGGGAAAGTGTTGATGGGCGTACCGCTCAGCTTCTCCAGCTTGTGATTGACCCACCAGCCGAATGATCCGGCGGTGTGCAGGGCGGCCAGCTCCAACCCCCGCTTGAGCTGATCGGGGGTGAGCATGGGGGCTCCTCCGGCCGGTGGGATGGCCTCGATGGTGGGGCGGGGATGGGCCAGCCGCACCGCCAGGTCGGTGAAGTAGGTGCGGATGAGCACCGAACTGGAGTCGGGATCGAGGCGGAGCTGGTTGGGGTTGTCGGGCTCGGGATCGGGGGTGAGCAGCAGCTCGTAGCTGCCGTCGGCATCCACCCGCAGCGTGGTGTCCTCCACCGCGTCCACCAGCCGGCGACCGCCGTCACTGCCGAAATTGCCGGCGTACACCCCGATCTCCACCGCCACTGCGCCGGCCATGGTGGCGTTGATCCGATACGACCGGTCGCCTCTCACGGCAGCCGAGAAGTAGGTCTGGTCGGGGTTGTCGCCCATGAACTTGCGGATGGTGGTCTGCACATCCACGAACTCAGGGCGAGCCGGGTCGGCCCGCTCCAGGCACTGCTCCAGTCCGAAGGCCATGTACCGGCTCAGCGCCCGGATTCCCTCCGCCCGCACATCGGGATCATCGGGCGCCCCGGGCGCGAACACCATCTCCCCGGCGTCGGCAATCGACTGGCAATACGCCCGCCAAGCCGCAACTGAAGGGTCTTGCTCAGCCATTTTGTCTCCTCACAATGACAAGCCAGATCTTGGCGGAAGGTGTGGTGAACATCAGCCGGCCGGCGTCCGTCGGATCATGTTCGCCATGGTCCTCAAACATAAGGCATTGGTTGAAGGTAAGTTACATGAATTTTTCATGCTAGTGTCATGCTATGGCCAATCTTCAGGTTCGGAACATGCCTGATGTTCTTCACGAGCGGCTGCGCCAGCATGCCCTGGAGCGGAATTGCACCATGAGCGCGGCGGTGCTGGATGCGATCGAGAGGGAGCTTGCCCGGTGGGAGTGGAGCAAGCACCTTGACACTCGCCCGACCACAGACCTCGGGATTGAAGTTGCCTCCCTGATCGCCGAGGTGCGGGCATCTCGCGACGCAGAGCTTGAATGACCGGCTATGTGATCGACGCCTCAGTGGCAGTCGAGTACCTATTGCGAACCCCGTTAGGGATCACGCTTGCCGACACGGTCGAAAACGCATCACTGGCCGCCCCTGAGCTGCTCGACCCAGAAGTGATGTCGGTACTGCGCCGCGCCGTGCTTACCGGACGCCTAGATGAAGACAGGGCCGTGATGGCCCTGGGCGATCTCGCCATCTGGCCAATCGACCGCATCTCGCATCGAACGCTCGCCTTGTCGGCCTGGGAGTACTACAGCAACGTCAGCGCCTATGACGCCTTCTACATCGCCGCCGCCCGCGCCACTGGGGTCCCACTGTTGACCGCCGACGGTCGACTGGCCAGGTCAACCGGCCTCGACATCACCGTCCACCACATTCAAATGAACTGAACCCCCAAGAACTGTCCGCCGTGGAAAATGGCGTTCAAACCGCTCGGTGGAAGCGTCGTGATCCGCCTTGCACTAGGGGCATGGCGTCTTTGGCGTAGGCGGTCCATTGCGGGTCGGAAATGGTTTTGGCCCGGAGGTCGCAGTAGGCGGCAAGGGAGTCGATCTGCCAGGTGGAGTGGACCTCGGCCTCTAGGTAGCCCTGATCGACGGTGCGCCAGCGCTCTAGAAGGGTGGTGCCGTTCTCGGCCATGAACGGGTCATAGCAGCGTTCGAGCAGCTCCACGTAGGCGTCTGCGTCGGCCGCGGCAGTGCGAGCGGTGATGGTGTACAGCACGGGAGCGGTGTCCGGCGGCGTCTCGGGCGGCGACTGGTGCTCAGCGGGTGAGAGCTCGAACGGGCAGGTGAAGATCTTCAGCGAACCCAGGCCGATGCCGAGGCTGGCGAAACCCTCGACACTGGAACAGGCCATGCCCTCGTCCGTGGCGAGGTGGCGCTTGAGCTGGGCCATGTCGGTGAAGGCCTGCTCCCAGACATGGGTCCAAGCCCGACCCTTGGCCGACACCCACCCCACGTCGTCGGCGCCGAACACCGAGGCCGCCATTTCCGGGGGCTGCGCGGCGAGGGCCTCGATCGCCGACGCGTCGGACTCAGTGCTCGCGTTCAACAGCAGCACCCGGCGGATCCCGCCTCGTACCTTCTGGGTGGCGTCGGGCGTCGTGTAGCGCGTGGCGTAGGTGTTGTCAGTGATGCACTCGGGGCTGTCGGGCATGACGTAGTTGTCGATGGCCCCGATGTGGTACGGGTGCACCATGTAGGGCCCGGAGTAGCTCGCCTCGTCGACAAAAGTGTTCTCCCACAGCACCGTGCGCGAGTCGAAATCAACGCCGGCCGAGGAGTCCAACAAACCCGGAATGAACCGATCAGCAGCGCCCAGCACGCCGATCATCTCCTGCACCGTCGCGTCGGGAACCCCGGGATTCACAGGAAGGATGTAAAACCGCCGGATCATGCTCGCCATGGTCCTCGAAAGTACTTCATTGGTTGGATGCATTCGTTTCCCGCTGACCGCCCCGAGTTGCCTGCCTTGTCTCGGTGCTTTAGTCGGCGCCAAGGGTCTCGAACGGAAGACCGGTGTATTGCTCTGCTAGCGACTGCTGAGCTGCCGGGGAGCTGGAGATGTAGCGCAGCTCCTGTTCCTGAGTGCGCTGCTCGAAAGCCGTTTGGCCGGGGAACCGATGGAGCAGGTTCGTCATCCAGAAGCTAAACCGGACCGCGCTCCATACACGGCGCAATGCCACGTCGGAATAGCGGTTGATGCCGGACGTGTTCCCGGCATAGACGGCCATCAGCGCTTGCGACAGATAGTGAACGTCGGCCACCGCCAGATTGAGGCCCTTGGCCCCAGTAGGCGGCACGATGTGGGCGGCGTCGCCGGCGAGAAACAGGCGCCCGTGGCGTAGCGGCTCCGCTACATAGCTGCGAAGCGGCGCTATTGACTTCTCAATCGATGGAGCTGGCGAGATGAGCGCGACCTGATCAGCAGGGAGGCGGGCCGTTAACTCCTCGTAGAAGCGGTCATCTGACCAGTCATCGACGGAATCGGTCAGCTCACACTGCACGTAGAAGCGTGCCAGCATCGGATTGCGGCTGGAGCAAAGGGCGAAGCCGCGATGATGGTTGGCGTACAGGAGGTACGGGACTGGAGGGGTCTCGGCGAGGATGCCCAGCCAGCCGAATGGGTATTCCTTGAGGTACTCGGTGCGGATCGACTTCGGTATGGTTTGGCGGCTGATGCCGTGGAAACCGTCGCAGCCAACCACGTAGTCGCAGTCAATGCGTTCGTTGACCCCGTTGTGGCAGTAGGTAACCCATGGCGCTTCTGTCTCAATGTCGTGTATGGCTACGTCATCCGCTTCAAAGACGATCTCGCTTCCGACCGCGTCACTCGCATCGTAGAGGTCCTTTTGGATGCGGGTTTGGCCATAACCCATCATTTGACGGCCCATTTGGAGGTTGGTGTCGACGGTTAGCAGTTCGGATCCGCGCCATGCGATGTTGATCGTGTCGTGGACATGTCCCTCGGCATCCATGTTGCGCCCAAGTCCGTTGGCCCGCAGAACTTCGACAGTGCCCCACTCGAGCACACCAGCGCGGATGCGGCCCAAAACGTAGTCGCGGGTTTGTCGTTCTAGGACGATCGCGTCGATTCCAGCGTTGTGAAGGATGTGCAGCAGCAGCGATCCGGCCGGTCCCCCGCCAACAATGACCACTTGCCTCCTCACGCAGTAACCGTGCCGTTCTCAAGAACCAGCTGTCCGACCGCGGTGTTGCTCGCGGGCACGTGATACAGGCGATGCACCTCCCCTGGACTACCTCCGCCGGCCAAGTCGGACATGGAGCCACGGGCGATCAGCCACATAACCAGCTCGATCCCCTCACTGCCTGCTTCACGCAAGTACTCGACCGGCGGCACTTCGGCGAGGACTTCGGGGTCGTTGATCATGTCGTCCATGAATCGATTGTCGAACTCCGCGTTGATCAATCCGGCCCGGGCACCCTGAAGTTGGTGACTCATACCGCCGGTCCCCCAGATCTGGACGATGATGTCGTCATCGAAGGTCTCGACGGCGGTTCGCAAAGCCTTGCCGAGCTCGAGGCATCGTCGCCCAGAGGGTGTCGGATGCTGTACCACGTTGACCGCAAGCGGCACCACCTTGCACGGCCACGCATCGGGCTTGTCAAACATCATGGTGAGCGGAACGGTGAGACCGTGGTCAACGGTCATCTCATTGACGAGGGTGAGGTCAAAACCGGCTGGGATAACACTTTGGGCGATATGTGCCGACAACGCCGGGTGCCCTTCGACTGTGGGTACCGGCCGTGGCCCCCAGCCCTCGTCGGCGGGTTCGTAGAACGGGGCCATGCCGAGCGCGAACGTCGGGATCATCTGGAGGGAAAACGCATTGCCATGGTCGTTGTACACCAGGATCACAACGTCGGGCGGATTGGCCGCTATCCAGTCGCGCGCCGGCTGCATGCCGTCGAATAGTGGCTTCCAATAGGGCTCCTCGGTCTTGCCCAAGTCAGAAGCGACACCAATGGCGGGGACATGCGACATGAACAAGGCCGCAGCGATGCGGGCGCTCACGGGCGATCCTCCCACTCATGCAGATACCGGTTGCCATCAACCGACCGACCGCCGGCGATCATCATCGCGGCATGCTGGTCGGCGTCGTTCTCGGTCATCGAGGACACAATCTGGACGTAACTGAGACCGTCGGTCGCACCGATTTTGGCCAGGAAGTAGATGTTGCCACCAAGGGCGAGGAGACGGTTGAAATCGCGGTCGACAACTGCTTGCTTCTGCTCGTGGGTCATACCCCACTCGTCGAGGTAGGCATCCTCGTCGGCTTTGAACCGCTTGCGGTTGTCGGCGTTCATGAGCGACATTGCGAACTGGTTGAGGTGATACCCCAGACGAGCCTGGTCGGCATCAAAGACGATCGTGCCGGGAATGTCGAGGTAGGGCTTTTCGATAGCCATTGGATCTCCTCGGTGAGTTGTAGGCCCCGTTGTTGCGCGTGCGCAGTATGGCAAACTGTTTACACGATTGTCGACAATCCAGGGGGCCCGTTGGTCATAGATTGCCATGGCCATTACACCACTACACCGCCGTCGGTTGGCGAGTGGCGAAAGGCTCAAACTGCTGAAGTCGAGGCTGATCCGCTCCACGTGGGAGAGAAAGGGGTCATCAATGTCAGCGACGACCAAATCCGCGAGTCGCTCGAGGGCGCCCAGCTGAAGTTCCAGAGGGAGCGGGGCACCGATCTCACGATCTTCTCGCCGCGAGCCAGTTGGATGGGTCACCATTTGGGCAACGAATACACGTCACTATTCTGGACCGAACACCAGAACGAGTTGATTCGACGTTGCTGCGACCTTTTTCCCGAGAATTTCGCCCCAGTATGCCAACTGCCGCAATCACCCGGAGTGGCTATCGACTCGTCGGTGCATGAGCTGCGCCGCTGTGTCCAGGAGATGGGCTTCATCGGCTGCAACGTGAATCCCGATCCATCCGGTGGCCTCTGGAACGGGCCGCCGCTCTGGAACCGCTACTGGTGGCCCCTTTGGGAGGCCATGCAGGAACTCGACGTACCCGGAATGATCCATGTCTCCACATCGTGCAATGAGCACTTCTTAACCACCGGTTCCCATTATCTCGGCGCCGATACAACAGCATTCGTCCAAGCGCTCACGTCCGGGTTCATGAGTAGCTTCCCCGGACTGCGCTGGGTGATACCCCACGGCGGAGGCGCTGTCCCGTACCACTGGGGTCGCTTCAAAGGCCTTGCCCAAGACAAAGGCTGGGACTTCGACGGGCTCATGGATCACATCTGGTTCGATACCTGCGTGTACCACCAGCCTGGAATCGATCTGCTCGTCGACGTCGTTCCGATGGAAAACGTCCTATTCGCATCGGAGATGGTCGGTGCCGTGCGCGGCATCGATCCTGACACCGGGAATTACTTCGATGACACAAAGGTCTATATCGACGCTGCGAACATCACCGATGCCGATCGGGCGGCGATCTACGAATCAAATATTCGCCGCGTCTACCCCCGTCTCGGAGCCTGAAATGACCAATATCCATGGACCACGCCACGTCGTCGTCACTTCAATCGAGCGAGCGCCGCTCGACACCGTTGACTCCCTTGCCTCGATGGGCACGGCCACTGTGCACGAGGCCATCGGCCGTCGTGGTTATTTCGGCGCCGAGATCACGCCGATACAGACTGGTGCCCGCGTCGCCGGCACCGCAGTCACCGTCCTCTGTCATCCAGGCGACAACGGAATGATCCACGCTGCCGTCGAACAGTGCGGCTCTGGCGACATCCTGGTTGTCACCACCACCGCACCGTCGACCCACGGCGGATTCGGGGATCTACTCGGCACGTCGGTAATGGCCCGGGGCGTGCGGGCCCTTGTCACGGACGCAGGTGTTCGCGACACCGCTGAACTGCGAGAAATGGGCTTCCCCGTTTGGAGTCGCCATGTCTCTTGCCAAGGCACGGTAAAGAACACCGCCGGTTCGGTCAACGTACCGATTCGCATCGGCGAGCAGATCGTCCATCCCGGCGATGTGATATGCGCCGACGATGATGGAGTTGTGGTCGTAGCTCGCGGAGAAGCGGCCTGGGCGCTTGAGCAATCGAATGCGCGGCTTGCCAAGGAGGCAGGCACTCGAGCAAGGCTCGAAGCTGGCGAGCTTGGACTCGACTTCTACGGGCTGCGCGCCGAGCTCGCCGCTATGGGCGTCGAGTGGGTCGAGTCACTCGAATGATGCGCATCGCAGTCTTCGGCCTAGGCGAAGCGGGATCGGAGATCAGCCGAGACCTCGCCGCCGCCAGGGCCGAGGTCATCGGATTTGATCCGGCTGACGTTGACACGCCAACCGGTGTCATGCGTGTGACGGATCCTGCGTCTGCGGTGGTCGACGCCGAGTTCGTACTCGCCATCACGGCGGGCGCTGATGCTTTGGACGCGCTGACCCAAGCCCTCCACACGATTCCCACGGGTGCCGTCTATGCCGACTTGTCGACATCGTCACCGGCAAAGAAACGAGAGCTCGCAACTATGGCGGCAGGCGCAAGCCTCCGGTTCACCGACATCGCACTTATGACCACCGTTCCGGATCGTGGCCTGCGCACGCCGATGCTCGCCTCCGGCCCCGCCGCCGCCGAGTTCCTCGCTGCCGTCACCCCTCTCGGTGCCACGGTCGAGGTCGTAGGCACCGAACCGGGTGAGGCCGCCACCCGAAAGCTGCTGCGCAGCGTCGTGATCAAAGGCGTTGCCGCCGTTTTGATCGAGTCCTTGAGGGGCGCCCGAAAGGCCGATCTCGCCGTCGAGACCTGGCAGAGCGTGATGGGACAGCTGGCCGATGCCGACGAGCAGTTTATCCGCCGTCTCGTAGAAGGAACTGGCCTCCACGCCAAGCGACGTCTCGATGAGATGGCGGCCGCCGTCGACCTCCTCGACGAACTCGTTGTGGCATCCACTATGACTCAAGCCACGATGCAAATTCTCGAATCGGTTCTTGCCGAAGGTCTGCCAGATCTCCCCGACATCTGATCCCCGTCAAATTGAGCCCCGTACCAGGACGTCAAGCCTTCAGCGGGGAGCGTCGCCCCATCGTGTCAACACGTCGATCACCGAGTGGAGGTGGTTTTGCATTGCCTGCGCAGCCGTGTCCTCTTCGCCAGCGACGACTGCTTCGACAATTGCCCGATGCTCCTCCAGGGACTCGATTGGGCGGCCCGGCATCAATGCGAGCCGGTACTGGTGATGGGCGGCGCGATCGCGCAGATTAGCGACCAGCTGCGAGGCAATATGGTGGCCGCTCATTTCCCTTAGGCGGCAGTGCATGTGTCCATTGAGCTCGGAATAGGCCTGGCTCTGGCCGTCGCTGACAGCTTCTTCCATTTCGGCGATGATCTGGCGGAGTTCTGAGTGGCATTCGGCTGACGCATTGCGGGCCGCCCTGGCGGCGATGAGACTCTCGAGAACGGCGCGTGCTTCGGTGATCTGGATCGCCTCGGCGATCGAAATCCGCCGCACAGTCGCGCCACGGTTGGCCTCTCGCTTCACGAGTCCCCCGGACGTCAGCTCCAAGAGCGCAGACCGAATCGCGGCCCGGCCCACCGCGTACTCCTCGGCAAGCGCCACTTCCAGGAGGCGATCTCCCGGCTCGAATCGGCCCTTCAGGATGGCCTGCCGAAGGGTGTCGGTGACGGAATCAGCGCGGCTCATAGCAACTAGAAGGTATACAGCACCTGGGGATTGTCCACCAGAATGCGGTTTCGTACGGATTCGTCGGGAGCGAAGGCTGCAAGGAGATCGAGAAGCTCGCCTTCGTCGGGCATGACATTGAGGTTCGGATGGGGCCAGTCGGTGCCCCACAGGAGTCGATCAGGGGCTGCTTCGACGAGCGCCCGAGCCAATGGAATGACATCGTCGAATGGTGCTACCTGTCCTTCTGTGAGACGTTCGGCGCAACTGATCTTCACCCAGCAGCGATCGTCGGTGGAGATGCGTTCGAGCAGTCGCTGGAACGGCTCCTGATGGATACCGTGCGCGGCGGGGACGCGGGCCATGTGATCGATGATGTACGGGACTGGTATGGCATCGAGGACGTCGGTGTATGTGGCGAAGTCCTTTGCGTCGAAGTGCAGGACAATGTGCCAATCGAACTTGGCGACCCGGTACACAAGCTCCCAGAACTCGTCGAGGTCGGGGGCACCGCCGAGATGGGCGACAAAGTTGAATCGGATGCCCCGCACTCGGTTTTCGTGCAACTCGATTAAGTCGTCGTCGGTATACGACTGATCGATCATCGCCACACCGGCAAATCTCCCCCCACCACGCTTGATTGCGTCGACCATCGCAGTGTTGTCCGAGCCGTGGCAGCTGGCCTGCACGAACACTGCACGCGAGAGACCGAGACGGTCCTGAAGGCGTAGAAAGTCGTCGATCCCGGAGTCGGGCGGCGTGTAGGTACGGTTGGGGGAGAACGGGAACGCCGCGGCCGGGCCGAAGACGTGGCAGTGGGCGTCGCACGCTAGCGGCGGAGGGGTGAACGCCACCGGCGGACTGATCTCGGGTCGGGGGCCAGCCACGGTTCGTTCAAGCGGGAACGTGTGGGGAGGATTACGAGTAGCCATTGCTACTCCGGACGAGGGAAGACGGTGCCGTCCATTAGCTTTCGGGTGGTTCGAATTATCCCGACGCGGGGAACCTCGATCGTGCCGTCGGCATCGGTGCTGATCTCTATGACTGCGTCAAAATGGCCGGTGGGGTGCTCGAGCCGGACCACGCTGTCGTCGGGTGGAGTGAGCAGTTCGTGCGCCGGCGACCCGCGAAGCAGTGCGGCGGTGGCGACCGCCACCGCACCAAACACACCTATAGCGTCGTGGCACCGGTGGGGAATGAAGGTGCGAGTACAGAGATTTCCACCCGCCTGCGGTGGGGCGACGAACGTGAGCTTCGGCACTGTCGTTGCGCTGACGTCACCGAGGCCCATTCGGTATCCCGCTTGGACGCGGATCGCTTCGAGTTTCGTGCGCAGGGCCTCGTTGCCTTCGAGGACGGCGCATGGCTCATAGCCGGTGACACCGAGGTCGGCCGCCGCCATCACGACCACCGGCATGCCATTGTCAACCATCGTGCAGGCGATGCCCTCGACTTCATCAAACGGCTTGCCGGTCGGGAGTAGCGCAGCGGCCGAGCTCCCGGCAATTTCCTCGAACTCCAGAGAGATCGCTGCGGCGGTTCCTGGCACGCCCGAAATCGTCATATCGCCGTCGTAGACCGGGGTGCCGTCGCGCACTTCGAGCCGCGCAGTGGCAATCGAGTCGGTGTTGAGCATGCGGATCCTCACCGTCGCCTCGCCATCGCTGGGAGCATCGATGACGCCTCGTTCGATTGCAAACGGGGCGACGCCGGCAAGCAGGTTGCCACAGTTCTGCCGGTCGGAAACTATGTCGTCTTCAACGTTGACCTGGAGGAATAGATAGTCGACATCGGCCTCTCCGTCGGGAGACGGCGCGACAATTGCCACCTTCGACGTTAGTGGGTGGGCCCCCCCAATCCCGTCGATCTGGCGAGGGTCTGGTGAGCCCATGATCCGACGAAGCAGGGAAGCACGCTCATCGGCACCAGTGGGCAAGTCTTCTTGCAGGAAGTAGGCCCCCTTGGACGATCCACCGCGCATGATCATGCAAGGAATGCCGCCTTCCATTGGACGAGTTTCGCAAATGTCAACAAGATTGTCGACATTCCTGGCGGGCAGGTGGCAAGATCATCTGCACGAGTGGAAGCCGAGAGGATCTACGATGAAGCTTGCCCTTGCTGGTGCCGGTGCCTTTGGTCGCAAACACCTAGAGGGAATAGACGCCATCGATGGTGCCGAAGTCATATCGGTCATCGACCCCGTGTCCAACACCGCCCGCGAGGTCGCCGAAGAATTCGGCATAACCCACTGGGGAACCGAACTCGACGAGGCTCTGAACGTTGACGAGGTGGACGCCGTAATCCTGGCCACCCCCACTCCGATGCACGCTCGCCAGTCGATTGCCTGCATGGAGGCTGGCAAGCACGTCGAAGTCGAGATCCCGCTCGCCGATTCGCTTGCCGAGGCGGAAGCCGTGCTCGCTACACAGGAGCGTTCGGGCCTTGTGGCCATGGTCGGTCACACCCGGCGCTTCAACCCGTCGCATCAGTGGCTGCGCAGCAAGCTCCAGGCTGGCGAGCTCAACATCCAGCAGATGGACGTGCAGACATACTTCTTTAGGCGCACCAACACCAACGCCCTGGGAAAACCTCGTTCATGGACCGATCACCTGCTTTGGCACCACGCCGCCCACACGGTGGACCTATTCGCCTACCAGGTCGGTGAGGAGATCGTAGCGGCCAATGTGCTCGAAGGCCCCCACCATCCCGAACTCGGCATCGCCATGGACATGTCGATCCAGATGAAGACCAGCGGTGGTTCGATCCTCACGCTCTCACTTTCGTTCAATAACGACGGACCGTTCGGCACATTTTTCCGCTACATCGGCGATTCCGGCACCTACATTGCCCGCTACGACGACCTCTTCACGGGGCGCGACGAACCCATCGACGTGTCTCATGTCGACGTTTCCATGAACGGCATCGAGCTCCAAGACCGTGAGTTCATTGCCGCCATCCGCGAGGGCCGCGAGCCCAATAGCTCCGTCCGCCAAGTCATGAGTTGCTACAAGTGGCTCCACAAGCTTGAGCAGCAGCTTCGGAGCTGAGCTGAACCGACCACGCAAGGAATGCGTCAATGTCCAAGACCAACCCCCCATTTCGAGCCGATCATGTCGGTAGCCTGCTGCGCACGCCGACAATCCTCCAAGCTCGGGTGAACCACCAAGCTGGGCAGATCGATGCAGCTGGGCTGCGCGTAGTTGAAGACACCGAGATCGCTGCTTTGGTCAATCGTCTGGCCGAGACTGGTATCCGTAGCATCACCGACGGTGAGTTTCGCAGAGAGTGGTTCCACCTGGACTTCCTCCAGCAGCTCGGCGGTATCACAGTCGAGGGCATGATCGCGGCGACATCCGACTCGGAAGAGACCGTTCATCAGGCGCCTCCGCGGATCACAGTGACCGGCAGACTCACTCACGACCATCCGATTCAGGTCGCCGACTATGAATTCGTCTCCAGTCACACACCGGCGGGCTGCCTCACCAAAGTCACTATCCCGTCGCCGACGATGGCGCATTTCCGGGGAGGACGCGCCGGAATAGACATCGTGTCGTACCCCTACCTCGATTCGTTTTTCGAGGATCTCGCGAAGGTATATCGGGACGAACTCGCCGCGCTCTACGCCGCCGGATGTCGCTATGTGCAACTCGACGATACCAACCTGGCGTACCTTTGCGATCCTGGCATGCGTCAAGGCGCCATCGATCGAGGGGACGACCCCAATGCGCTCCCTCAAACCTATGCGGCGCTGATCAATGCGGCCCTTGAAGGTTGCCCCGACGATCTCACGGTCTGTATTCACCTCTGTCGTGGCAACTTTCGCAGCACCTATTTTGCTAGCGGTGGGTACGAACCGGTGGCTGAAGTGTTGTTCAGCGAACTCGACGTCGACGCCTACTTCCTGGAATACGACGACGAGCGTTCCGGCGACTTCGCTCCGTTGCGATTTGTTCCCGAAGATAAGACCGTTGTGCTCGGGCTGGTGACCTCCAAGTTCCCCGAGCTCGAGGATCCTGACGACCTCAAGTCAAGGATCGATGACGCCAGTGGCTATGTCGCAATTGACCAGCTCTGTCTCAGCCCGCAGTGCGGGTTTTCTTCGACGGTTCACGGCAACGTCATGACCGAGGACCAGCAGTGGGCCAAGCTCCGACATGTCGTCGCGGTTGCAAATGACGTGTGGCGTTGAACCGGTCAGCCTGCGTGGTGGCGGGCAACGACATCGGCGTAGACCCGGGCACTCGGCTTTGGTGTGCGCAAAAAGGTCTTGAAGTCCACCTCGTGCAGCCCGAGGTGATGGTTGTAGCCGGACACCCACTCGAAATTGTCGAGGAGCGACCAATGGAAGTACCCGAGCAGGGGGACACCACCGTCACGAAGATCCATCAGTTGGTCGAGGGCGGGTGGAATTAGGCCAGCTCGCAGGGTGTCGTCGTCGGTCGCCACCCCGTGCTCGGTTACCAGAACTGGGACGCCGGAGCGCTCGTACGCGTAGGCCGCCGCCCCGGCCAGTGAACCGGGTTCGACGGCCGAGCCCATGTCGTTCAATGGCAGTGACGAGTCGACCTCAACGGCTCCGTCGCCGTCGTACCAGCGTCGCTCATAGTTCTGTACGCCGATGAAGTCGTCGTTGGCAGCTATGTCCAGCCAGCGGTCGTAGCACTCCGCCCGCTTGCGATCACGCACGGTCGTGTCGTCGCCGACAACGCAGTCGTCGCACATGGCGATGCTGAGGCCAATTGGAAGATCAGGTACGGCCGCCTTGATAGCGGCGCGGGCCGCCTCATGTCCTGCTGCGAATCCATCGTCAAACTCCTCGAACTCAGCTGGAATCCAGACATTGGCCACCCGGTACCGATCGACGCCCGCGGCCTTTGACGCCGCGGCAAGAGTCGCTTTGTTCGCCTCGTACACGAAGTCGGGAAGCGGGATCCACGCCAGCAAGCGATGCAACTGGGGCTCGTTGAGGGTGAGTCCGTAAGCGATGCGGTCACCGAATGCCTCTGTGACCCTGGCGCAGTAGGTGGCGAACCGCATCGGCGCATCGGCATCCAAGAAGCCGCCCCGAGCTCCAAACCAGTGCGGGGCGGTGAAGTGATTGTAGGTAACGACCGGAGCGAGGTCCCGCTCAAGACAGCCGTCGACGATCCGCTCATAGTGGTCGAGGGCGGCGGTGCTGAACTCTCCCGGGTTCGGCTCGATCCTGGCCCACTCCACCGAAAACCGGTAGCTGTTCAAACCCATTCCGGCGACGAGCGCGAGGTCGTCCTCCCACCGTTCGAACGAATTGCACGCCGCCCCGGACGGTTCGGCGAACACCGTCGGCTCAACGTGCTCGAGGAACCATGTGTCGCTATTGGTGTTGTTGCCTTCGATCTGGTGGCCAGCGGTGGCCGCGCCCCATAGGAATGAGGCCGGGTTCGTCGAATATGTCATGGTTCCTCCTAGGCGAGCTGCCCGATCAGTTTGGGGGTGGGGGCCAGGTCACACCGACTTGTTCGGCGTGGTGACAGGCGACGCGTTGACCGCCGATCAGTCGGAGCATCGGCCGCTCGGCATGACACTGCCCATCGGCCAACGGGCAGCGAGAGGCGAACGGGCAACCTTTGGGGTCGGGGGGCGCGGTGCTGGCCGAGCCTACGCTGAGAGCCTCACGGTGGGCGCGACGATCGATCTGCTCGGCCGGACGAGGAACCGGCGCCGCAGCGGTCAGCGCCACGCTGTACGGATGGCGGGGGCGGCTTGTCACATCCTCGACCGGGCCGGACTCCATGACTTGGCCGCGGTACAGCACCACAACTCGATGGGCGAGGAAGCGGACGACGCCGAGATCGTGGGCAATGAACAGGTACGCCAGCTTGTGCTCGTCGCGGAGATCGGCGAGCAGGTTGAGTACTTGAGCCTGGGTGGATAGATCGAGGGCGCTCACAGGTTCGTCGAGGACGAGCACGTTGGGGTCGCGAACGAGTGCGCGGGCGATGGCGATCCGCTGGCGCTGACCACCTGAGAACTGCGAAGGGAAGCGGTCAATGCTGTCACTGGGCAGCCCGACGGATTCGAGGGTTGTGATGGCGCGGGCGCGAGCGGCGTCACCTTTTATCCCGATCAGGCGCAGCGACTCAGCAAGGGTTTGCCCGATTCGCCGGGCCGGATTAAGCGACGAATACGGGTCTTGAAAAACGACGCGCAATTCGGATGCGAGGGTCCGGCGCTCCTTCAATGATGCCGTAGTGACGTCCTTGCCGTGCAGCCATATGGTGCCTTCGGTGGGCGGCTGCAACCCCAGAAGCGCCTTTCCGATCGTGGACTTGCCCGACCCCGACTCGCCGACGAGTCCGAGTGTCTCACCGGGCGCTATGTCGAAGCAGACACCATCGACCGCGGGAGGCGTCTTCATGGCTCGTCGACCCCCGCCATAACGGACGACGAGGTCGCGTACCTCAATTGCCGGAGGATTCGACTGGACGGTCGTGGTCATGGGGCCTCCGATTCCACAGCCAGTTCGGCGCCGCGGTGCTCAGGCGCCCACTGCGCGCCAGTTCGTCGGAGTTCTCCAGTTCGAATGCACAGCGACATGCCGTCTACGTGGGCGGGCTCGGGCTCGAAGGCGACACTGCATTCGCTTGCCGCGAACTGGCAGCGGTCCGCAAAGCGGCACCCCTCCGGCCAATTGCCCGGAGGCGGCACGCTGCCGGAGATCGCAGCCAGCCGCTCGGGCTCAGGGGCATCGTCGGCGACATGTGGGTTCGCGCCGAGAAGCGCCATCGTGTAGGGGTGATACGGGTCTTCGAGCACTTCTGCCACCGTTCCGGCCTCTACGACTTGTCCGGAGTACATAACCGCGATCCGGTCGCAGATATCGGCCACCACACCGAGGTCGTGGGAGACCAACAACACTGACATGCCCGTTTCAGCAACCAGTGCCCGCAATAGGCTCAGAATCTCGGCCTGCACAGTCACATCCAGGGCGGTGGTCGTCTCATCGGCAATCAGGAGCTTCGGCGAGCCGGTGAGCGCCAGCGCGATCGCGACCCGCTGGGCCATGCCGCCCGAGAGTTGATGCGGGTAGCACCTGAGCACCCGTTCGGCATCGACTATGCCGACCTGTCGGAGAAGCTCAAGGGCGATTCGCCGGGCCTCGCGTCTCCCCACGCCGCGAAACCGCCGAAGCGGACGGGTGAGTTGCGACTTTACGGAGAACAGCGGATCCAGCGCGACCATGGGTTCCTGGGAAATCATGGCGATCTCCCGCCCGCGGATCTTGATCGCATCCCGTTCGGGCAGACCGGCGATCTGCCTTCCCTGCCAGATGATGGAACCGCTACTCACTTCCACGCCCGCGGGAAGCAAGCCGAGGAGCGATCTGGCGGTCATCGTCTTGCCGCAGCCAGACTCACCGACCAGGCCCATAACTTCACCTTGTCGGAGATCGAAGGATATCCCGCTTACAAGGGTCGGTCCCCCCTCGACAACCACCGACAAATCGCGGACCGAAAGGGCGAGGTTGTCTGTGCCCTCAGACTGCTGTGCTGGGGAAGCGGAGATAGTTCGGCGACGCTTAGGGGGGGTGTACTCCGGGATGCCGAGGGGTCCGGCCAGCGCATCGGCCAGCGCATTCGCCGCCATGACCGTGAGCGAGAGGGCGACGCCGGGAGGGAACCATCATCCACGGGGAGTTGAAAATGTTGTCGGAGGCGTCTTTGATCATGAATCCCCAGCTGGGCTGAGGTTCTCCGGGCCCGAACCCGAGAAACGCCAGACCATTGATGATCAGCAGTCCGATCGCGTAGACAATGGCTGCCTGAACGGCGATCGGGCGGGCCATGCTGGGCAGTACATGGGCAAGGTTGACCCGAATGGAGCCCATGCCGTCGACTCGGGCAGCATCAATGTACAGATGTTGTCGGCTGGACTTCGCAACCCCGATCAGTATCCGGTACAGCGCTGCTGAGACCAACAGGCCGAAGATCATCATGACGGGATAGATGCGATTGCCGATAGCCCCGATTGCCGCCAACAGGATCACCGTGGATGGCAGCGACATGATTGTCTCAGCGAAGCGACCGATGGCCTCTTCGACGCGTCCGCCTCGTTCCGCCGCGATGAGGATAAGCGGCAGACCGATGCCGAAAGCGACGAGAACCATCACCGCCGACGCCTGAAGGGGTAAGGCGCCGGCGGTGAAGACTCGGCTGAACAGGTCGCGGCCCACAGCATCGGTACCGAGCCAATACTCGCTTGAGGGCCCCTGCAGCCGTGCGATCAGGTCCTGCTCCGCGACGTCGTAAGGGCGCCACCAACGAGCAGTGATCGAGGCGAGAAACATAAAGATCAGCCATCCGGCCCCGAACACTCCTCCCCACGATCGCAGGAACGCCGGAATGCGCTGCTGTTTGGCTTGCCGAATGCTGCTCATCTGGTCCGCAACTTCGGATCGAGTACGGCGGTGAGAAGGTCTAGGACGAGGTTAGTAATCACCACCACGGCCGTGGACATGACCACCACGCCGATGAGGATGGGGAAGTCGTTGCCTGTTGCCCCAAACAAAGCAGCTTGACCGATCCCCGGAAGGGCGAAGAGGTTTTCGATGATGACCGACCCACCGAAAAGCACGATGAACTGGACGCCAAGCGCGCCGACCACGGGCAGACTCGCCGCCCGCAGGGCATGTATGTAGCGAATTCTCCACTCTGGTGTGCCAATAGCCCGCAGGGTTGTTATGTACTCGCGTGCCAAGGCCTCTCGCATTCCGGACGCGGCCATTCGGGCCACCACGGCAGCACCGCCGATCGCGAGAGTGATAACCGGGAGGGCGAGGCTCTGTAGCCAACTCCCGACGCCCTCGCTGAACCGGCTGTATCCCGTTGCTGGCAGAAGGTCGAGCCGAATCGCGAAGAAGTAGACGAGCACCACACCAAGCCAGAACGAGGGAATTGAGAGCGAGAAACCAGAAAACGCGTTGACAGCCTTGGCCGTACCGCGGCCGCGTACTGCGGCTACTACCCCAAGTGCGGTGCCAACGATGCCCGCGAGCAATGTGGCCAGAACCGAGATCGAAGCTGTGACCGGCAGCCGATCTGAGAGCTGGTCCCTGACATCTCCGCGGTTGATGAGGGACTGACCGAAATCGAGCCGCACCATCTTTCCTAGGTCGTCTGCGTATTGAGTCAGGAGGGGTCGATTCCAGCCAAGGCGCTCGTTTTCGACCTCGACCTCTTCGGGGGTGGCCCCCATCCCGAGTCGAACGGCACCGGGGCTGTTGTCGGTACTGTGAACGAGGAGGAATGTAAGCGTGAAGGCTGCCCAGATGGTTCCGACGCCGATAGCAAGCCGTTTTGCTATGTACAACGGCATGGTTCCGGATCCCCCAATATTCTGAGCAGGCCAACGGCCTGGATGGAGCAAGAGGGGCTCGCCGACCTCTGCCGGCGAACCCCTCCTCGTCAGCTCAATTTAGGCATCAGCCCACCGGTTCGACATCAGCCATGACGACGATGCCCGAGATGCCCCCGAACGGCACTCCCTGGATGGAGTCGGGATTGTAGCCAGCGTATGTGAAGGTCTCGTAGAGGCCAATCCACCAGCCCTCGTCGACCAGTGCGTTGTTCAGCGCTACCAGGGCTTCTGGGTTGCCACCCAGCGCCGGGCCCAGCACTGAGCTGATTGCCTCACTCTCGGCGCCCTGGGTGTTCATGAAGCCACTGGTCACAGGACCTGCGACGAATCCGGCGGGCCGGAGGCCGAGACCCCACTCGTTGATGATGATGGCAGTCGTATTGACGGAAGCGAAGAGCTCGCCGGTGTTGGTGACGGCCGGGAAGTTCAGGGTGACCCCCAGCTCTTCCTGCCACATCCGCTGGATGGCGAGCTCAACATCGGTCGGCTCGCCGAGCACCACCTTGTCGACTTCGAAGCCGTCCTCGAGACCGACCGATGCCAACAGCTCGCGGGCTCGGTCGGGGTCGTAGGCGTACCGCTCATTCAACGTCGGGTCGAATCCGACAGCCTGCTCGGGGAAGTACTGCACAGTCGGCCGGGCGCCAGGCCGCAGTGCATCAACGATGGTCTGACGATCGATCGCCAGCGACAGAGCGTGGCGGGTCTCGACAAATCCGAAGGCGGGCACTCGCTCACCAGTCTTGTCGAGCACGTTCACAGCCGCGACGGTGCCCCCAATCTTGGCAAGGGCACCTTCTGACTCCAGTTGGTTGATCTGGTTTGGTTCGATCTTGATCGCCAGGTCGGCCTCCCCGGAGAGGACTGCGTTTGCCCGGGCCTGCGCGTCGGTGATGATGTTGAAGATGATCGTGTCATAGGCGTAGGCATCGGCATTCCAGTGGTCAGCCCACTTGCGGAGGACATAGGTGGCTCCACGGGTGCTCGCGTCAAGGTCGAGACGGTACGGGCCAGAGCCTTCTGGAGCTGTCTCGAGGGTGGTGCTGTCGGCCGCACCGTTGGGTCCGACGATCGCACCGACGTTGTCGGCGAGGAATTCGTGGCCGTTTGCAATTCCTTGCTCGAACGCCCAGTGAATCGTGACTTCGTACGGCCCGCTGACGACGACATCGGCGATCTCGCCTTCCTGGCCCTCTCCGAAGAGGCTATACGACCGCAGATCTTCCTCGAGCCGCCGATCCAAATTGGCCTTCACCAGCTCTGCGTCAAGAGGACTGCCGTCATCGAAGACTAAGTCTTCGCGAAGCGAAAACGTCAGCTGCGTCGCCTCCTCGTTGGTCGCGAACTCGGTGACGATGTTCGGCACGATCTCGCCGTCGCTAGTCGTAACAAAGAGTGAGTCGTACAGCAGACTGTGGAACGGGAATTGTTGCAGTGCGTAGGCCTGAGGGTTGTATGTCGCCGGCGAGTAATCGGATTCAAGGGCCACCGTGAGCGTTAAACCTCCGCTGGACGGGGCCGCATCGCCGGAATCGCCGCTGTCGTCGCCGGACGGGGCCGCATCGCCGGAATCGGCAACTGAGTCCCCTGCCCCGGGGCTGGCATCGTCGTCATTATCCCCACAGGCGGCGGTGACCAGCACGAGAGCGAGCAAGACTGCCAGAAGCCTCAAAAGTCGGCTGGATTGTTTCATCGTGTATCGACCCCCTCAGAGTCCACCCGCACATGCGGGCGTGTCAAGGGACGCACATCGCCCCACGGGGGAACATACCAACGCCTACATCATCAGCAAAGCGGAAACTGCTGATACTCGATATCGGCTCTAGTTATTGGAAGAGGAGTTGATTTCGAGCAGTTTTTTCTCTATGCGTTGGCCAGCCTGACCTATCAATTCTCGAAACCACGCGTGACCGGGATCGTTCTGAAGTGACGGATGCCACCAGAATGACTCAGCGAGTGGAACGACATCGAATGGACACTCGAGGAATCGGAACCGCTCAGCCGGGGCGATCTGTCGGGCCAAGCCCTCTTGGATTACGGCAATGGAATCGGTTCCCTGAACGTACAACGGCAAGGGCACGAACCCCTCCACTACGACTCTGACCCTCATGTCCACACCAAGCAATTGAAGTTGGCGAACTGGAGGTACCGGCGAGTCCTCGCGGTGAAAGGCCGTTACCCATTCCAATTCGCTTAGTTCGTCAAGTGTGACCTGTTCTCCGACCTTTGGGTTGTCGATGTCTACCAAAAGAACCCAACGATCCTCATAGGCCTTGAAGTGTGGAATGCCCTCGATGAGGCCCACAGGAAGAACAAAGCCATCCACATTCCTCACCGCCGTTGCGGCGGTGGCAATCAATTCGTCGTTCAAAGGTCGGAACCGGAGACGAGCGTGAGGGGCTGCTGACTCCAGCTCAGCCGCGATTGCACGGCCCAGCAAGAGCTGTCCGTAGTCGGACACCGCAATTGTGAACTCCCGGGTAGATCGGGCACTGTCAAAAGTTGAACGCGTCTCGTAAAGACGTCCAACGTCGGCGAGCAGGACCGCAACGCGAGTCTTGAGCTGGGCGGCCAACGGGGTCAACTCGTATCGATTTCCCACCCGGACAAGCAGCTCGTCATCGAACTGGCGGCGCAGCCGCTGAAGTGAGCCGGACAAAGCCGGTTGGCTGCGCAGAAGTCGGCCGGCGGCCCGGGTCACGCTCTGCTCACGCAACAGGGCGTCCAAAGCGATGAGAAGATTGAGGTCAAGGACGTTGAGATCGGTGGCCGGCTCATTGCCTTCGTCGGTTCTCACCGAAATCCTCCCCTATAGCTCAAACCAATGGCACATATTATCAGTTTCACCTTCGCTGATGAATGCCTCTTGAGTACTGTTCGCCAAGCAAAGACAAGTCAGTTTCCGCATTTGCAGGGGAATGTCGAATGGCAGCAGTTGAATCGGCCCTAGTGGTGACCGCTACCGGCCAGGCGCACGGCATCCACGACGCACTCGGCGGCCACGAGCAGTACATGACAGCACTCGAGTCGCTCCTCGCCGCCCTGTGATCACTTCGAACGACCGATGTATCGCGAATCGAGGACAACGATGACCATGCCCACCGAGCTCCCGACCAACCAGTGGTTCGTCATCGCCTCCGTCGACGAGCTCGGTGACGGCCCGCTGGCACGCACCGTGTGCGGCGAGAACATCGTTTTGTTCCGGGACGCCGAGGGAACGCTAGCGGCGCTCGTCGACCGATGCCCTCATCGGAATTACCCCCTGTCACTAGGCCAGGTCGTCGATGGGCAGCTGCAATGCGGCTACCACGGACTGACGTTCTCGTCGTCCGGCACGTGCGTCTGGGCGCCGAACCAGTCGAGAATTCCCTCGAGCGCCTCAGTTGCGTCGTACCCCCTTTGTCAGACCGGGCCGTGGATCTGGGTGTGGATCGGGGATCCCACGCACCCAGGAGTGGCAGCGCCGCCGGTCCTTCCATGGCTCAGTGAGCCTGGCTGGGCAGTACTCCACGGTATGGAACCGATCGCCGCTCGCTACGGGCTGTTGGTTGACAACTTGCTCGATCTGTCGCACGAGACCTTCCTCCATGCCGGCTACATCGGAACCCGCGAAGTCGCAGCGACGCCGATCGAGACCGAGGTCGATGACGCGACCGGGACCGTCAGGGTCAGCCGTCGCATGGCGGCGGTCGAGTGTCCCAAGTTCTACTCCGAGACCACGGGAATGACATCGCCGATCGATCGCTGGCAGGACATCGAATACCGCCCGATCTGCCAGTACGTCCTGCACTCTCGGATCGCACCGGCGGGAGTCGCCCCGGCCCTCGACGGCAGCGACCCCGATGCCGCTCATCTGAAGATCTTGTACGCCATCACTCCGTCCACGGCAGGGACCACCCTCGACTTCTGGGCGTTGTGTCGCAACTTCTCGGTTGACGACGAGGGGGTCGACGAGGCGATGGCCGACATGCAGCGCACGGTGGTTCTCCAGGACGTGGAAGCACTAGCGCACGTCGAACGGGTACTCGGGCAAAGCGACGTGGTGACCGAGGTCAGCCTGAAGATCGATTCCGGTGCGCTCGCAGCTCGACGGGTCATCGGACGCCAGCTCGAAGCCGAACCATCCACAGCGAAGTGACGCGCACGGTGCTCGAGCTTGGCGTCGGTGGCGCCGATGTTCTCGAAGACGGCGTTCATGTCCGCGCCCTCGGCTTCAGGGGTGAAGCTGATGACCTGCTGGCTTCCATCGAAGGGGCGGGCTCATGACAAACAACCGGCCGAACGTGTTGATGATCGTGGCCGACCAGCTACGAGCCGACGCAGTCGGCGCGTTCGGTGCCGACTTCGCCAGTACGCCGAACATCGATGCCCTGGCAGAGCGAGGGACCCGCTTCACGAATTGCTTCACCCAGCATCCCGTGTGTTCGCCGAGCCGGGCGTCGTTTCTGACCGGTTGGTATCCGCACACGCGGGGGCACCGCAGCCTCACCCATCTGTTGCGCCCCGACGACCCGAATGTCTTGAAGTCGTTCAAGCAGCGTGGCTACCACGTCGTCCATGTCGGTGAGCGTGGCGACACCTGGGCACCTGGCGCCACCGAGGAGAGCTGTCACGAATACGGCTGGGCAACGCCGCCGGACACCCCAATGATGGCCCCCAAGGGGCAGATGCATCCCGACTGGCCGATGTCGAGAGCGTTCTACATCGGCAAGGTCGACGACGAGCACGACCACGACTTCGACGAGGCGTGCACCCGAACCGCCGAGGCGTGGCTGGCCGAGCGACCTCATGACCGGCCGTGGCTGCTCTACGTGCCCATGATCTTCCCGCACTGCCCGTTCGCGGCGACTGAGCCTTGGTACTCGATGCACGACCGCGCCGCGCTGCCGCAGCGGGCGGGGCATGTGCAGTCGGGTCACGAACCGGCGTTCATGCAGAACGTTCGCGACACCTACGGGCTCGGCCGCCTCTCCGACGAGGAGTGGCGCGAGATCGCGGCGGTCTATCACGGCATGGTCTCCCGGCTCGACTCACAGTTCGGCCGCATACTCGCAGCGGCCGGAGACGACCTCGAGAGCACCGTGGTGGTCTTCTTCAGCGACCACGGCGAGTACCTGGGGGACTACGACCTGATCGAGAAGTGGCCCTCCGGCATGCACGACTGCCTCACCCGAGATCCGCTGGTGATGGCCGGACCCGGCATCGCCGAAGGACGCGCTGTCGACGCGATGGTCGAGCTGATCGACATTGTCCCCACGCTCTACGATTTCGCTGGTTTCGAGCCCGACTACACCCATTTCGGGCGCAGCCTCGTTCCGGTGCTTCGAGATCCGGACGTCGGGCACCGGGAGTACGCGTTCACCGAGGGCGGCTTCCTCGTCGAAGAACACGGCCAGCTGGAGAACCCGGGCTTTCCGTACGACCTCAAAGGCAAGGCGCAACACGAACGACCCGAGACGGTCGGCAAGGCGGTGGCCATCCGCTCGACGGAGTGGACCTATGTGTGGCGCCTGTACGAGCCGCCAGAGCTCTATGACCGGCGCGCCGACCCTCAGGAGCTGCACAATCTCGCAGGCCAGCCCGAGCACGCCGAGCTCGAAGCGACGCTGAGCGCCGAGCTGTTGCGGTGGATGGTCGCGACCGCCGACGTGATGCCGTGGGATGACAATCCCCGATTTCCGCAGGTCGACCTGCCTCAGCCGGCGGGCTCCCGGTCGATGGAGGCAGGATGACTCGGCGCCCGAACATCGTCGTCGTCTTGACCGACGACCACGCTGGGCAGTCGATCGGGTGCTTGGGTGCCATGGGCTCGGTCTGAAGGCGCGGAACAGTCAGGACGAAATGCGAAGACGATGTGCGATGTGGTGAGTCGGGCCGTGAACAGCATGCCGGAGCGCGAACGGGGAGAGGTGCTGGCAGCGCTTGCGGAGGATGCTGCTGTGGCCGCCTCAGCGTCGCCACGCATAGCCCCGGGGTTCGAAGCGATGGCGCCGAGCGACCGCGCCGGCGGACGAACCCGTTTAGTGACGGTCGGTGTGGCCGGTGGGCCTGTCATCAGCAATCCGAGCCGCGTCGGTGTCTGCACCGCAATCATCCATGCGGACCGCATGTATGTCGTCGATCTCGGGGTCGGCTCGCTCAACCGTTTGGCAGCACTCGGTCAGCGTGAGAACGGCGGCGATTCCAGCAACACCTTCCTGTCGCTCCGGGCACTGTTCTTCACGCACATGCACAGTGATCACTGCGTGGACTGGCCGGCCCTCTACGCCACGGGGACCATGATGGCGAACAAAGCGACCGACCCAGTTCAGGTGTTCGGTCCTGGACGCCGAGACACGCTCCCCCGAGTGTTCCCGCCGCACCGGCCCGAACCCTCGGTGATCGAGCCGGACGACCCGACGCCGGGGATCGAAGGCATGACCGGGTATCTGCGAAAGGCATTCGCGGCAGACTTCAACGATCGGGCGCGAGACAGCAACTTCAAGATTCCCGACGACTGGTTCGATGTCCACGACATCGACCACTCGCCACACTGGACGGTCGATCCGGCTGGCATCCCGCCCCGGTTGTCGGGCCCAATCGAGGTTTGGGAGGACGGCGACGTGCGCGTGACGGCGACGCTCGTCGATCACCACCCGACGGCTCCTGCATACGGCTTCCGGTTCGACACTCCTGACGGGTCGATCGTGGTCTCCGGTGACACGACGGTTTCGGAGAATCTGATCGACCTCGCGCATGGGGCGGACTACTTGGTGCACGAGGTCATTGATCCGGCCTTTGCCGACCGGCTCGCGTCGATTCTCCCGCCCGATGTCGGTCCGGCAGTGCGCGAACACCTGCTGACTGCGCACACCACCGTCGAGCAGGTTGGTCGAGACGTCGCCGAGCCGGCCGGCGTTCGCAACCTGGTGTTGTCCCACATCGTGCCGTCGACGACCCCGGCGGATGTGCTCGCCGCCGCTCAGGACGGCTACTCCGGGCGCCTGATCATCGGCGAGGACATGCTGGAACTCAGTGTCTGAAGGGTCTGACGAGGATCGTCTCGCCCTGGGAGGCGGTCTGGCCGATCTCCACCGGTGGAGCATTTCGGAGGACCGGCGGGTCTGGCGCCAGCGCCTGGCCCAGCAAGAGCTGTCCGTAGGTTGAGATCGGTGGCCGGCTCATTGCCTCCGTCGGTTCTCACCGAAATCCTCCCCTATAGCTCAAACCAATGGCACGTATTATCAGTTTCACCTTCGCTGATGAATGCCACTTGAGTACTGTTCGCCAAGCAAAGACAAGTCAGTTTTCGCATTTGCAGGGGAAAGTCGAATGGCAGCAGTTGAAACGGCCCTAGTGGTGGGCGCGGGCAGCGCAGGATGTGTCGTCGCCGCAGTCCTAGCCAGAGACGGCGTCGATGTAGACATAGTGGAAATCCAAAACGACGTGACCGCACTTGGCTCAGGTATCACCATCCAAGGCAACGCATTGCGAGTGCTCCGAGAGATCGGTGCCTGGGAAGCAGCATCAGACGCCGGCTACGCATTCGACACCACCGGGATCCGCATACCCGACGGCACCCTTGTGGCGGAACTCGATGACATCAAGACTGGTGGCCAGGATCTCCCGGCGACCCTCGGAATGGAACGGAGGCACCTAGCTGAGATTCTCGTCGACACCGCGTCGGCAGCCGGCGCAACGCTGAGTTTCGGCATGACGGTAGCCAACTTCGATGACGAAGGCGCGGGGGTTGATGTGACATTCAGCGACGGGACTAACTGCCGCTACGACGTTGTAATCGGAGCCGACGGTGTCAAGTCGACGGTGCGGGACATGATCGGGATCACTACCAGGCCCGAGCCCACCGGCATGGGAATCTTCCGAGTCTTCACGAGCCGACCAGACTCGGTAGAGCGCACCGACCTCTGTTACGCGGGTCCCGCCTACATCGCCGGCTACTGCCCAACTGGTGAGGATTCCCTGTACGCCTACATCGTGGAACCGATGCAAGATCGCGAAGAGATGCCGCCAGAAGACCAGCTCGCCTATATGCGCGAGCTTTCCGGGGCCTACCAAGGACCGTGGGAGGACATTCGCGAGCTGATGATCGACCCAGCGACCGTCCACTACACCTGGTTCGAGAAAATGATCCTCGAACCGCCCTGGTGGCGCGGCCGCGTAGTCCTGATCGGCGATGCTGCCCATACCTGCCCGCCGACGATTGCGCAGGGTGCCGCACAGGCCATGGAGGACGCGTTAGTCCTAGGCGAGAGTTTGCTGGCCCACAGTGATCTCGCGTCCGCGCTCGACGCATTCATGGATCGCCGTTACGACCGGGCCAAGACCGTGGTGGATGCGTCGGTGCAAGTGGGGCAGTGGATGATCGACGATGACCCCGACGCAGACATCCCCGGACTATTCATGCGAACGCTCGGCGCGCTATGCGAGCCGGCCTGACCATCTCGGAGCCGGAAGTACTTATGACAGAACGATTGATAACCCACCTCCGCCACGTCGACCTCGCGGTGTCCAACTACGCGGAGCAGCGGAATTTCTACCTCGACACCTGGGGCCTCAGCGAGGTCGCCACCGACGGCAACTTGTCCTATATGGCCGCAGAAGGCTCACCTGAACCCTTTGTCGTGCGGCTGCGGGAGGCCGACGACAAGCGGATCGACCTCATCAGCCTGGGCGCCGCAGATCGCGCCGCGGTCGACCGGCTCGCGTCCTTGCTCGGCAGCGCCAATGTTCAGCTGGTGACCGAGCCCAGGGATTTGACGACCTACGGCGGCGGGTACGGCTTCCGATTCTTCGACGGTGACGGACGCACGCTCGAGGTCTGCTGCGAAGTCGAAGAGCACGAAGCCCGCGAGATCGAGCCGATGGAGGCGATCCCGCGATCGCTGTCACACGTCGTTATCAACTCGGCCGATCCGGAGAGCACGGTCGCTTGGTACATGCAGCACCTCGGAATGGCGATCAGCGACCAGCTGACGATGCCTGGCATGGGCGACCTGATGTGGTTTCTGCGTTGCAGCCCCTGGCATCACACCTTCGCGGTCGTCCGCGGCCCGCATGCGTCTCTCCATCACCTTTCATTCGAGATGCGTGGTGTGGAGGAGAACATGATGGCGACGGGCCGGGTGATGCGGGCCGGCATCGAGCGCATCTGGGGGCCCGGCAAGCACAAGGCCGGCGACAACATGTTCAACTATTTCATCGATCCGGCTGGCAACACAATGGAGTACACGACCGAACTCGAGTTGGTGGACGAGGCCACCTGGGTACCCCACAAGTACCCGATAGTCGAGCCCATGGTCGCCGACCAATGGGGAACCGCCAACCCAATGGGCCCCGACATTGCGCAAAAGAGCCACAACGACCCGGACCGAGGGCTCTATGTCCCTCCGCCAGTCTGACAAACGCCTTTCCGAGTTTCGGCATGGTGCAGACCTCTCAGTTGCGAGATTCCCCATCGAAAGGAATTGATGGCTCCCACGCAAGTTCCCATGCCCAAGCGCTTCGAAGGTCGATCTGTTCTCGTTACGGGGGCAGGCACCGGCTTCGGTGCCGAGATTGCCGTGCGGGCCGCCCAGGAGGGGGCCCGGGTCGTCGGCGTGCACTACCGGAACTCGATGGAGGGCGCTAAGCGCACCGTTGAGCGGGTACAGGCGACAGGCAGTTCTGCGCTGCTCCTGCAAGCCGATATCTCGGATTGGAATCAGGTTCGGGCCATGGCGGAGAAGTCCTTTGCTGAGATCGAGACCGTCGACACCCTGGTCAACAACGTGGGTGATGTGGCCCGAGAGCAGATGTCCTGGCGCGATGTCACTGAAGCCTCGATCGATCACGTCATCGACGTCGATGTGAAGGGAACGATGTTCTGCATTCATGAGTTTGGTACGCGGATGCTCGAACAAGGCCACGGCAACATAGTCAACATCGGGTCGACGGTCGTGGTTCGCGGCAGCGCTCGAGCTCCGCAGTACGCCGCGGCCAAATATGCCTTGATCGGGCTCACAAAGTCCTACGCCCATGCGTTTGCCCCCACCGTCCGTATCAACACTTTCGCCCCGGGCTTCATCGAGACCGAAGCAACTCTCGGCCGAGAGGACTGGAAGAGCGGTCGAGCGGAGGAACTGCGGTCCATGACCCCCATGAACCACATCCCAGGGCCAGCCGAGATTGCTGGGGCTGCGCTGTTCCTCGCCACCGACGACGCCAACCACATTACGGGCGCGTACATGCTGGCTGATGGAGGCTTCAACATGGTGGGTGCGTAGGTGACTGGTGCCCCCGGGTCGCTAAGGGCGGTCGTGTTCGCCGTGGACGGCAGCCGTCGCGTGGGTCGTCTCGAAGGCGATACCGTCGTCGATGCGGGGCCGGCTTCCGAGCGCGGCTTCATTCCAACCACCGAGGCCTGGAACCAGCTCCGCAGTGCCGATGGCCCGAATTACCCCTTCGACAACGTGGCGCTCGACGCGCCAGTCCGACCAGCCAAGATCCTCGCCATTGGGATCAACTACCGCGACCACGCAGCAGAATCGAATAACGAGGAACCCGAAGAACCAGTTGTGTTCGCGAAATTCCCATCGTCGGTGATCGGGCACGGACAAACCATCATCGTGCCCCAAGAAGAGACCCGTCCCGACTGGGAGGGTGAGATGGGTATTGTGATCGGCCGATCGGCATACCGCGCCAACGCCGCCAGCGCACGGACAGCAATCGGAGCCATCACGGCAGTGAACGACGTCTCGGGCCGTCGGGCCCAACTCGAGACCCCCCTCAAGCAGTTCACCTTGGGCAAGAGCTTTGACACCTTCACCCCCATGGGGCCATGCCTCGTCGACTCCACCGACATTGACCTTGACGATCTCGAGGTCACAACGGTAGTGAGCGGTGTCAGGAAACAGCACTCCTCAACAAGCAAGATGATCTACTCGGCTGTCGAGCTAGTGGAATACCTCTCCCGCGGGGTGACGCTCGAACCCGGCGACGTCATCGCCACCGGTACACCAGCGGGCGTGGGAAACCGCGAAAGCCCCCCTCGATACCTCCGCGAGGGTGACATCGTCGAAGTCTCGGTGTCACACGTGGGTACGCTGCGCAATGCGGTCAAGATGGAGTCGGAGTCATGATCGCGCGCCCGATTGAACGTTTCCGACCAGCCGAGCTCAACGAAGCCCAGCAACGTCTCTACGACGAGCTCACCACCGGCTTAAGGTCGCGCGACCCGCAGTACTTCTCGATTGTCAATGCTGACGGTGGATTGGAAGGACCTTTCAATGCCTTCCTGCTCCAACCGGCTCTTGGATCTGCCCTCCAAGCGGTTGGCGCAGCGATCCGCTACGAAACAAAGTTGACCGATCGGACCCGGGAGCTCGCCATACTCGTGGTCGCAGCCGCATGGAAATCCGAGTTCGAGCGGCACGCGCACGAGCCAATCGCACGAGCAGCGGGTGTCACAAATGCTGAGATCACCGCGATCCGTGAGGGCGACGACTCTACAGCGGTGTGGCCCGACGCAAACGACCGGACGGTGGTTCAGGCAGTGCGCTCGCTCCACGAATGTGGCGATTTCGACGACGAGCTCTACGACCGCGTCGTAGCTGCTCTCGGCCTCCCGGGGCTGTTCGAGCTGATGACCCTCGTCGGCTACTACGCCACCCTCGCCATGCAACTTAGAGTCCTCCGGGTCGCACTTCCCCAAGATTTGAATTGTTCCAATTGAAAGGCCGGAGATTCCCATGAAACTCGCAACTTTCAACAACGGAAGAGTCGGCCGCATCGAGGATGATCTAATGGTCGAACTCGAATGCGGAACAACTCGCGAGTACTTCGAGCGAGCTGGTGACGTTCGCGAGACCGGCGAACGCATCGCCATGAGCGAAGTTCGCCTTGAAGCGCCGATCGTGCCCAAGAAGTTCTTCCACACCGCGGGCAACTTCCTCGACCACCACGAGGAGCTCGCTGCCGTTGACTGGTCACATCCCGTCCACAAAGGGATCGTCTTTTTTCAAAATGTCGACGCGATCATCGGACCTGACGATGCAATCGTGTATCCCGAGGGTCTCACCAATGAGGTCGACTACGAGCTCGAACTAGCCATCATCATCGGCAAGCAAGGACGTTGGTTCAGCGCCGAGGAGGCTGTTGACCACATCGCTGGGTACATGGTGTTCAACGACATCACAGCTCGTGACATCCAGCGCCGAGAGATGGAGTCTGGAGTCTTCTCGTTCTCAAAGGCGATCGAGACGTTCTGCCCCATTGGGCCCTACATCGTCACCGCCGACGAAATCGATGACGCCCAGAACCTGGCCATGGAACTACGCGTCAACGGAGATGTCCGTCAGAAGGGCCATACGAAACAGATGCGCATCGACATCCCCCACCTCGTCGCTTACCACTCGCCCCAGGGTTACTCAGCTGGCGACATCATCACGACGGGGACGATCTCCGGCGTCGCCGCCGTGCAGCCCAATCCCTTCGACTACTACCTCCGGCCCGGAGATCAGATCGAGGCCGAGATAGAAGCCGTTGGCATCTTGCGCAATCACGTAGTTCGGTGGAGCGCAGCACACGACACAGAGCCATACACCATGGACCTGTACGCACCGACCGACAGTTGACACACTCGACTACCAAGGAATGGAACCAAACCCATGTCCATCATCATCACTGGAGGCCAAGTATTCGACGGGACCGGATCGGCGGCGACCCCGGGTGAAATAGTCATTGATGGCGACCGGATCACCGAGGTCCGATCCGGCCACCACCCAGACCACCACGACGGCCACGAGATTGTTGATGCAACCGGCTGCACCGTCATGCCTGGGCTCGTCGAATCGCACGCTCATATCACGTTTCCGTCAGCCGTCGGCCATATAGACCCATCTTTCAATCCTCCGCTCGATGTCTCCTTCTTTGAGAAAATCGAAGGATTTCCTTCGGAACTCGCCCGCGCCGAGCGAAACGCCGGCATTCTCCTCGACGCCGGATTTACATCCGCCTACTCCGCGGGATCGCTCATTCCGATGCCCACCGAGGTTGCCCTCCGAGACAAGCTAGATGCCGGCGTCATCCCCGGCCCGCGGTTCAAGGCTTGTGCGGCAGAGCGAGATGCCGTGCCCCGAGGTCCAGTCGACAGGCCGGAGGACTGGGATAAGCCGGCAGCGCTCGCAGACTGGGTTCGGTCCCACGCTGAGCAGGGGTTCGACTCGATCAAGCTGCTCCTCAGCAATGACGACGTCTTCGTCCAAGGCGGCAGCCAGATCACCCAGTACTCTGAGGACCAGGCGAAGGCCGCTGGAGAAACTGCTCGTGAGTACGGCGTCTGGCTTGCCGCGCATTGTCAGGCCGCAGAGTCGGTGAAGCTCGCCGTCCGCCACGGCTTTCGGTCGATCTACCACTGCACATATGCAGACGAAGAGGCACTCGACATGCTCGAAGAGGCCAAAGACGAGGTGTTCGTCTCGCCGGCGCCGGGGATCATTTGGGCAAACATCCACGCCGGGGAGGAGTACGGGATCGACCGGGCTATGGCAGAGCAGATGGGCTCAGTGGCATGCCTCGACCACATGCGTGAGCTCTATCCGAAAATGCGAGCCCGTGGCATCAGGGTGCTACCCGGTGGCGACTACGGCTTTCCAAACAACCCCATCGGCAAGAACGCACACGACCTGGCCCTCTTCGTGACCGAGCTCGGCTACACGGAAACAGAGACACTGGTAGCAGCGACGAAGCTCGGTGGCGAACTGATGGGCATGGGTGATGAACTGGGATTGCTGGCCGAGAACTACTTGGCCGACGTGCTCGTCGTCGAAGGCGACCCCATCGCCGACATCACCGTACTCGAGGAACCCAAGAGGATCGTGGCGATCATGCAGGGCGGCCGATTCCACAAGCAACCCGCGGCGCGCTAGCGACATGATCGCTGTCCACCATGCGATCACCTACGCATCAGTCATGGGCTTTCGGCCGCTGGCGCTGGACCTGTACGTCCCAGAGGAGCCCCGAGCAGTCTGCGTCTACCTGCACGGCGGGGGCTGGCGCCGGGGGTCGCGGCGCGACGGGCCAGGGCACATGACCGGACCCGGTGAGGAGTTCCTCGAGAGGATGGCGGAGCGCCAGCTTGCCGTTGCTGCCTGTGACTATCGGCTAAGCGGCGAGGCCATATTTCCTGCCCAGCTCGAAGATGTGATTGCTGCGTGTCGCTTTGTCACCTCCGATCTCGGTGTTTACGGGGTCTCCGAGATTCCGCTCACGCTCTGGGGTCTGTCCTCAGGTGCCCACCTGGCCGCACTCGCTGCTCTCAACCCACGCCTCGACGTCGAGGTGGCCGCCGTAACCTGTTGGTCCGCCCCCTCAGACATTGCTCGACATCAAGATGATCTTGAAGCGCTGGGGGGGCCCGTCGACCGGGGACCGGGCTCGCGTGAGGCTCAGTTGTTGGGGGGTGTGGTGGACGAGCTTCCCGATGCGGCCAGGAATGCAAGCCCCGTCCATCACATTCGAGCCACGTCGACTCGCTTCGAGCTCGTGCATGGCACCAACGATGTTCATGTGCCCGTTGCGCAGAGCAAGCGCTTTGCCGCTGCGCTGGAAGAGACGGGGACATCGGCGACTTTGGTGCTGGTCGAAGGTGGCGATCACTTCTACAAGGAGATCGAACGCGATCGCTTGTCAGAACTGGTGGATACCTCGATCGACTTTCTGATCGACAACTCTTCGTGAGCGCTTTATCGGGACAGCGAATTGCAGTCGTCGGAGGGGGGCAGATAGGTGCCAGCTGGTCGGCTCTCTTCGCTCATTACGGGGCTGCCGTCACCTTGTGGGATCCGGTGACCAAAACGTACGAGATCGCAGACAAACGGATCAGGCGAGCACGGTCTCAGCTTGCCGAAATCTGCCCGGCCGTCGAGGCCGGCTCTGTCGAGTTTGCCGATGACTTTGCTGAAGCCTTGTCGGGTGCATCGCTAATCCAGGAGAACGCACCCGAATCCATCCAGACCAAAAGGCACCTGTACGAAGACATCGAGGCCGTTGTCACCGACACGGCGATCATTGCATCGTCGACCTCATCGCTGCGGTGGAGCGACTTATCACCTGGCCTTCGAGTCTCGGACCGATTCGTCACAGCACACCCCTTCCACCCACCGCACCTCGTACCCCTCGTTGAGATATATGGAATCGACCCGTCTACCTGCGATCGAGTCGAAGCAATCTACCGAACAACAGATCGTGTCACGGTCCGGCTGAAAAAAGACGCTGTAGGGCACATCGCAAACCGATTGGCGTCTGCCCTGTACCGGGAGGCAGTTCACATCGTGGCGGAAGAGATTGCCGACGTCGAAGCCGTCGACACTGCTCTCATCAACGGACCCGGACTGCGTTGGGCTGCGGTCGGCGTCCACATGGGTTACCACTTAGGTGGGGGAGACGGTGGGTTGGCCTCCTATCTTGACGCCCTGGGGCCGAGCCAAGAGCGTCGATGGGCAGACCTCGGTAAACCAGCGCTCGACCAGTCAACAAAGGCCGCTCTCGTAGCTGGCGTTCAAGCAGCAGCCGCTGGTCGCGATGTGCCAATGCTTGAGGCCGAACGCGATCGCCTTCTAATTGATTCGGCTCGCAAACGTCTCGGGCGTACCTTCGACGAATCGACCTGAAGGCCTGAACGGCTCGCCCGCTATGCCGGTTCGATGCTGAGGGGCAGGGAATCGAGCCCGCGCAGTGAATTGTTGAGGCGCGGAATGGGTTCCCCATTCGGTTCAATCAATCGCACGCGATCGCGAAGAGCTGTGAAGACGGCCTCCCCCTCCATGCGGGCGATAACCATGCCGACGCAGGCGTGAATTCCGATGCCGTAGCCCAAGTGCCCGGTAAGCCGCCGTGTGACATCGAATCCGTCGGGGTTGTTCCACCGACGTGGATCGCGGTTGGCACCTGCGAACAATATGAGCACTTTCTGATCTCCGGCGATTTCCAAATCGCCAACAGTGGTGGACCCCGTCGTCGTGCGGAAGAACCCAATGACCGGGCAATCGCGGCGTATGGTCTCCTCGAAAGCAGCGCGTGCCAGTAGAGGATTCTCACGCACGAGCAGCCACTGGTCGGGCTCCGTCGCCAGGTTGTTGAGCGCAAATGCAATTCCGCTGACCGTGGTATCGACCCCTGCCGACAGGAACGAGCGCACCAGCATCGCTCCATCATCAGGAGTCAAACCGGCCGCCTCGGCGGCATCGTGGATCGCCGCGCCTATTCCTCCTGACTGGAGCGCATCGCGTGCACATGTCGCCGTGACCCAGGAGATCGTCTCTTCTGCATTCGCCATGGCAGTGCGGAAGCGTTGGTTCTCGACACCGTTGCCGTTGAAGACCAGGGATCCGTAGTCGAGTAGCCGTTGTCGCGTCTCGTCGTTTACCTCAATCCCGAAAGCCCGCGGAAACACCTCTGTGGGAAACACCTCGGCCAAGTCTCGAACGCCATCGAATTGCCTGCGATCGATCAACTCGTCGACTATCCGGCCAGCTGCCTTAGCGAATGCGCTTTCGAGTGATCGCAGTGCCTTGGGGGTCATCGTGCCCGCTACCACCTTCCGGTTGCGAGTGTGCTCGGGAGGGTCTGCTTCGACGAGAATGCTCGGTCGGCGCCATGATTGGTCGACCGCTAGGTCGGCCAGCCCCACGCCCCGACTCGACGAGAACTTCTCGTGATTGCGCAGCGCTGCGACTACGTCGTCATGTCGAGCGATCGCCCAGATTCCGTATCGGTCGAGCCAGACCGCGTGACCGGCATCCCGGATCAAGGTCAAGTCGTCCCACGGTTCTGCGAGAAACTCGTCGCTGTACGGATCGACCCTTGATGCGGTGTGGCTGGTCATCGCCCTCCCTCCGGCGCCGACCGTATACGGATTCCCATGGCATCAGCACAACAGATGACCGTTATCAGAGGATTCAGCTGTGCCGATGAAGATGTCGCTGATACGTTGCGGCCCGAGGGGGTGACGGCCGAGATGTTCTCGTATTTTCCCGGCAATTACGTGTGGAATCTCTCCGTCTGCATCGCCTTGGAAAGCGGTGCGCAAATCGGGGAAATCGAGGAGATGTGCGCACCGCTGCGGGAGGCGGCCGCCCAAGGCGACAACCCTGGCACAGGTGACTTTCTCAAGTCTTGGGTCATCATGGCCGACAAACTGGTGGGACTCGCCGACGAGGACTCCGCCGCCGGGCATGGATTTGCGGCCGCCGACAAGTTGAACCGGGCGGCTCTCTACTATCAAATAGCCGAGCGCATGCAAGCCCAAGGCAGCACCGAGCGGGCCGCGGTGTACCAGAAGGCGCTTGACTCCTTCGCCCGTTCCGTCGAATTGGGCGGCGCAAACATGGAGCGGGTCGAGATTCCTTACCTCCACGGTACGATCCCGGCCTGGTTCCGGAGCGCTGACCGAGGAGAGGGCCCGAGGCCGACGATGGTCTACGTGAACGGACTCGACTCCACAAAGGAGATGCTCCACTGGAGCTGTCTTGGAGACCAGCTCGCCAGACGTGGCATCAATACCCTCAACATCGATCAGCCAGGCACTGGTGAGGCGCTGCGTCTTCATGGCCTCTTCGCCACCCCCGCCTGCGAGTGGGGCAGCGTGGTTTACGACGCCGTCAGCGCGCGTCCCGACGTAGACAACTCTCGCATCGGGGTGGCTGGCATCTCTTTGGGCGGCTACTACGCTCCCCGCTTGCTCGTTGCCGAACCCCGGTTCTCGCTCTGTGCCATTTGGGGGGCGAACCACAATTGGGGCGAGGTCCAGCGCCGTCGTTTGGAAAACGAGGGCGAGCGCCCTGTGCCCCACTATTGGGAACACGTGCGGTGGGTGTGGGGTGCCGCCGACATGGACGAGTTCCTGGATTTGTGCTCCCAGATCACCCTCGACGGACTGCTGGACAAGGTGACCGTGCCATTCCTCGTAACCCACGGCCAGAACGACCGCCAGATCCCACTCGAGTATGCCCACCAGACGTACGACCAGCTCGTAAACAGCCCTAAGCGCGAGCTAAAGATCTTCGACGACCGAACAATGGGCGTCGAACACGTCAGCGTCGACAATATGACCTACGGCGTGCATTTCATTGCGGACTGGATTGCCGAGGTGTTTGACGAGGTGCCGGGGCCGGTGTGAGCGGGCAGTTCTTTGAGGGAGATGCACGATGAAACTCGCAACGTTGCCTGGTCCGAGCGAAAACGGGCGTTTGGTGGTGGTCTCGCGGGATCTAAAACACTGCGTGGCGGTCGATGACATCGCAGAAACACTGCTCGAGGCGATTAGACGGTGGGACGACGTGGCCCCGGCACTCCAGGATCGATTTGATCAGATTGAAGCCGGTAACGACGACGGTTCCGCGGCGTTCAAGGCGGGCGAAGCGATGGCACCGCTACCGCGGGCGCCCCAGTGGCTCGACGGCTCGGTGTTCCAGACACACCTAGACCTCATGTCGCAGGCGCTGCACCCCGAGCGACCCAACGAGCCCAGCGACTACCCATTCATCTACCAGGGTGCGTCCGACGACCTGCGTGGCCCGACCGATGCGATCAGCGGATACCGATTCGACGAGGGCATCGACTTTGAAGGTGAATTTGGGGTGGTAGTCGATGAAGTTCCCATGCGGACCACTGCCGCCGATGCCCTCGACCACGTCAAACTACTGGTGTTGATCAATGACGTGAGCCTGCGGGCTTACGCCGGTCGTGAAATCTCGGCTGGATTCGGCTTTCTCCAGGCGAAACCGTCCACCGCTTTCGCAGCGGTCGCGGTGACGCCAGACGAACTCGGTGGCGCATGGCGCGACGGCCGAGTGAACCTCCCATTGCGCGTCGAGCGAAGCGGCGAGTGGTTCGGCCACCCACATGGATCCGAGATGACTTTCCACTTCGGAGAGCTCATCGCCCACTCTGCTTATACCCGCCTGTTGTCTGCGGGAACGATCATTGGTTCGGGAACGGTGTCCAGCGCAGACCGCTCCGTGGGCTCAGCCTGCATCGCTGAGCGCCGCGCGATCGAGATCATCGACTCGGGGGCGCCGTCAACACAGTTCCTAGGCGATGGAGAAACCGTCCGGATGGAGGTTCTTGACGACGATGGCACTTCTATCTTCGGTGAGATTTACCAGCCTGTCGTCGTCGACGAATGACGATGCAGTGTGCCTCGAGAGTGCCGCACCCTGAGCTAGCCGAGCCCATCGGTGTATAGGCCGTCTATCAGAATGAAGGCGACTCGGCACGGTTGTTCGGTTCTGTTCATCCAGCCGTGGTTGGTGCCGCGTTGTACGACGATGTCGCCTGGGTAGACGGTCGCCTCGCCCTCGTCCATCAACAGCACGACCTCGCCGGATAATACGATTCCGAAATCGATGGTCTCGGTGCGGTGGAAGGACCGGTGGCGGTCGGATTCGAGCTTGGCATCGGTCGCGCCGATGTTCTCGAACACGGCGTCCATGTCCGCCCCCTCGGCTTCGGGCGGAATGTCCAACACCCGAATGCGGACCCCGTTTGTCGGCGGCGCGAGCACCAGTCCGGGCTCTTCGGCCTCGCGTCGGTCGCGGTCGATCAACGCAGGCGTCTCGGTGGTGTGCCAAATCTCCTGGAAAACCAAGCCCTCCTCGCCAAGCGCATCAAAGATCCGGCTTGTAGGGCCGTCGGCGACGATAATCGCAGTGCCGCCGTCGTCGTGGCCAGTGATGATTCGGCGAACAGGTCCGGTAAAGCTCATGAAACTGCCTCTCTTGGGATGAATGTGGATGAATGTGTTGGTCCGACTACCTGGAATTGAAGAGGCTCAGGCAAATCCGCGAAGTGCTGGGATTAGTCCTCGAGGTTCCTGGCCAATCGGGGAACTCTATTGGCGGAAGGTATGGGATTCGAACCCATGGTGACCCGGAGGCCACAACGGCTTTCGAGGCCGCCCCATTCGTCCGCTCTGGCAACCTTCCGCCCTTCAGGATAGTGAGCGGTGTGGGCGGCCTCCCATCCCATAACCTGACCTTGTGATCGATGACGGCGCGCTCATGGAGCTGGCCATGGCCGAGGCCCGCCGGGCCGCTGAACTCGGCGAGGTACCCATCGGCGCGGCGGTGGCCATCGACGGGGAAGTGCTGGCCGCCCGCCACAACGAGCGGTTGAGCACCAACGATCCCACCGCCCACGCCGAGATCCTGGCCCTGCGGGATGCGGCCGCGGCTCAGGGCACATCCCGCCTCGACGGTGCGGTGCTGGCCACCACGCTGGAGCCGTGTCCGATGTGCGCCGGCGCGGCGGTGATGGCCCGGGTGGGCCGGGTGGTGTTCGCCGCCGAGGACCCCAAGGCCGGGGCCTGCGGAACCCTCTACAACCTGGGGGCCGACCCCCGGCTCAACCACAGCTTCGACGTGGTGGCCGGCGTCGGCCGAGACGAGTCCGCCGCCCTGCTCAGAGACTTCTTCGCGGAGCGCCGCTGAGCTAGCGGCGCTTCTTGGCGCGGGACTTCCTCCGCTGCTGGGCCCGGTCTGCCCCGCGGCGGCGGGGCCAGAAGAGCCACACGGCCAGCACCACGGCCACAGGGATGATCACTATCAGCGCGATGGTGCTGGCCCCGATGCCGCCATCGCCGCCTGATCCCTCTGCGGCCGACGGGGGGAGCCACTCGGGTGGGGCGGCGGCCGGGTCGTAGGTGAACTCAAACTCCTCGGAGGCCCAATCGCCATCGGAGTCGTCCAACAGCTCCCAGATCACCTTGTATGTGCCGGGCTCAGTGAGCGTGTTGAAGCGGCCCCGCACCAGATGGCCGTTCACCTCAATCCTCGTCAGAGCGCGGGTGCCGTCGGGGTATTGCAGCGCCACTCCGTTGGACTGGTGGGGCCGTATGGGCTCTCGGAACTCCATCTCCACCCGGTCGACCAAACCGCCCACCGTTTGACCCGGGTTCGGAGCCGACCGGCGCATTTCGGCATGGGCGGCGGCGGTGTCGCTGAACACCACCAGCAGCGAGAACAGCAGGGCCAGCACGATGGCGATCGCCACCACCAGCGCCACTGCCCTCTGGGCCCTCTTGCGGGTCCGAGCCCTCATACCGCCACACTATTTCCCGCCGAGCCCCCTACGAACAGCCGACTGTCACTGGCGGGGCGTATCGTGCAGTTTGTGCATGCGATGGGCGGCGCCCACGGCGCCATCGGCCACGATCCAACCGGGGTCAAGGGCAAGCAGATAGCCGGGCAGACGATCCGCCGGGTGGCGGGCTTCGCGCGCCCCTACCGGGGCATGCTCATCGGTTTCGTGGTGGTGCTTTTGCTAGGGGCGCTGCTATCGCTGGTTCCGCCGCTGCTGTTCCGCTCGATCATCGACGACGCCATCGCCAACAGTGACCGGGGCCAGGTACACCTGCTGGCCGGCATCATCGTGCTGGCTGCCTTCGGCGAGGCGGCGCTGTCGTTCATCGAGCGCTACTGGTCGGCCCGCATCGGCGAGGGGCTGATCTACGACTTGCGGGTGGGCCTGTACGACCACGTGCAGCGGATGCCGATGGCGTTCTTCACCCGGGTACAGACCGGATCGCTCATCAGCCGGATGAACAACGACGTGATCGGCGCCCAGCGGGCGTTCACCGGCACGCTGGGGTCGGTGGTGTCCAACACCATCGTGCTGGCCACCACGCTGGTAGCCATGTTCTTGCTGGAGTGGCGGCTCACGCTGATGGCACTGGCCCTGTTGCCGGTGTTCATCTTGCCCACCAAGCGGGTGGGTAGGAGGCTCCAAGCCCTCACCCGAGAGTCGATGGAGCACAACGCTTCCATGAACACGGTGATGACCGAGAAGCTCAACGTGTCGGGAGCGCTGTTGGTGAAGCTGTTCGGACGCCACAACCAAGAGCGCGACGGATTTGGCGCCACTGCCGGGCGAGTGCGCGACATCGGGGTGCGCAGCGCCATGTACGGGCGGACGTTCTTCATCGCCTTGAGCCTGGTGGGGGCGGTGGGGGCCGCCATGTTGTACTGGGTGGGCGGCCAATTGGTGATCTCCGGGGCAATCACCGTTGGGACCCTGGCCGCCATGGGGCTCATGGTGGTGCGGATCTACACCCCTCTCACCAGCTTGACCAACGCCCGGGTGGACGTGATGACCGCGCTGGTGTCGTTCGAGCGGGTGTTCGAGGTGCTGGACACGCCCAATCCCATCGCCGACCGGCCCAACGCGGTCACGCTGCAACAGCCCAAGGGGCGAATCGAGCTGGCCGAGGTGACCTTCACCTATCCGCCTAGCGACGACCGGCTGGCCTCGCTGCAAACCGACACCGCCGCACCGGAGGCCACCGGCCAACCGGTGCTGCGGCATGTGTCAGCGGTGATCGAACCAGGCCAGTTGGTGGCGCTGGTGGGGCCATCGGGGGCGGGCAAAACCACGTTGGCCGCCCTGTTGACCCGTCTCTACGACGTGGACGATGGCGCGGTGCTGATAGACGGCACCGACGTGCGGAATGTGGCCCAGGAGTCACTGCGGGCTTCAATCGGAGTGGTCCCCCAAGATCCCCATCTGTTCCACGAGACGGTGGCCGACAACCTGCGCTATGTGCGGCCCGACGCCACCGCGGCGGAGATGGAATCAGCCTGCCGCTCGGCCCACATCCACAACCTCATTGCCTCGTTGCCCGAGGGCTACAACACCGTGGTGGGCGAGCGGGGCTACCGGCTGTCGGGCGGTGAGAAGCAGCGGCTGGCCATTGCCCGGGTGCTGCTCAAAGACCCGGCCATCGTGGTGCTGGACGAGGCCACCAGCCACCTCGACAGCGAGAACGAGGCGCTGGTTCAACAGGCCTTGGGTATCGCGCTGGAGGGACGGACCGCGGTGGTGATCGCCCATCGGCTGTCCACCGTCACCAACGCCGATTTGATCCTGGTGCTCGACCGGGGAGAGCTGGTGGAGTCGGGGCGCCACGATGATCTGCTGACCGCCGACGGTCTTTATGCCGAGCTTTATCGCACCTTGCTGCGCAACGAGCAGCGGTCTCCCGCGGGGAGCGCGTTATGAGCCTGTTCGACTCGGCTGAGCCGGGCGCCGTCGCCGGACCGGCCACGTTCACCGTCGCCGAATTGGCCGAGCGGATCAAGCAGGTGCTGGGCGACGCCTTCGGCGACGAGCTGTGGGTGGAGGGCGAGATCCGCAATCTGAGCCGGGCCCGTAGCGGGCACATGTACTTTGACTTGGTCGAGCCCGACCCGAGCAACAGCGCGGGCAAACAACCCGAGGCGTCAATTTCGGTGGCGCTTTTCCGATTCAACCGCGAGCGGGTGGAGGACACGCTGCGCCGCCAGGGCGGCATGGCCATGGAAGACGGGATGAAGGTCCGCATCCAGGGCAAGCTGGACTTCTGGCCCCCGGGGGGCCGGCTCCAGCTTTACATGTCGGGCATCGACCCCAACTTCACACTGGGCGAGCTGGAGGCCGAGCGGCTGCGGTTGTTGGAGAAGCTGAGCGACGAGGGACTGTTGGCCAAGAACCAGGCCGTCCCCTTCCCGGTGGCCCCGCTGCGGATTGGGCTGGTCACCTCCAACGGGAGCGCCGCCCACCACGACTTCCACAACGAGCTGGAGAACAGCGGCCTGACCTGGGAGGTGGTGCTGGCCGACACCCCGGTGCAGGGGGTGGACGCTCCCCCGCTCATCGCCGCGGCCATTGCCGCCGTGGGCCGAACCGGGGTGGATATGATCGCGGTGGTAAGAGGCGGCGGGGCCCGCACCGATCTGGTGGCCTTCGACAGCGAGGTGGTGGCCCGAGCCGTTGCCGATGCCCCCGTGCCGGTGGTAACCGGGGTGGGCCACGAAATCGACCGGACCATCATCGACGAGGTGGCCCACGAGGCCCAGAAAACGCCTACGGCGGCAGCGGTGTTCATCGTCGGTGCCGCTCGGGCCCATATGGAGGCAACCGAGCTGGCCTGGGCGGCAATTGCCGAATGGGCCCAGCGGCTTGCCGATAACGCCGACCGGCGACTGACGACGGTGAGCCAGACCACTGTCCGGGCCGCCGAGGGCCATCTGCATTGCGCCAGCAGCCGGTTGGAAGGCCGGGCGGGGCGGATCCGAGCGCTGGCCGAGACCCGGACCCGAAGCGAGACCCGCAAAGTGGACGACTGTGCGGGAACCATGCGCCACCGGGCTGCGGCGGCCATCGTCGAAGGACGGCGCACGTTGCAGCAGAAGAAGTCGGGGGTGGCGGTCCAGGCCCAGCGGGGGCCGAGAGCCGCAGCCAAGGAGCTGGCCAACCTGGAAAGCCGGGTGCGCTTGCTCGATCCTCGGAAAATCTTGGCCCGTGGTTGGTCGATAACCCGCCATAGCGGCAAAGTTGTGCGCGACCCGGCGGCGCTGGCCGCCGGTGATGAGCTGGTAACCACCGTGGCCGAGGGCGAACTGCACAGCACCGTTTCTGAGCGGCAATGAGGAGAACGAGAAGATGAGCACACCAGAGATCGGCTACGCCGATGCCCTGAGCGAACTCCAACAGATCCTCAGCGAGCTGGAGGCCGAGGACATCGACATCGACGTGCTGGCGGTGAAGGTGGAGCGGGCCGCGGAGCTCATCCGGGTGTGCCGGGGGCGGATCAACGACGCCGAGGTGCGGGTGAAGGAGATCGTGGCCGGAATGGACGGCGGTGAGGGCGAGCCGTCCGAATAATGCCCACTGAGAAACTCGAAACGGTCGACGCTTTCATCGTCTTCGATCTGGCCGACGCGCCCGAGTCCGTGGGCTTCGTCCGTTCGGCCCGCAAGATTCTGCCCGGCGGGGCCAGCGACCTGGCCCGGTCGCTCACCTACGCCTTCGCCACCTTCGAGATGCGCCGCAGCGGAGCTTCGGCGGGTATCAACGCCCTCGACGACGACCGGGCCGACGCGGTGGCCAAGTTCACCGCCGAGATCGCCCCCATGGTGGCCTCGGGCCGATTCCTGCCCGAGCCGGGAACCCGGGTGCCGAGGGCGGCGCTGGAATCACTGGCCGAAGCCGATCCCCGAGCGGCGGTGGGCGATGTGGCCGACCAGGCGACCGTCGCCGGAGTGGTGGCCGCTGCCGCTCAGGCCAGTGGCGGATTGGACGGCCGCACCGCGGCCATCGAGGGCACGGGACCGATCTGCGACGCCCTGAAAGCCGCGGTTGAGGATCGGGGCGCCACGATGGTGGAAATGAACGGCCAAGCCGACGTGCTGTTCGCCGGCTCCAAGATGGGAGCCATCAATCACACCATGGCTGAACAGCTCCAAGTGTGCACCCTCGTGCCCTACAGCCCGATCCCGGTCACCGCCCGGGCCCTGGCCATTCTGAGCCGAGCCGGCACCAGCGTGGTCCCCGACTTCATCTCCACCGCAGGCGCCCTGTTCGCCTGGTGGCCCTCCGGCGACTCCTCTCCCGAGGCCATCGCCGCCGACGCCGCCGCCAAGATCACCGCTTCCCTAGAGGAGATCGCCGACCACCCCGACGGCCTGTTCCTCGCCGCCGCCTACCGGGCCGAGAGCTTCCTCTCCACCTGGCAGGAAACCCTCCTCTTCGGCCGCCCCCTCGCGTCGTAGCGCCGCAGTTGAAGCGGCGGCTAGCCGCTGCGGGGGACCTGGTTGAAGGGGAGGTCGCGGTCGGCGGCGGGTTCGCGGGGCATGCCGAGGATGCGTTCGCTGATGATGTTGCGGGCCATCTCGGTGGTGCCGCCGCCGATGCAGGCCTGCTGGCGCTGCACGTACTCCGTACCGAAGGCGCCAGTATCCTCGCCTTCGTTCCACACCAGGGCGCGGTCGCCCTGCACCTCCATGGCCACCGTCTGGCGCTCAGTGCGGGACAGCCCGTGGAACAGGCGCACCAGCGATCCGGCTGGCGCGGGTAGAAAACCGCCCTCGATGCCCCTCACCACCCGGGCCGACAGCAGTTCCTCCACCCGGCTGAGCGTCTCCATATATCCCAGCCGCTGGCGGTGGCGGCCGATGTCGGCGCCGCCGTGGTCCCGGGCGATGGCGGCCAAATCCTCCACCCCGTCGGCGGTGCGGTTCCGGTGGCGGCCCTGGGTATAGGGGGAGGCGTTGCCCACCGCGGCCCGCTCGTGGAATAGCAATCGGCTGGCCACCGTCCACCCGTCGTCCACCTCGCCCACCACGTTCTCGGCGGGGATGACCACGTCGTTGAAGAACTCCTGGCAGAACTCCTCGGAGCGGTCCACCATCTGAATGGGATGGATCTCGATGCCGGGATGGTGGATGGGGACGATGAACATGGTCAGTCCCCGATGCTTGGGCACCTCCCAGTTGGTGCGGGCCAGCATGAGGGCGTAGTCGGAGCGCTGGGCGAATGTGCTCCAAATCTTCGAGCCGTTGATGATGAACTCCTCGCCGTCCCGGTCGGCCCGGGTCAGGGCACCGGCCATGTCGGAGCCCCCGCTGGGCTCGGAAATGAACTGCACCCACAGCTCGTCGCCTCGGATCCACGCCGGGATGTAGCGCTGCTTCTGCTCCTCGGTGCCGAACTCCAAGACCACCGGCCCGCAGATCGACAGGGTGGGCACACTGAACAAGATGGGCATGTCGAAGTCCATGCTCACGTCGTCGATGATCTTCTGGTGGGCAGCGGTCAGGCTCTGGCCGCCGTACTCCCTGGGGTAGCACACCGCGGCGTACCCCCCGTCGTAAAGCCGCCGCTGAAGCTCTCGATTGCGGCTGCTCCTCTCGTCATCGTCCTGGGTGGGGTGCCAGGGATTGACGGGATCGCGACGGGGCATGTTCTCGTTCATCCACGCCTGCACCTCCTCCCGGTATCGGGCCAACTCGGCGGGATCGGTATCGGCATACACAAAGTCGTCCATCGCTCCCCCTAGTACCCCATCATCTCCGACAGACCCGACCAGCCGCGGTCATCCTCAGATGCAGGCGCTGGCACACTAGTACCCCATCATCTTCGACAGGCATACCCGGTGGTCGCCCGGCGTTCCGAACAACCCCCGGTTCACGGTGGCCCGCCGCAGATACAGGTGCAGGTCGTGCTCGTAGGTGACGCCGATGCCGCCGTGCATCTGCACGCAGTCGTGCATGAGCTCCACCGAGTGGTCGCCCACATACGACTTGGCCACGCTCATCATGCGAACCTCGTCCTCTCCGTCGGCCAGCGCGTCGGCCGCGCCGTCCACCGCGGCCTGGGAGGCCTCCGACCACAGCTTCATGTCGGCGAAGCGGTGCTTGAGGGCCTGGTACGACGCCAGGGGCCGCCCAAACGAGTAGCGGTCGAAGGCGTACTGAACGGTGAACTCCAGCACCTTGGCCGCCGACCCGGCGTTGTCGGCGCACTGGAGCACCACCATCACCTGGCGCTGGCGCTCCACGTCGGCCTCGGTGGCAGTGCCCGGTGTCCCCACCATGGCTTCGGGGTCGACAGGCACTCCGACGAGGCGCACCTCGGCGAATCGGCGGCCCAAGTCCAGCGACTCCTGGGGGGTGATGGTCAGCCCCGGAGCATCGGCTGGCACCAAGAACTGGGCCAATCCGTCTTGGGTGCGGGCGGTGACCAGCAGATGGTGGGCCTGCGCGCCAGCCTCTACCCCCACCTTGGTGCCGGTGAGCGCGTGGCCGCCGTTCGACGGAACGGCCGCCGCGGTTACGCTGTCGGCAGTCCAGTCGCCGCCGGGCTCGCAGAACGCCCACCCCAGCACCACCTCGCCGGCCACAACCCCCTCGAGCAGCGCCTGCTGGTCGGGCGATCCCGACCGGCCCAAGGTGTCGGCCACCACGTTGGTGGGCATGAACGGCCCGGGTGTGACCCCCCGGCCCATCTCGTCGGCCACTATCGTGAGGTCCACGATCGGGCGGCCGGAGATGCTGCCGCCGCCCAGCGACTCGGGCACCATCAGCGACGTCCAGCCCAACTCAGCCGCAGCCTGCCACCAGCTCTGCGGGTAGCCGTCGGGGTGGTCGTGCCACTCCCGCACCACGCTGATCGGAACCTCGGCTTCGATGAATCGTCGTGCGGTTTCCCGGAAGAACTCCTGATCGTCGCTCAGATCGAAACGCACCGGGGCAATTCCACCACGACAGCGCCAGCCGGTCACATTGAGCGGGGTATTAGATCGTTCCCCCAACAGGGAGGCCGGTACGATTGAGAGGTCCGGGGCTGTAGCTCAGCTGGCTAGAGCACCTGCTTTGCAAGCAGGGGGTCGTGGGTTCGAGTCCCATCAGCTCCACAACTGTGATGTCGCGAGACATCGGAACGTTGTGAACCTGCGCGGGGCGGGTTTTCAGGGTTTGTTTCGGGGTTGGTAGTCGGTGTTGGGGTTGAGGGTGAGGTGTCGGAGGAGTTCTCCGGTTTGGGTGTCGATGACGCGGGTGTCGAGGCTGGCGGCGAGGAGGGTGACGGGGGTGTGTTTGTGGGCTCGGCCGATGCCGATGTGGTGGAGTTTGCCGTTGTGGCGCAGGGTGGCGGTTCCTGGTTTGTCGATTCGGTCGTGTCGGACTCTGTGGTGGGTTGTGTCGCCTGTTTGGGCGGGTTGGGCTTT
>JAJEDQ010000023.1 GCA_022821445.1 Acidimicrobiia bacterium | reverse complement strand
CAGCGCCATCGAAGCCAGCGTCAGCGGCGCCCACGGAATAGTCACCGACATAGTGATGCCCACCGCCAAGGCCGCCACCACCAGTGCAACGTAGAGCCAGGCGGCCCGCCGGTCGCCGAGGCGCACGGCCAGGGTCATCTTGCCCGCAGCCCGGTCTTGGGCGATGTCCCGCAGGTTGTTGGCCACCAGCAGCGCCGAGGCCAAAAACCCCACCGGCACGGCGGCCACAACGGCCAGCCCGGTGAGTTCCTCAGTCTGCACGAAGGCCGTGCCCGCGGTGGCCACCAGGCCGAAGAACACGAACACCGCCACCTCTCCCAAACCGGCATAGCCGTAGGGCCGCTTTCCCCCGGTGTAGAACCAGGCGGCAATGATGCAGGCCAGCCCCACCGCGATCAGCCACGGCGCCACCGCAATGGCCAGAACCAGCCCGGCCACCGCCGCAACTGCGAAGGCGCCGAACGCAGCCTGGCGCACCGCAGCCGGCGCCACCATGGCGCCGCCCACCAGCCGGGCCGGGCCCACCCGATCGGCATCGGTGCCCCGAACCCCGTCGGAATAGTCGTTGGCGTAATTCACCCCCACCTGGAGGGCCACCGCCACAACCAGCGTCACCGCGGCGCGCCACCACACCACATCGGGAGCAGCCGCCGCAGTCCCCACCGCCACCGGCACCACCGCAGCGGGGAGCGTCCGGGGCCGAGCCCCCTGTATCCAGAGCCTCATCGAAGCATCACCCCACAAGTCTTGCCCATGGCCGGAGTTCGTTAGTGTCGGAGCCATGAACCGCCTGGGCGCTGAAACCAGCCCCTACCTCCGCCAGCACGCCGACAACCCGGTGGACTGGTACCCGTGGGGCTCCGAGGCCTTTGCCGCCGCCCGGGCCGACGACAAGCCCATCTTGTTGTCGGTGGGCTATTCGGCCTGCCACTGGTGCCATGTGATGGCCCACGAGTCGTTCGAAGACCCCGAGACGGCCAAGGTCATGAATGAGCTGTTCATCAACGTCAAGGTGGACCGGGAAGAGCGCCCCGACGTGGACACCATCTACATGGAGGCCGTCCAAGCCCTCACCGGCCGGGGCGGATGGCCCATGACCGTGTTCATGACCCCCGACGGCCGCCCGTTCCACGGCGGCACCTACTACCCCAGGGTCAGCCGGGGCCAGATGCCGTCGTTCACCGAGATCATGCACCGGATCCAAGACGTGTGGGACAACCGCCGCCAAGATGTGAACGACCAGGCCGACCAGCTCACCCAGTCGCTCAACCGCACTGCGCTCATCCAGCCCGACTCTCAGCGGGCCGCTCCCGGAACCGGCTCAGAAGCCCTCAACCAGGCCACCGCCGCCCTGCGCCAGCAATACGACGCCGCGTGGGGCGGCTTCGGCGGGGCCCCCAAGTTCCCCCAGACCATGAGCCAGGAGGTGCTGCTGCGCTCCTACCTCCACAGCGACGACCAAGACGTGCTCAACATGGTCATCAACTCGCTCGACGCCATGGCCTCGGGGGGGATCTACGACCACCTGGGCGGCGGCTTCAGCCGCTACTCGGTAGACGCCCAGTGGATCGTTCCCCACTTCGAGAAGATGCTGTACGACAACGCCCTGTTTGCCCGGCTGTACCTGCACGCATGGCAGGTAACCGGCCGGCCTCGCTTCCGCCAGGTGCTCAACGAAACCATCGGTTTCGTGCTGCGAGACTTGCGCCACGACAGCGGCGGCTTCTACTCCGCCCTCGACGCCGACTCCGAGGGCGAGGAGGGCCGGTACTACGTGTGGACCCCCGATCAGATCACCTCGGTGCTGGGCGACGACGCCGCCGAGTTCATGGCCTGGTTCGGGGTGACCGAGGCCGGCAACTTCGAGGGCCACAACATCTTGTGGCGCCCGGTGCGGGGCGATCTGCTGCGCCCGGGCGGCGTGGAGCTGAGCCGGGAGCGGCTGCTGTCGGCCCGCAGCCTGCGAATTCCGCCGGGTCTGGACGACAAGGTGCTGCTGGAGTGGAACGGCCTCATGCTGGCCGCGCTGGCCGAGGCCGCGGCGGCCACCGGCAACCAGCAGTGGATGGAGGCGGCCATCAAGAACGGCGGTTTCCTGCTCGACCGGCTGCGCCGCCCCGACGGCCGCTGGCTGCGCTCCTGGCAGGCGGGCGACGGCGATCGCCCCGCCCAGGCCCGCCACCTGGCCTACGCCGCCGACTACGCCGCAATCGCCGATGCCTTCACCCGCCTAGGCGAGGCCTCCGGCCAAGCCCGCTGGATCGAAGAGGCCACCCAGGCAGCCGACGGGCTGCTGGAGCTGTTCTGGGACCACGAGCGGGGCGGGGTGTTCACCACCGGGTCGGACGCCGAGGAGCTGATCTGCCGTCCCAAGGAGATCACCGACAACGCCGTCCCCTCGGCCAACAGCGCCGCGGCAGTGGCCCTGCTGCGGCTGGGCACCCTCACCGGCCACACCCACTATCTGGACCGGGCCCAAGACATCCTGGCCCTTCTAGGAGAGGTGGCCTCCAACCACCCCAGCGGCTTCGGCCACCTGCTGGAGGCGGTGGACATGCACGCTACCGGCTTCACCGAGGTGGTGATCGGCGGCGACCGCCCTGATCTGGTGGACGCCGTACGAGATGGCTACCGGCCCAACACCGTGCTGGCCTGGGGCGAGCCCTATGCCTCCCCCTTGTGGGAGGGCCGAACCGAGGGTCTGGCCTACGTCTGTCATGGCTACACCTGCGAGGCCCCAGCTGCCACCAGTGACGAGCTTCTGTCTCGTTTGTAGTGAAAAAGGGCCGGTAAGGGCTTGGGGTTCACCAGATTGACACCAGATTGGGATAAGCTACGGGGCCGCGAATTGAGTGGCGCGCGGACCGCAACGATGGAGGGCAAAATGTCCAACGGCACTAGCAAACCCAAGCGGGCAATGCAGTTGGGCGGAACACTCATTGCAATCTTTGGACTCGTGGCCACCATCACCGCGCACGCGTCGGCCCAGGACACGCCATCGCGCTACTACTCCGGGGTCATTTCCGGCCCCGATTACTGCCTAAACGCGAGCCTCGGAGGTCCCAGGACCTACCCATTCGACAGCGACCGCGACGGCGTGGCCGACACTTGCTCGCTCCCCCGCTCGCGCCGGGAAACGGCGGCCCGTCAAAACGCCATGGAACTGCTGGCCCTCGACTTTCCGGCGCGCTTCGGGCAGCTCTACGGATACGAGTGCATCGACGTGGCCGGAACCTATGGCGAGCCCGAGAATGAGCCCCAGGACGAGTGCGCTGCACCCCGGAGGGCAAATGCCGGTGGACAACCCACTCCCTCCGTACCAGCCTCTCGGCTGTCCCCACAGGTCTCAACGTCACGCCCGAACGGGTTCTTCTCTGGACCAGTCGTCACCAGCAGCACGTTTTGCCTGAATCGGAGCCTGGGCGGTCCCATCACCTACCCGTTGGACACCAACGGAGACGATGTCGCCGACATCTGCTCTCTGCCAACCACCCGCCGAGCCACTATTGCTCGCCAGAACGCACTGGAGCGGCTCGCTGGCGAACGCGCTACATTCTTCGACTCATTGTTCGCCAGCGAATGCGCTCGGCTTATTGACGCCACCTTTGGGGAAGCCGCCGCAGAGGCCCGAGACGAATGCGCGAATCTTGATTCCGGCACCGGAAGGCCCCTCCCCGGCGACGAGGATGAAGAAGACGACAACGGCAGTAGCGGTACCGGCGGCACCCCCGGAGACGACGAAGAAGAGAACACCGACGGAACCCGGAGGCCAACCGGCCCCACCCAGAGCGTCTTCTCTCCGACGGCCACCAACCCCGGAACCTACAGCAAGCGCGCCGCCCAGGATCTGCTCTTGGCTCCCAGTAACCGTGGAGTCGTTGCGAGCTGGGATCCGGTCACTGCTGATGACAACACAGAAGATCAAGATGATGACCCCTACGACGCCGACGATGTGTTCGAGTACATAGTGCAGTACAGCACCAACAG
>JAJEDQ010000182.1 GCA_022821445.1 Acidimicrobiia bacterium | reverse complement strand
CAGCGCCCATGTGAGACTCCAACCCAGCAGCAGCCCGAGCGCAGCCAGCCACAGCAGCCACCGCCGCCATTTCTTCAACTGGTCAAACAGCACGCAGATCGTCGAGCGAGTAGTACGCCCGCAGCGAGGTCAGCAGGCCGTCGTCGTTGAACACGGCCACATCCACCACATCGAGTTCGTAGTCCACCCCGTCGAAGCAGACCTGGGCCACCATCGGTACCGCTGCCTCATTGCCCGCCACCCGAACCGGCCCGGTCAACACCAGGGTCTCGGCCAGCTCGTTGCCCTCATAGAAGGCCCGTACGGCGTCGATGCCCTGGTGTACTGGCCCGCCCACCGGCACCTGGCACGAGCCGTCGGGGGCATAGAACGACAAAATGGCCTCCTTGTCACCGGCACTCACCGCAGCGGCGTACTCCTCCATCACTTTGCGCATGTGCTGAGCTTCACCCATCGGGCACTCCTATTCGTTTGCTGGCTTTCAGTTGCCGGCTTTCAATTGCGTGGGATCTCACTCCACGGAGTGCTCTTGTCCACTCCGGGATCCTTGGGCAGTCCCAGCACACGCTCGCCCAGGATGTTGCGCATCACCTCCGACGTGCCCCCCTCGATGGTGTTGGCCCGCGACCGCAGGAAGCCCTTGACCGGAGATGGGTCGCGATAAGAAGCGCTGCCCGACAGGTCTGGCCTTGACATCGGATAGCCCTGGGGGAACAGCATGGCTTCCGCCCCCATCACGTCGATCAGGCACTCATAGATCCGCTGGTTCAACTCGGCCGACACTGCCTTGCCCACCGATCCCTCGGGTCCGGGCGTGCCCGCCGACGACAGGGTGCGAGCCCGCCAGTTGGTCAACCGCAAGACCTCGGCCTCGGTCCACAATCGCACAACTCGATCCCGAAGCACCTGGCGACTGGCAGGATCCCGGCCATCGGGTTGGTCCCTCAGGCGCTCCCAAGCCGACACCAATATGCCGATGAGCCCGCTGCCCCGTTCGGGAACCCCGCCACCCAGCGCCACTCTCTCGTTCATAAGGGTGGTAATGGCCACATTCCACCCCTGGCCCCGCTCTCCCAGCCGCATGGAGTCGGGAATGCGAACCTCGTTCAGGAAAATCTCGTTGAATTCGGCCTCGCCGGTTATTTGGTAGAGAGGACGTACCTCCACTCCCGGCAGCGTCATGTCGAGCACGAAATAGGTGAGGCCCCGGTGCTTGGGGGCGTCGGGGTCGGTGCGGGCCACCAGCATCCCCCATCGGGAACGATGGGCCAGCGAGGTCCACACCTTTTGGCCATTCACCACCCATTCGTCTCCATCGAGCTCGGCTCGGGAGGCCAAACCAGCAACATCGGAGCCCGCGCCGGGCTCGCTGAACATCTGGCACCAGATCTCCTCGCCGGTGTAAAGCGGCCGCAGCAGGCGGTGGTGCATCTCCTCGGTGCCGTGGGCCAGGACGGTGGGAGCGCCCATGCCGATGCCGATGGGGTTGACGTTCAGGTCGTGCCAATACCTGCTGCCCTGGCGCAGCTCCTCGTCCACCACGGTCTGAGCCTTGGGGGACAGGCCGAGCCCGCCTTTGCCTTCGGGGAAGTCCACCCGAGACAGCCCCCGGTCGAATTGGGCGCCCCGAAACTCGTACTGCGTTGCCTCGGCGGGGTCTACCTCAGACAGCAGATCTCGCGCCTTCTGGCGAAGTTGATCCTCAGAAATCTCAGCCACTGTTCTTCCTCTCAGGAATACCGATCGAAGAGCCGCCTGCAAGCATTCATCTCTACGAATACCGATCACGCAGTTGGCGGGCGATCACCATCTTCTGGATTTCACTGGTTCCCTCTCCGATGATCATGAGGGGCGTGTCGCGGAAGTAGCGCTCCACGGGATACTCCTCGGTGTAGCCGTTTCCCCCGTGGATGCGCAGCGCGTCGGAGGCGATCTCGAAGGCAGCCTCAGAAGCGAACAGCTTGGCCATTCCCGCTTCCAAGTCGATGCGCTCTCCAGAGTCATAAAGGCGGGCGGCGTCGTAGGTCATGAGTCGGGCCGCGTGAAGCTTGGTGGCCATCTCGGCCAGCTTGAATCCGATGGCCTGGTGGTCGTAGATGGGTCGCCCGAACGTCTCCCGCTCCTGGGCGTACTTCATGGCCGCTTCCAAGGCGGCTTGCGCCACCCCAACCGCCCGAGCAGCGATGTTGATCCGTCCCAGCTCCAAGGCCGACAAGGCATAGCCCAGCCCGTGGCCCACACCTTCGGGGCCGCCGAGCACGTTGGCGTCGGGAACCCGGAAGTCGGAGTAGGCCATCTCCACGGTCTCTACACCCTTGTATCCCAGCTTGGGGATGGTGCGCGACACGGTGAGGCCGTCGGCACTCGGTCCCGGCTCTTTCTCCACGATGAAGCAGGTGATGCGCTCGTCGGGGGTTCGGGCCAAAAGCATCACCATCTGGGCTCGCATGCCGTTGGTCACCCACATTTTGGTGCCGTTGATTATCCACTCTTCGCCGTCGGGCACCGCCCGGCAGCGGATATTGCGGGTGTCGCTGCCCGCGTCGGGCTCTGACAGCGAGAAGGCCGATCGCACCGATCCATCGCACATGCGGGGCAAGAAGCGATCCCGCTGCTCGTCGGTGCCGTAGCGCCCGATCATGGTGGCCGCGATCTTGTGGGTGTTGAGGATGCCGGCCAGCGACATCCATCCCCGGGAGAGCTCCTCGATGATCCGGGCATAGGTGGTGGCGTCCAGTCCCAAGCCGCCGTAGGACTCATCGATGGTGGCCCCGAACAGGCCGAATTCGCACATCTGGGCGAACATCGCCTCGGGAAACTCGTCGGCGTGCTCGAGATCAGAAGCGTTGGGGATGACCTCCCGATCCACCCAGGTTCGGATCGCGCCGACCAGCTCGTCGGCCAAGCCGGGGTCGGTGGGCATTCGATCAGCCTCTTCCGCAAGGCAGCAAGGTGGGCATCAGAGCCTTTCGATGAGAGTTCCGGTGCCCAGGCCGCCTCCGCAGCACATGGTGATGAGCCCCCACTGGCCGTCGGTGCGCTCCAGTTCGTGCAGGGCCTTGGTTACCAGGATGGCGCCGGTTCCGCCCAGAGGGTGGCCCAAAGCGATGGCCCCGCCGTTGGGGTTCACCCTCTCCATATCGGGCTCGTGCTCGGCAGCCCAGCACAGCACCACCGAGGCGAATGCCTCGTTGATCTCCACCACGTCGATGTCGTCCATGGCAAGCCCGCTTCGCTCCAGCAGCCGGTGGGTGGCCGGGATCGGCCCTTCCAGCATCAACACCGGATCACACCCCACCAAACAGGTCTCGGCCACCCGGGCCCTGGGGGTGAGCCCGAGCTGCTCGGCCCGATCGGAAGTCATCATGAGCACTGCGCCGGCGCCGTCGGAAATCTGCGACGACGACCCCGCGGTGTGGACGCCCTCGGGCCGGGCCACTGGCTTGAGCCCGGCCAGCCCTTCCAGGGTGGTCTCCCGCAGGCCCTCATCTACGCTCACGGTGGCTGTCTCATCGGTCTTCTTGCCGTCCTCATCCAGCACTGGGGCCTCAATGGGCACGATCTGGGTCTCAAATCGGCCCTCGTCCCAGGCCCGGGCGGCCCGCTGCTGGGAGGACAGCCCGAAGCGATCGCAGTCCTCTCGGGTAACGCCCCACTTGTCGGCCATCCGCTCCGCCCCCTCGAATTGGGAGGTGAACTCGTAGTGGGCGAAGTAATCGCGGGTTACTGGCCGGCCCACGCCGTCGGCCGACGCATTCGAGCCAATGGGCACGATGCTCATGCTCTCCACGCCGCAGGCCAGAACCGCGTCCTCCACCCCGGATTTCACCAGGCTGTAGCCCAGGTTCACCGCGTGCTGCGAGGAGCCGCACTGGGAGTCCACCGTGCTGCACGCCGTTTCGGTGGGCAACCCGGCGGTGAGCCACGCGGTGCGGGTCACATTCATGGCTTGGGCCCCGATCTGGTCCACGCAGCCACCCACCACCTGGCCAATGGCGTTGGGGTCTATGCCCGATCGCTCAACCGCGGCCGACTGCACCTGGCTGAGCAAAGAAGTGGGATGGACGGAAGACAAACCGCCGTTTCGCTTGCCCACCGGGGAGCGAACGGCCTCAACAATCACGACTTCGGTCATGGACCCACGATAGAGCCTCAGGCCCTTATTCAACCCGTCGAAGTCGGTCGAACCCTAGCAAGTGGTTAGGGTCTTGAGCCGTGGGTGTTCGAGACGACGTGATTCAAGAGCTGACCGGACCGGAGGGGTTGTTCGAGCTGAACACAGAGGAGGTCTTGGGGCAGCCGGCGGCGGTTTTTGCCAGCCGGATGCGCTCGCTGCGGGAAATGGTGGCCAACACCGCCAACTTCGGCGACCGGGAGTTCTTGGTACTGGAAAACCAGCGCCACACCTTCAACGACTTCATCGCCCAAGTGGCGTCAGCAGCCACCGCCTTGCAGCAGCGGGGCATTGGCCACGGCGACCGGGTGGCCATCTTCGCGGCCAACTGCCCCGAGTGGGTGGTGTCGTTCTTCGCCGCCACGAGCATCGGCGCAATCGTGTCGGCCTACAACGGCTGGTGGACCGCCGACGAGGTGGACTACGCCACCTCCCTCAGCGAACCGGCCCTGGTGATCGCCGACCGCCCCCGTTTGGAGCGGTCGGGCAAAGGCAGTACCGATGCACCGTGCCTCGTGATCGAGGACGACTGGGCCGACTTTCTTGCCTCCGGTGCCAGCGCACCCCTCGAAGATATCGATGTGTCCTTGGCCGAGGACGACCCCGCGGTGATCCTGTTCACCAGCGGGACAACCGGGCGGCCCAAGGGGGCGGTGGCCTCGCATCGGGGACTGATCGGTTTCGTGCAGTCCACCATGATGAACGGGGCGGTGCGGGTGTTCACCGAGATGCGCACCAACCCTTCGGCCGACGAAGGCGCGGCGCCCAGCCCGCCAGCCCAGTCGGTCACCTTGGGCACATCGCCGCTGTTCCATGTGTCGGGGCTCTACGGCACCACGCTCATCAGCATGGTGACCGGGGGCAAGATCGTGTACCGCCGGGGCCGCTTCGATCCCGAGTCCGTACTCCAGCTCATCCAAGACGAGGGGGTCACCTCCTTTGCCGCCCTGGGCAGCATCGGCTCACGGCTGGCCAACCACCCCAACTTCGGCGAGTTCGACACCTCCAGCGTGGTCAATGTGGGTTTCGGCGGCGCTCCGGCCAGCCCTGCGGTGCAAGATCTGATGCGCCAGGCCTTTCCCAACGCCGCGCCCGCGGTGGGCATGGGATACGGATCGTCGGAGTCGGTGGCGGTCATCGCCGGCATCGGCGGGGCCGAGTACCGGGAACGACCCACCTCGTGCGGCCAGGTGGCCATCGGCTTCGAAACCGAGATCCGCGGCCCCGACGGCCAGCCGCTGCCCACCGGGCAAGAGGGCGAGATATGGTGCCGCAGCGCCTACACCATGCTCGAATACTGGAATGACCCCGAGGCCACCGCGGCAACCATCGATGAGGACCGGTGGCTCAACACCGGCGACATCGGACGTTTCGACGAGGACGGCTACCTCTACATCAACTCCCGGGCCCGGGACATGATCCTGCGCAACGCCGAGAACATCTACCCCATCGAGATTGAGTACCGCCTCGACGCCCACCCATCGGTCTCAGAGTCAGCGGTGTACGGCGTTGAGCATCCCGAGATGGGCCAAGAAGTGAAAGCCGTAGTGGTACCCGCCGGCGGGGCTGCGGTGAACCCTGAAGACCTCGCCCATTGGTGCGAAGAAGTGCTCGCCCCCTACAAGATTCCCACCCTTTGGGAGATCCGTCCCGACCCACTCCCCCGGAACGCCGCCGGCAAGGTGGTCAAGCGGGAGTTGTACCACTAGGCGCATTCCCTCCTACCAGATGGGGAACTTGGCCTTGTCGGGAAGGCCTGAGCGCCCCACGACGGCTTCTCCGGCTTGCTGGCAGCGATTGTAGAAGGACTCCTCGTCGATGGTGGTCATGCGGCCACCCTCCACCACTTTCTGCCCGTCCACGAACACGGTGTGAACGCCTCGGCCGTCGGCCGACCACACCAGCTGGTTCATCACGTTCAACAGCGGCCGCCATTCGGGACGGTCCGTGTCGTGCATCACCACATCGGCCAGCTTGCCGGGCTCCAGCGAGCCGATCTCGTCTTGCATCAGCATGGTCCGGGCCCCGTCCAAAGTGGCCATCTCGTAGGCCTTCTCGGCCGGAAACATCTGAGGATCCATGCGGGCGTCTTTGAACAGCCCGGCCACCAGGTAGGTGGCCCGCATCAGGTCGGAGTAGTTGGAGGCGTTGTTCCCGTCGGTGCCCAGGCTCACGTTCGCCCCGGCGGTGACCATCTCGGGGATCTTGCCGATCTGGGTCACGCCGTAGCTCACCTTCAGCGCGGTGGTGGGACAGTGGACCACCGACGATCCGGCCTCGGCCAACAGGGCGATTTCCTGGTCGTCGACATGGACGCAGTGGGTGATGGCGGTGTCGTCGCCCAGCACACCCAGTTCTCCCAGGTGCACCATCGGGCGCTGGCCGAACGCCGCAATGAAGGTGTCGGGATCCAACGCGGCCGGGGACATGTGGAAGCTGAGCCCCACGCCGTACTCGTCGGCGGTGGCCCGAGCGGCCTGCCACAAGGGGTCGGAGCATGTGGTGTGGCCCACCACCATCGACCACGCACCCAACCGCCCGCCGGCAGTGCCCTGGAACCGCTCGACGGTGTTGCGCAAGTTGGCGATGGCCTCGTCGGTGTCTTGACGGTACACGCTGGGCTCGGGGGGGAGATCCCATACCCACTTGCCGATCCGGCCCCGGATGCCAGACTCGACCAGGCCGTCCATCACCTCGTCGGTGAATCGAATGGTGCCCGCTTCTAAGAAGCAGGTCGTGCCCGACTTGAGCATCTCCACCGCGGCCAGCTGTGCCGACAGGCGCTCCTCCTTGGCGGTGTATACCGAATAAAGCGGGCATAGCCATTGGAATACGTTCTCCTCAAACGGGGTGTCGTCGGGGACGTAGCCCCGGGTGAGGGGCTCGCCGGTGATGTGGATGTGGGTGTTGACCAGGCCTGGCGTTACCACGAATCGGTCGCCGCCTACCGTTTCGGTTGCTTGATATCGGGTTTCGAGATCGGACACTTTGCCCACGTCGACGATCTGGTTGCCTCTAATGGCTACTGCGCCTTGGTGAATGATGTCGCGGGTCGGGTTCATGGTGACCACGTACCAGCCCTTGATGAGCGTGTCGATCTTTTCGGTCATTGTGTTCCTTTGTTTGTTGGCGCTGGTCCGGGCGGTGGCTTTCTTGGGGTTGTTGGCGCAGGTCCGGTGGGGCGGCGGCTCCTGTCCCGGCCCAGCCCGCCGTCCTCCGCGGGGTCCGGGCGGCGGGCGCCCTGAGCCGGACCACCCACCGCCCCACCTCTCCTCGTGATCCCAGAGTTAGCCACCGCCCTTGCGTCGCCATCCATTTCTCAACCCTGTTTTTCTTGTGTTTGGGGTCTTGTGGCGGTGTAGGCATATTGGTGGCCTATGGGCTCGATGAGACGGAGGGCTTTGAAGCCAGCGTCTTGGAGCCAGATGGCGGTTTGGGCGGCGGTGATGGGGAATCCGTTTGTGGTGCTGGCCATCATGGTCATGCCCATTAGTGCGCTGTGGGGACTCCATTGGGGCTCGGGAGCTACGAAATAGTCGGCGAGGAGCAGTCTTCCTTCGGGGCGTAGGGCTTCCCATGCTCTTTCGATGAGGTGTTGGGCGCCTTTGGGGCCCTCTGTGCGGCAGACGTGGCCCAGTGCCACAATGTCGTAGCCCTCGGCTTCGATGTCGATGGTGTGGAAATCGCCGGGGCGGAACTCGCAGCGGTCGGCTACGCCGTGCTCGGCGGTGTGGCGCTGGGCCACCTCGATTACTCCGACTAGGTCGTTGATCACCGCGGTGGCTTCGGGGCAGGCCTTGAGCACTGCGATGGCCCAGGGGGCTCCGCCTGCGCCTAGGTCTAGGACTCGGGGGGCAGTCATGGCGCTGTAACGGAGTTTGAGGTCGGCTCTGGTGGCGGCTCGGAGCATTGTTGTGAAGGTGCCTTCTACCAGGGGGCGGTAAAAATCGGCTGGGTTGTCCTCTACGGGGTGGGCGGGGCGGCCGGCTCGGATGGTGTCAGCTAGGTGGGACCAGTTGTCTAGGGGGCCGGGGGCCACCGGGACAAGCGAGGCCATTGATGCCGCTCCATCGCTTGTCAGATAGCGGGCCGCTGTGTCGTTCAGGCCGTAGCAACCACCTACTCGCTCTAGTAGGCCGAGGACTGCCAGGGAGTCGAGCAGTGACTCCAAGTGGGGGGCTGACACTTCCAGTTCTTTGGCTAGCTCTGCTGCGGTTACTTCTGGGGGGATGCTGGGAGTCGCGCCCCGGTCGCTCAGGGCGTCGAAGACTCCGAGTTCCAGACCAGCAACTAGTAGGTGGAACGAGCCGAGACCTCCGATGACCGCCCACACCGGGGCTGACGGCGGGGGTTTGTGGTCGGTCCAGGGGCGGCCTACCCGCTCGGGGACGTGGGATTTTTTTAGTTCGGGATATGGGGAGTCGGCCACTATTTTCCCGAAATCCTTGTCAGGGTTTGAGCAGGATTTTGCCGAAGAAGTTGCTGGTTAGCATTTTTTCTTGGGCTTCGGCGGCGTTGGGTAAGTCGAATACTGAGTCGATGGCGGCGTTGAAGCTGTTGGCGCAGAAGGTGTCCCAGGCGGGGGCGAAATCTTCGGGGCGGTAGGGGTCGGAACCCAGGATCTTGATGCCGGAGTGGAACACGTAGCCCAGGGATGGGATGACGGCCTCGTCGCCGGAGGAGTTGCCACAGTTCACCAGCCGGCCGCCGATGCCCAGCGCGAATAGCGACGGGCCGAACAGGGCAGTGCCCACATGGTCGAACACCATGTTGACTCCGGCTCCTTCGGTTAGCTCCCTCGCCCAGCCAGCCACGTCGCCGGTGCGGTTGTTCAGTGCGTGGGATGCGCCTAGTTCTATGGCCTGCTCGCACTTTTGGTCGGTACCTGCGGTGGCCAAAACGGTGGCCCCGGCGTTTACCGCTAGCTGGATACCGGCCACCGAGACGCCCGAACCGGCGGCATGGATCATCACCGTCTCGCCCTCGGCTAGCTCGCCCACATCAAATAGCGCATGGGCTGCGGTGAGGTAACAGGTGGGGAAGGTGGCCGCCGCCTCCAACGACATGGCGTGGGGCACAGGGTAAACATGCGAGGCCGGCACCAGGCACCGCTCGGCGTAGCCGCCGTCAACTGTGGCACCGATGATGCCCAGTTCACCGTAGAGGTCGCCCCGGCCCCCCAACTTGGAACGATCGTCCACCCCGGCCAGCGATGGGTCGACCACCACCCGGTCGCCCACGGCCACCCCGTCGACCTCGTCACCCACCTCCGACACCACCCCGGCGACATCCATGCCCGCAATGTGGGGCAGTGTGAAACCGGGCATGGTGAACCAGCCATTGCGCTGCACCACATCCAGCCGGTTCAGCGCAGTAGCCACCACATCCACCACCACGTCCACCGGGCCGGGCTCGGGATCGGGCACCTCCTCGTAGCGGAGCACGTCGGGGCCGCCGGGCTCGTGGTATCGCATCGCCTTCATTGCCGCTCTCCTTCGTCTCAGCCCGACTATTTCAGACCGCGGATGAAGGGCTGAGCCAAAGCGGCTGGGGGTCGAACTCGTTTGGCGAACATGGCCATGGCCCCGATGGTCACCAGATAGGGCAGGGCCTGCAACAGCTCGGTGTTGAGCTCGTAGCCCAGCCCTTGCAGCGACAACTGGAAGGAGAGGGCCCCGGCAAACAGGACGCAGCCCCCCATGGTGCCCCATAGCGTCCAACCGCCGAAGATCACCGCGGCGATGGCGATGAACCCTTGCCCGCCGATCACGGAATCGTCGAATGTAGCCAGACGGGCGAACAGGAAGTAGGCACCCCCCAGCCCGGAAGTCAGCCCGGCGTAGTAGATGGACTGGCGGCGGCGGCGGTTCACGTCGATGCCGCTCACGTCGGCCGACTGGGGGTTCTCACCTGCGGCCCGAAGCTCCAGTCCCCAGCGGGTGCGGTACACCAGCCACCACGACAGCGGCACCAACCCGTACAGCAGATAGAACGGCCACGGCTCCCCGAACAGCGCCTGCCCGAACAGGGGAATGTCCACCAGGATGGGGATCTCCACCTCAGAGGCGTAATCGGCTCGAGGGTCGATCTCTCGGTCCAAGAACCCGGTGAGGCCCACAACCAGGATGTTGAGGGTGAGGCCGACCACGAACTGATCGGCGGTGAGGCGATGGCTCATCTCAGCCTGCACCACTGCGATGATCAAGCCGCCGACCGCGCCGAGCATCAAGCCCACCGCCACCGATTCAGCCAGGTGATAGCCGAGCGCCCCAGCGAAGGCGCCGCTAAGCAGCATCCCCTCCACGGATATGTTCAGTGTCCCGGATCGCTCGGCCACCCACTCTCCGGTGGCGGCGAAGGCCAACAGCGCGGCGAAAAGCGCACCGTTGATGTAGGTGGACTCGCTCGACAGCACATCGCCTACCGCGGAGAAGAAGTCGATCAGCACCATGGATCGCCCTCCCTGTCAATAAACGGCGTTTCTTCGATCACCACGCCATCACACCCTCTCCGTAGCCGCGGCCCGGGCCCGGTGCCGATCTCGCAGGAAGACCACCGCGGGGGGAGCCAGGAGGGCCAGCACCAGCAGCCCCTGCACCACGTCGGTGATGCGGCTCTCCACTCCAGTGCTGTTCACGAAGCCCGCCCCAGTGCGCAGCATGGCGAACACGAACGCGGCCACCACCGCGGGCAGCGCCCGCTCTCGGGCCATCAAGGCCACTAGCAGGCCGGTCCAGCCGATGTTGTCGGAGAAGCCGGGCACCAAACGGTAGTTTCCGAACGAGAATCCCCCGCCAGCGAACATGGCCGCCCCGGCCAGGCCGGCGAAAGCCCCGCCGATGGCCAGTGCGGTGGCGCCATAGACGGTGGATGACACACCAGATCGCTGGGCGGCCCGGGGATTGTGGCCCAGCATCCGCAGCCGAAAGCCCCATACCGTGCGGGCCAGCCCATAGGCCACCGCCAAGGCCAAGGCCAAGGCCACATAGACGGTGATGGGGAACTCGTTGCCGAATATGTCGGGGCGGGGAATCCGGTTGTTCTTGGCGAGCTGCTCGCTCACCAGGTTGCGGTTGCCTCGACTGGCCTCGTCGGCCAGCAGCAGCCATTGCCACTTCAAGCCGTATCCCACCGCTTGAACAGCCACAAACACCAACAGCAGGGTGCTCAGCACTTCGGGCACCCCCCGCCAATAGCGCAGCAGCCCGGCGGCCGAGGCCCACACTGCCCCGCCCAACGCGCCGAACAGCAGCAGCAGCAGCACGTTCAGCGGGCCGGGGCCGCCGATACGAAAGCTGAAGAACACCGCAAACGCCGCTCCCATCAGCAACTGGCCCTCTTGGCCGATGTTGATCAAGCCGGCTTTGGCCGAGATCACGGTGCCCAAGGCCACCAGCAGCAGGGGTGCGGCTATTCCCAGTGTCTCCCCCCAGCGCCCGGGCGCCTTGATGCTGCCGTCTATCAACGCCTCAAGCACCGGCCACCAGTCACCGCCGGTGGCCTCCACGATCACGCTGGAAATGGCCAGGGCCACGACGATGCTGAGGGCATAGAGCACCACCCACTCGGCGACCCGGGCACCGCGCGTCATTCGGTGCTCCCTCCCATCAGCAGGCCCAGGGTTTCGAGGTTGGCGTCAGCCTGGGAAAGCTCGCCGACAATTCGGCCCCTAGACATCACCACAATCCGGTCGGACAATTCCAAGATCTCCTCTAGCTCGCTGGAGATCAGCAGCACGGCCACTCCGTCGGCTGCGGTTTGGCGCAGCCGGTCGGTCATGTACTCGATGGCCCCCACATCCAGCCCCCGAGTGGGCTGGGCCGCCACTAGAACATCGGGCTCGGCGGCCAGTTCGCGGGCCAGAACCACCCGCTGCTGGTTGCCTCCCGACAGCGACCACAGAGGGGCATCGGGCCCGGAACAACCGATGTCGAACTCCTCGATCATCCGCTGGGCCGTCTCGGTCACCTGCCCCTTGTCCATGACGCCGTGGCGAGCCACCCGATGGGGGTCCACCATGAGCAGGTTCTCGGCCACCGTCATGTCCAGCACCACGCCGGAGTCGTGGCGGTCTTCGGGGATCACGCCGATGCCAGCCTTGGCCATGGCACCGGGTGCGCTGGTGCGAACTGCCGAATCGTTCACCACCACCCGACCGGCATCCACCGGAATCAGGCTGGACAGCAGATCGCCCAGGGTACGTTGGCCGTTTCCCTCCACGCCGGCCACGCCCACAATCTCACCCGCCCGCAGATCGAGGCTGATGTCGTCCAGCAGCCGCGCCCCGCCCCGGCCCCGCACCGAAACGCCTTCGATCCGCAGCACCGGCTCATTCGATGGCGTCGTCTCTGCGGACTGGCGGTGTTCGGCACCGGTATCGGACTCCCGCTCGGCCTCCTCTATCTCAGCGGCGGTGCCTGAATCGGCTGCCTCCTCGATATCGGCGATGCCGAAGGCCGCCCGCTCGGAGCGCAGCGACACTTCCCGGCCCACCATGGCTCGGGCCAAGCTGCGGGCATCGGCCTCGCCGGTGGGTCTGCGGTCCACCACTCTTCCCTGGCGCATTATGGTGATCTCGTCGGTGGCGTGCAGCACCTCGTCGAGCTTATGGCTGACCAGCACGACGGCTCGGCCCTCGGCGGCGACCACCTCTCGCAGCGTGCTGAACAACTGCTCCGACTCCTCGGGAGTGAGCACCGAGGTGGGCTCGTCGAATACCAGGATGTGTGGGTCGCGACGCAGGCACTTGATGATCTCCACCCGTTGGCGCAGCCCGGCGGTGAGCTCGCCCACTCGGGCGTCAGGATCGATCTCCAGGCCGTACTGCTCGCTGATGGCCGCAACCCGGTCGCGCACCCCAGTCGACCTCAGCCGCCCTTCCTCGCCGAGGGCGACGTTCTCCCACACGGTGAGCTGGTCGACCAGGCTGAAGTGCTGATGGACCATGGCAATGCCTAGGGCGGCGGCGGCCAGCGGATCATGGATGGCGCGGAGCTGGCCGTCGATACGGATAGAACCTGCATCGGGCAGGACCAGCCCGATGAGCACCTTCATCAGCGTGGACTTGCCGGCCCCGTTCTCGCCCAGGATTCCGTGGACGCGGCCCCGGCGTAAGGCCAGATCGACCTGATCGCAGGCGAGGATGCCCCCGAAGCGCTTGGTTATGCCAGCCAGCTCGACCGCAGGCTCCGAGGGGTCAGGCCCCCCGGAGCCTGTCATTTCGGTCGTTGCGTCGGTCACCCGCCGCCGTAGGCTTCAGCGGAGATCCCGCCGAGCGCGCCGAGCAGCTCTCCATCGGTGTTTGCCGATTCAAAGGCATCGGCCAGCAGTGCTTCCGCATCTGCCGACGGGTCGCAGAGCTCGCCGCCGTTGAGACCCTGCTGGGTCGGGAACTGGTAGGTGGATCCCTCGGTCAGCTCTCCGTCAATAATCAGGGGCAGAACGACTCGGGCGTAGCGCCCGGCGTCGAACACGATGGCCCCTGTCCATTCGATGCCATCGTCGCGAGAGCAAATGTCTCCAGGACCGGCGGCAAATACGGCTACCCCCTCGTCGGTGGCCAGCTGGCCGACCGGGTTGAGGGCGCCACCGAGATAGGCGTAAGCCAGTGTGGCACCCTCGGCGATGGCGTTGGTCAGCGCCGCGGTGGCGTTGGCCGAGTTGTCGAAGTCGAACGGGAAGGCTCCGGTGGCCACGTACTCCATGGTGAACGACGGGTCAACCGACTGGAGACCGTGGACGGTGGCGTTGTAGGCCTCCTTCTCGAAGCCGAGGTCGCAGCAGCCCAGGAAGACCGCAGTATCCCCGCCGTGGTCCTGCAAGGCCGCACCCATGGCCACACCGGCGGTGTAGTGGATCGGCGCGCCCCAATCGGTGGCCTGGGCCAAGCCGGGGATCTCCGGGAATCCGGCACCGCAGTTGCAGTACCAGAAGATGTCGGGATACTGCTCGGTGAGGTCGGCCAGGGGCTCGGCAATCTCGCTGGCCCCCACCAAGATCAAATCGACGCCTTGGGCTGCCAGGTCAGACATGGCCTGGGCCGCTTCGGCCGCGCCGATGTTGTCGCTCACGATCGGCGGCGCGAAGCCGTTTTCAGCCGAGAACTCCTCGGCGAAGTCCACTAGCGCCTGGTAGTAACCCTGATCATCACGAGGCCCGGCTGCCGCCACGCCGATGGTGAGGGTACTGTCGCCGTTGGCGTCGAAGGTGTCCAACAGCGCTTGCAGTTCCATGTCCATTGGCGGCTCAGTGGGCTCGGGTTCTGGCTCTTCATCCATCGGCTCGGGCTCAGGCTCAGGTTCGTCGTCCATCGGCTCGGGCTCAGGCTCAGGCGCTTCTATAGCTGCGCCGCCGTCGTCGTCATCATTGCCGCAGCCCGCGGCCACCAGCGCAAACACCGACAACAGTGCCGCCAACAGCCACAATTTCCGAGCAAGTGGTCTTGTCATCGTTCCCCTCCTCAGGCTGATAAGCCGAACCGTCCGGCCCGGCAACCGCTCAGCAGCCTAACCGATGGTTGTTGCCCGCACCTGCCCTCGGTATGCTGGCCCTGCTTCCCCCAGCAACCCCGTCTGAAGAAGACAGGAGAACCTCATGGAACAAGCCATACTCGCCCTGCTGGGGGTCAGCATCACCCTAACGCTCTACCTCGACCGCGGCCGGCGAGCCGACATCGCGCAGCTGCGCCAAGAAACGCACGCCGGTTTCGCGCAACTGCGCCAAGAAACGCACGCCGGTTTCGCCCAACTCACCGAAGTCGTCATGGACCTTTGTCGACGTGTGGGCCGGCTGGAAGGCCGGGCCGAAGCCGCAGAAACATCAGCCCAAGCTTCACCATAGGCACTCCTGGTTGAGGTGATAGCGAAAACAGTCGGCTAGCGGCCCGTCGGCCAGTGGTGGCGGTAGCGCTGGACGAGCCAGCGGTTGAATTGAACGTGGGTTTCCTCCTGCCAGGAGTACCGTCCCCGCACGGCGAAGCGGGACCGCAGGCCCCGCTGAACCTTTGTGGTGGCGTCTTGGTCTTGGGCCACGAACACCTGCACGCCCTCGTCGCTGGCTTGGAAGAGGTGGTCGAACATGGGGTGCTCCAGCGCGCTGGGGTGTAGCAGGTAACCGATCTCCACGTCGATGGTCTCGGCCGATTTGGGTCGCACGATGAAGAAGAATGCCTGGTCGGGGGCGGTGCCGAAGCACAGGGTGGGCGGTATCAGGGCGAATGTGGAGCGCCACCGCTCCTCCTCAGTGAGATGGGGGAACACCGGCAGCAGAGCCTTGCGGGTGGCATTGAACCCACCGTCGATGTGGGTGTAGCCGTTCTCCCTAAAGATCACGTTGGAGTCGTCCGACCACGGCACCGGGAACCGGGCCATCTCCGAGGGGCAGAAGTCTTGGATCACCTGGTGGAGGCGGTTGGCGTGGTATCCGTCGTTGAAGTTCTCGAACATCACCTTCCAGTTCCAGGGCAGGTCTTCGAGCGTGAAGGTGCCCGGGCACACACAGTTGTCGAGTTCATAGTTGGTGAGGTACGACTCGTACCGCTCCAGGGTGGGGGCCAGCGGCGAAGAATCGGGATTGAAGTTGACGAATATGAACCCGTGCCACAGCTCCACCGCCAGATTGGGCAGGCCCCAGTCGTCGTTGTCGAAGCCCTCGGTTTGCTCCATGGCCGGGGCACCCATCAGTCGGCCGTCCAACCGGTAGCTCCAGTGGTGGTAGGGGCATCGGAAGGAGCGGCTGTTGCCCTCCCCCTCCACAACCTGCATGCCCCGGTGGCGGCAGATGGCTGAGAACGCCGCGATGCTGCCGTCTCGCTGGCGGGCCACGATGATGGGCTCGGTGCTCACCGTGGTAGTAAACCAGTCGCCGGTCTCGGGGATGCGGCTGGCCACCCCCACGCAGCACCACTCTTGCTCGAACAGCGTCCGGCGCTCGAAGGCCAAGAACTCCTCGGAGGGGTAGATCTCGGGGGGAAGGGTGACCGCGGTGGCGACATCGGTGATGGAGTCGTCGAACGCCGCCAGCAAATCGTTGGTCAACATGGTCATGTGGTCACCCCCTTGTCGCCTCTGCCTCTTGTCGTAGCAGGAATTTGCGGATCTTGCCGACGCTGGTGCGTGGCAGCTCGCCCATCAGCGTAAACGACCGGGGCAGTTTGGCCTTGGCCAGCCGCTCCTGGCACCACGAGGACAGCTCATCATCGGACGGAGGCGCAGCTGAGTCGGCCGGGACCACAAAGGCCACCGGCACCTCGTCGCGCACCGGATCGGGCGCCCCCACCACCGCGGCCTCCAATACCGCGGGATGGCTGGCCAGAACCGACTCCACCTCCACGATGGACACGTTCTCCCCCGCCACCTTGAGCACGTCGGAGTGGCGGCCGTCGAAGTAGTGGCGACCGTCATCTTCGACGTGGGCTCGATCGCCGGTGCGGAACCATCCGTCGTCGGTGAACGAGGCTGCGGTGGTGGCGGGATCGTCCAGGTAGCCGGCGAACAGCGTCAACCCGGGTTCTCCGCCGACGAGCACTTCGCCGTCGTGCACGATCACCTGGCAGCCAGGGGTGACCTTGCCCATGGACGACGGCACGGGGTTGTCAGCCGGCTCGGTGAGCACGGCGGGGATGGTCTCGGTCATGCCGTAGAGCTGGCGGGGCCGGCACCCGAGCCAGGTGGCCAGGGTTTCGTACTGATCGTCGGCGATGTTCTGGGCGTACCAGCAGTGGCGCAGCCCCACGCCGTCGACCGGGGCGCCCCGGGCCAGGATCATCCGCATTGGGGCGGCGAACAAGCTGGCGCAGGTGGCGTGGTGGCGGGCGGCCTGGGCCAGGAACCCGCTGGCCGAGAAGGCGGGCATCAGCGCCACTGAGGCCCCAGTCCAGATGGCCGAAGCGAAGGAGTAGTACTGGGCGTTGGCGTGGAACAGGGGAAGCACCACCAACT
>JAJEDQ010000027.1 GCA_022821445.1 Acidimicrobiia bacterium | reverse complement strand
GGCCGTCTCTATACCGACAACGGGCAGCGCGATGCTCACCGTCGCCACCAGCGATGATGATGTTGATGAGCCCGACGGTGCGGTAACCATCACGGTGAATGCAGGCACGGACTACACCGTGTCCACGACGGCGGGCGCCGCCACCGTAGCCGTCACGGATGATGACGATCCGCCACCGCCCACGCCTGAGATCAGCATCGCGGGCGGGAGCAGCATCACCGAGGGCGGCAACGCCGAATTCACCCTGACCGCGAATCCCGTGCCGGCCGCGTCGCTAAGCGTCAACATCAGCCTCGCGCAGACAGGCGATTACGGCGTGCCCCCCGTATCACAGGCCGTCTCTATACCGACAACGGGCAGCGCGATGCTCACCGGCGCCTTTCCGGTTGATCAGCGGGTGGAGGTGCAAGGAGGCGCCGATTTCATAATGACCACCAGCGGGGCGGTGGCTGGGTTGGGGGCCGGCGCCGCAGTGGAAGCAGTGGGTTTCAACTTGCTGAGCCACTGGGCCGGGCTGAGCGCCCTCTTGCTGGTGGCCGCGGCGGCCGCGGCCTGGTACACCGCCCGCCAAGAGCGCGCCGATCGGGTCAGCTATCGCGGCGCAGGATGAGGGCCGAGGAGTTGCCGGCCACATAGCCGGGCTGGCCGGTGGACATGGCCACCTCGGCATTGGGCACTTGGAATGGCCCGGCGGTGCCCCGGATCTGGCGGACGGCCTCGTGCAGGTTGTTGAGGCCGTGGACGTAGCCCTCCGACAGGAATCCGCCGTGGGTGTTCACCGGGACTCGGCCTCCGGGTGCGGTACCCCCGTCGGCGATGAAGGCCGCCGCCTCTCCCTTGGGAGCAAACCCATAGTCCTCCACCTGGACCAGCACCAGATGGGTGAAGGCGTCGTAGAGCGAGGCGTACTGCACGTCGTCGGGGCCGACGCCGGCCATGTCGTAGAGCCGGCGGGCCATCTTGGCGGCAATCGAAGTGGTCCAATCGGCCTGCGCCCGGTTGCTGTGCATCATGTGGCCGCCACCCCACGTCATCCCTGAGACCAGCACTGGGGGCTGGCGCAGGTCGCGGGCCCGCTCGGAGGTGGTGATCACCACCGCGGCGGCAGCGTCGGTCTCCAAACAGCAGTCGAACAGCCGAAACGGATCCACGATCCAGCGGGAGGCGAAGTAGTCGTCCATGGTCATGGGGGCTCGCATCATGGCCCGCTCGTTGTGAACGGCATTGGCCCGCTGCTGGACGGCGATGCGGCCAAGGTCTTCTGAGGTCGTGCCCCATCGGTTCATGTGGGAGCGGGCGAACATGGCATACCACTGCGGCGGGGTCACCCAGCCGATGGGGTGCTGGTACTGGGTCTCCACAATGGCCGGAGGCGGGCGGCCGGTGCCCCCCATGCGGTGCTCGGATCGGGCGTTGATCGACCTCCACACCACGATGTGGCGGGCGTGGCCGAGGGCGGCCGCGCTGGCCGCATGGCCCACCACCGAGTGGGAGGTGGAGCCGCCGCCGAACTGGTCGCAGTACCACGACAGATCGTCCACTCCCAGGCACTGGGCCACGATGGAGGCGGTGATCGAGTCCTGCACTTGGTGGCAGGCCACCCCGTCGATGTCCTCCCGGCTCAGACCGGCGTCTTCTACCGCAGCCATGATCGCCCGCAGCGCCAAGGTGAGGGTGCTCACCCCCGAGTTCTTCGACAGCTCGGTGATGCCGATGCCCGCGATGGCGGCCTTGTCGCGGAAAGGGTGCTGGCTCACTGTGACGACACTAGAGCGCAGCCGCTAGGTTCAGCGGCGTGAACGACTATCCCATCCACGTTGGCAGCATGCTCTTCACCCTGGTGGACCCCAACCCGGGCCACGAGAAGGAGTACAACCGCTGGTACGAGCGAGACCACTTCTACGCCGGGTGCATGATCGGACCCTGGATGTTCGCCGGGTCCCGCTGGGTGGCCCCCCGATCGCTCAAGGACATGCGCATCACCGACGGCAGCGGCGAGGTGTCGCAGGCCGGCCAGGGCTCGTTCCTGGCGGTGTACTGGGTGCTCGACGGCCACGACGAGGAGCACTGGGAGTGGGCCGGCGAGCAGGTGCACTGGCTGTACACCAACGACCGGGGGTTCGCCGAGCGAACCCATCGCCACACCATCCTGGCCGACGTGGGCTGGGCCGCCTACCGCGACGGCGATCCGGTACCGCTGGAGCTGGCCCTCGACCACGGCTACGCCGGCATCGGCGTGGTGGCCATGGACCGGGCCGACGGGGTGAGCGAGGACGAGCTCCACACCTTCCTGCGGGACAAGGCCATGCCCGAGATGATGGCCGGCTCCCCGGTGGCCATCGGCTCGGTCTGGAAGCCCCGCCAGCGCGACGAGATCACCTCCAACTCCCCCATGGACCTGGGATCGGGCACCGGCACCGAGGCCCGCACCCTCCAGATCTTCTTCTGCGACGAGCAGCCCGACGGCTGCTGGGACTCGTTCCAGGGTTATGTGGACGCCATAAACGGCTCGGGATTGGCCAACGTCTGCTGGGCCGGCCCGTTCTACAAGACGGTGGTGGGCACCGACACCTACGTAGACCAGCTCTAGGACTGGTTCCCCAGCCCTACTGGTACGACACGAACGCCGGGTAGGGGGTGAGCTCCAGCACCTGCTCGGCGGTCGGGGTGGGGATGTCCTCGTCGTAGAAGTTCTTCCAGCCCCAATGGAACTGGTCGGCATCGAACTCCCTGGTCAACACATTCCAGGTGTTGTACTTGGAAGTCAGCGGACCTTGGCCGTCCATCTGAATCAACACCGCCAGCTCCGGAGGGGTTTCGATCTGGTGGCGGTTGGAGATCATGTCCAGCCGGAACTGGTGGACGATCAGAAGCTTCTGAGGCAGGGCCTCTTCCCGAACGATCCCGGCCAGCCAGTCGACAACCCGATTGATCTCCGCAGCGTCGACGGTGCCGATCTGGCGCAGATGAACTTGATCGGGCTTGAGCCTCCACTCGGGATCGAGAGCCAGGCCGACATGGGGCAGGCGGAGGAACTCCTCGTAGTACCTGGCCTGGGTGAGGAAGTCGGTTCGCCCTGGTTGGAGGTCCAGCACTACATATATGTCGTTGGCCGCCGCAGTCTCGATCCAGGGTCTGATCACGTCCCGAGCGGTCTCAGCCGAATAGTCGCCGTCGCTGCCGGCACCGGCCGAGGCGACAGTGGCGATTATCTCGAAGGTGGGCAGCACCACCGAGCCGTCGGCGTCGTAGCCCTCGGCAATGGATCGGAGGCGCTCCACCCCCTCCTCAGCGCTTTGCTCCCCCAGCACCCCGAGGGCCGACCCCGACGGATGGCCGTAGATGGCCACCAGGCGGCGGTCGAACCCCGCATCGAACATGAGCAGGCCACCGCCAGGCAGTTCATCACCCCGGCGGATTACCTCCAGCTGCCAGCGGGCATCCCCGCCGAACTCCTCTAAGAATAATGCCCAATCGGGGGCGCTGGCGATCGCATTGCGAATCTCCGGGGACAGTGCCCGGAGATCGCCGGACACGGTGAACACCTCAGCTCCGATTTGGTGGCCGAGGGCTGCCAACGGCACGCCCTGCTCAGCATTGTCGACAAGCCACACGGGGCCATCGGACAGCCCTTCAGAGGAAAAGGCGGCCTGCTGATCGACCGCAATCTGCTCGAAAGCGAAGTCAGACAGGGCATATCGAAGGACCTGGGCGTCGAATCCGGCTGTCACGATGAGCTCTGGAGCAAGACGCCCAAGCTCACCCATCAATGGGAGATCGAACCAAGGAGCAACCAGCAGCAGGGGGCCTCGAATCCCGCGCGACATCAGAGTGGAAATCGCCGCGGGATCGTCAGCGAACGCCAGACCCACTTCGTGGGCGCATTCGTATATGACTTTCGATATCTCAATACTGGTCACCGCAAGAGCCCTGGGGGACAAGAGACGATCGCCGGCATCGGCAACCGCCGAAGGTGGATCAAACAAATCAAGCAGTGGCGTGCGCACGGGGGATATCTGGAGATCGTCGGGGATCACTGGCGAGCAATCGCGCTCAGGCTCAGCAGGCACCGCGGTTGCGGTGGGCTCAGGAGACGGCGTGGGTTCAGGAGTCGCAGTGGGCTCAGGAGACGGCGTGGGTTCGGGAGTAGCGGTGGGCTCAGCAGCCACGGTCGGCTCTGGTGACGGCATCGGCTCGGCAGACGGCGTGGCGGATGCAGTGGGGGTGGGGTTCGATTGAGAGGGTGTTGGCCGGGAGGTTGTTGGCATCACAACGGCACCCGTTGGCTGAGAATCTGACACCACCGCCGAGTTTTCAGAGCAGGACGACGCCAGCAGCAAGACAGCCAACAAGACAACGAATCGACTGGGCAATGAACAACTCCCAGTCGGAGGCTAGCCCGACCGCAACTCTCTGTGGTGTCAGCCTCTGACCTGGGGAATTATCTCTTTCCGGCCCACCATTTGTCGAGCCGGGCCTCGGTGTCGGCCCGGTCTAACTCGGGCTCGGCCCGCTTCAGCTCCAAAAGGAACCTGAGCGCCGCGCCCACTTCGGGGCCGGGACCGATGCCGTAGCGCTCCATCACCTCGTTGCCGTCTATCAGCGGACGCTCCGCGGCCCGGCGCTCCTCCTCGGCCAGTCGGGCGATCCGGGCCTCCAAATCGTCCACGTGGTGCTGGAGATCGGCGGCCTTTTGGCGATTCCGGGTGGTGCAGTCGGCCCTCACCAACTCGTTGAGATAGCCCAGCAGGGATCCGGCCTCCCGGGCGTAGCGGCGAACGGCAGCGTCGCTCCAGCCGTCGGCGTAGCCCTTGAACCGGCCCGACAAACGCACCAGTTCGCTCACGTCGTCCACCACCTGCTCGGAATAGCCCAACTCGGTGAGCCGCTTGCGGGTCATCCGGGCCCCCACCGCCTCGTGGTGGTAGAAGGTGACCGTCCCCCGCTCATAGGAGCGGGTTCGGGGCTTGCCCACGTCGTGGAACAGCGTGGCCAGCCGCAGAACCAGATCAGCGCGGGTCTTGGCCACCACCGCGATGGTGTGGGCCAAAACGTCTTTGTGACGGTGGATAGGGTCTTGCTCCAATCGGAGCGCGGGCAGTTCGGGAACGATCTCGTCGGCGAGGCCGGAATCAACCAGGTGCCACAGCGGCGGGGCAGGGTCTTCGGCCAGCAGGGCGGCCGTCAGGTGTTCCCTGCGCTCGTCGACGTTAGCGGCTACCGCTCCTCCTTGAACACAACGTGCTTGCGGGCCACCGGGTCGTACTTCTTCAGCTCGATCCGCTCCCGGTCGTTGATGCGGTTCTTGGTGGTCACATAGGTGTAGCCGGTTCCCGCAGTGGACTTGAGCTTGATGATGGGGCGCTTGTCACTTGCCATAGCAATCAGACTCTTTCCGGATTCGACTGTGGCAATTGGCCGCTCTTTTGGATAGCCATGGCTCAGAACTTCTCCCCGCGCTGGCGCATCTGGGCCACAACCTTGTCGATGCCGTGCTTGTTGATGGTCTTGAGGCCCTTGGCCGACACGTTGAGGGTGATCCACCGCTTCTCCGACGGCACCCAGAACCGGTGCTTGTGGACGTTCGGGTTCCACCGGCGCCGCGTCTTGCGGTGCGAGTGGGACACGTTATTGCCGAACGACGGGCGACGACCGGTCACCTGGCAGACCTTGGACATAGAGAGCCATGTTACCGACCCAGCCACTGTCACCGGCAAGCGGATAGGAGCGAATGACGACGAATACCACCGGCAAGCGGATAGGCGCAGTCGCCCCCAATCTCGACAACGATCTCCGAATCCGGTCGGGATAGGGTCGCCGCCATGAAACTCGGACTGGTCTGGGGATATTGGAGCCGCGGGATGCCCGAGGGCTTCGTGCCGCTCACCCAAGAGGCGGAGCGGCTCGGCTTCGACTCGGTGTGGACGGCGGAGTCGTGGGGCTCCGATGCCTTTTCGCCGCTGGTGTGGCTGGCGGCCCACACCGAGCGCGTCCGCCTGGGCACCGGAATCGTGCAGCTTGCCGCCCGCACCCCCACGGCCACCGCCATGCACGCCGTGACCGCCGACCATCTGTCCAACCAGCGCCTCATCCTGGGGTTGGGCGTGTCCGGCCCCCAGGTGGTGGAGGGGTGGTACGGCCAGCCCGGCAACCGCCCGCTGGCCCGCACCCGGGAGTACGTGGAGATCCTGCGGCGGGTGTTCGCCCGCGACGGCTATCTCACCTTCGAGGGCGACTACTACAACCACCCCTATAAGGGA
>JAJEDQ010000031.1 GCA_022821445.1 Acidimicrobiia bacterium | reverse complement strand
TCGGGGTAGACAAGCCACCGGTAGTCGGAATTGCCCACCGGCTCTCCGGCCATCGCCACAATTCGAGACGTGAATCCGGGGGGCAAGAGGATGCCGTTCTCATCAGGCTCGATGCAGTCGAGCGAGCCATAGGGTCCGGCGCCGGGCTGGGCACCTACCGCGCTGCCGACCAGGGGAACGGTGACGGCGCCCCCGGTAGCGACAACAGCAGCCCGCAAGAATTCACGCCTATCCATGGGCGGAGCCTAATGACTCGGCCAGGAACCTGCCTGTGGGCTTGGCAAACCAGGTGGCCGCCGGGCTTTCAGATGCCCAGCACCGGGCGGAGGAATTTACCGGTATAGCTGTGGTCGGAGCGGGCTACCAGTTCGGGGGGGCCCTCGGCCACGACGGTTCCTCCGTTGTCGCCGCCTTCGGGACCGAGGTCCACGATCCAGTCGGCGGTCTTGATCACGTCGAGATTGTGCTCGATAACCAGAACTGTGTTGCCTTGGTCCACCAGGCGGCTGAGCACGGCCAGAAGCTTGCGGACATCGTCGAAGTGCAGGCCGGTGGTGGGTTCGTCGAGGATGTAGATGGTGTGGCCGGTGGGTCGCTTGGCCAACTCTGAGGCCAGCTTCACCCGCTGGGCCTCTCCTCCCGACAGCGTGGGGGCGGGCTGGCCGAGGCGGATGTAGCCCAGTCCCACGTCCACCAGGGTCTGCATGTGACGGGTGATGGCTGGCTGGTTGCCGAAGAACTCCAGGGCATCGGCACACGACATGTCGAGCACCTCGGAGATGGTCCGTCCTTTGAATTCGATGTCGAGGGTGTCGCGGTTGTAGCGGGCTCCCTTGCACACCTCGCAGGGCACGTACACGTCGGGCAGAAAGTGCATCTCGATCTTGATGGTGCCGTCGCCCGAGCAGGCCTCGCAGCGGCCGCCCTTCACATTGAAGGAGAACCGGCCCGGCATGTAGCCCCTCACCCGCGACTCGGGGGTCTGGGCGAACAGCTTGCGGATGTGGTCGAACACGCCGGTGTAGGTGGCCGGGTTCGACCGGGGGGTGCGGCCGATGGGCTGCTGGTCGATGTTGATCACCTTGTCGAGGGCCTCGGTGCCGTCGATGCCCTTGTGAAGTCCAGGCGGGAGCTTGGACTTGTAGATGCGCTGCATCAGCGACCGGTACAAGATGTCGTTGACCAGGGTGGACTTGCCCGAGCCCGACACCCCGGTCACGGTCACGAAGCAGCCCAGCGGGATGTCGATGTCGATGTCGGCCAGGTTGTGCTCCCGGGCACCCCGGATAGTGAGCCAGTCGTCGCCGGGGTTCCGCCGCTGCTCGGGAATCGGGATCGACTTCTTCCCCGACAGGTACTGGCCGGTGAGCGACCCCTTGTTATTCATCAGGCCGGCCACCGTCCCGGAGTGGACCACAGTGCCGCCGTGCTCGCCGGCGCCGGGGCCGATGTCCACCACGTGGTCGGCCACCCGCACGGTCTCCTCGTCGTGCTCCACCACCAGCACGGTGTTGCCCAGGTCCCGCATCCGCTCCAGGGTGTCGATGAGACGGCGGTTGTCCCGCTGGTGCAGGCCGATGGAGGGCTCGTCCAGCACGTAGAGCACGCCGACGAGACCGCTGCCGATCTGCGACGCCAGCCGGATGCGCTGGGCCTCTACCCCGCTCAGGGTTCCCGCCGAGCGGCCCAGAGTCAGATACTCCAGCCCCACGTCGAGCAGGAACTTGAGCCGGGCATTGATCTCCTTGAGCACCTGTCCGGCGATGGCCTGGTCGCGCTCCGACAACTCCAGCGAGGCCAGGGCGGCCGCCGAGTCCCGGATCGACATAGAGCACACCTCGTCGATGGTGCGGCCGTCCACGGTCACCGCCAGCGCCAACGGATTCAGCCGGGCACCGTGGCACGTCGAGCAGGCAACCTCCCGCATGTACCCCTCGATCTGGGTCCGCACCGCGTCGGAGTCCGACTCGCTGTGACGGCGCTGGAGATAGGGGATCACGCCTTCGTAACGGGCGTTGTAGCGGCGGACCCGGCCATAGCGGTTGCGGAAGCGCACCTCGGTGCGCTGGCCGGAGATGCCCTTGCCGTACAGCAGCAGGTCGTGGTGCTGGCGATCCAGGCTCCCCCACGGCTGGTCCATGGGGATATCCCGATCCTCAGCCACCGATTCCACCAAGCGCTTGAAGTACTGGTTGTGGCCCTTGGCCCACGGGGCGATGGCGCCGTCTTCCAGGCTCAGATCGGGGTCGGGAATCACCAGCTGGGGATCCACCTCGAACACCGACCCCAGGCCGTCGCACGATTGGCACGCCCCGTAGGGCGAGTTGAAGGAGAAGTTGCGGGGGGCCAGCTCCTCGAACGACTTGCCGTCGGAGGGCCGGGACAGGTGCTGGGAGAACGTGATGGTCTGAGGCTCTTCGTCGGAGTCGGCGTCGGTGGGCATGACCATCAGCTCGGCCACACCCTCGGCCAGGCCCAGGGCGGTCTCCATCGACTCGGTGAGCCGCCGCTCGATGCCCTCCCGCATCACTAGCCGGTCGACCACCACCGAGATGCTGTGCATCTCGTATCGGGCCAGGTCCAGGTCGTCGATGCCGTTGTCCAGCTCGATCAGATCGCCGTCGACGATGGCCCGGGCGAACCCGTCGGAGGCCAACTCGGCCAACAGCGTGTCGTAGGTGCCCTTGCGCCCCCTCACCACCGGGGCCAGCACCTGGAACCGGACGCCCTCGTCCATCTCCATCACCCGGTCGACGATCTGCTGGGGGGTCTGGCGCACCAGCCGTTCGCCGGTCTCGGGGTCGTGGGGGATGCCGATGCGGGCGAACAGCAGCCGCAGGTAGTCGTAAACCTCGGTGATGGTCCCCACCGTGGAGCGGGGGTTGCGGGAGGCGCTCTTCTGGTCGATGGAGATGGCCGGCGACAGGCCGTCGATGAAGTCCACGTCGGGCTTGTCCATCTGGCCCAGGAACTGCCGGGCGTAGGCCGACAGCGACTCAACATAGCGGCGCTGCCCCTCGGCGTAGATGGTGTCGAAGGCCAGCGACGACTTGCCCGACCCGGAGATGCCGGTGAATACGATGAGCTTGTCGCGGGGTATCGTCAGATGGACGTCGCGCAGGTTGTGCTCACGCGCACCATGGATGACGATCTCGTCGGCCACGCAGTGAACTTATCGGCCCGCGCTGACAATTGAGACAGGAGAGATGGAAAGACCCGGAGAAAACGGACCCGAATAGCCCCATGCCCTACCCCAACGTGTTCCAGCCGCTCGACATCGGGGGCTGCACGCTGCCAAATCGAATCGTCCGGGCCGCCCACAGCACCGGTGCGGTCGGCGAGGACCTGATCGCCTACCACGAGGCCCGGGCCAAGGGCGGCGCCGCCCTCACCGTTCTCCAAATCGCCGGCGTCCATCCCTCATCGCCCACTGACATTCCGGTCTTCTCCGACAAAGTGCTCCCGTTCTACGAGGAGATGGCCGGCCGCCTCCACGCCGCCGGCGGCAAGGTGTTCCAGCAGCTCTGGCACGGGGGCGCGGCCATCGAGCAGCGATCGCTCCAGAACTTCCAGCAGCCCCTGGCCCCTAGCGCCATCCCCAGCCCGATGGTGGGCGTGGTCCCCCAGGAGCTGACCCAGGCCATGATCGACGAGCTAGTGGGGGCGTTCGCCGCCGCGGCCCGCCGGTGCGAGGAGGGCGGGCTCGAC
>JAJEDQ010000061.1 GCA_022821445.1 Acidimicrobiia bacterium | reverse complement strand
TTCTTGGACAGTAGGAACACCGTCTCATGGGACTTGGTCGGTCGATCGGAGACTGACTCGGGGTGGGCAGGGTTGAGTTCGATGCCTGCCCAGTTTCGACCGAGGTCTTGGGCAGCAATCAAGGTGGTCCCTGATCCGGCGTATGGATCAAGGACGGTGTCACCTGGGCGGCTGGTGATTTGGATGCAGCGGCGGGCCAGGGTCATGGGCATGACGGCTGGGTGGTCTTCGATGCCGCCGGCGTCCTTTCTCCGGGGCTCTGTGTTGATGTCCCACATGGTTCGTAGCCGGCGGCCGTTGGGGCCCTTCACCGCGGCTGTGTCGTAGTAGTAGTCCTGATTCTTGGACAGTAGGAACACCGTCTCATGGGACTTGGTCGGTCGATCGGAGACTGACTCGGGGTGGGCGTTGGGCTTGTACCAAATGACTTCGGAACGCAGCCACCACCCCGCATCCTGGAGAGCGAACGCCAACCGCCACGGAACTCCGATCAGGTCCTTCGGCTTCAAGCCCTCGGGAGTGGGAGGTCGAACCGACATGGCCCGAGCCCGGTTCTTGCGGTCGGGTGCCCGGTACCGGCGATTTCCAGAAGTGTACGAGTCGCCTACGTTCAGCCACACCGTGCCGTCATCAGTGAGCACCCGCCGCACCTGGTCGAACGCCATGACAATGCTCTTGACGTATTCCCCCAGAGCATCGTCGCGGCCAATCTGACCCTCGGCCGAGTAATCCCGAAGCGACCAGTACGGCGGTGACGTGATCACCGTCTGCACACACCCATCAGGTAGCAATCCCAAGGCGTCGATCGCTGGGCCGCAAACCAACAGGGGGCCACCCAGCGCATCCAGCGGACCATTGACCCCCACATCCAGTCGAGCATGAAGACCTGGTTGGGGAATTGTGGGAATAGCGGGGAATTCGTTCTTTGGAAGGGAGATCCGGTGACCCTCGGTGCTCTCAGAGTTGCCTCTTGAACTCACGACACGACCCTACTTCTAGGCAGTGACAACTTCGGGGAATCCAGACAGGGGCTGGAGAGTTGTTCTCGACTGGTTTCAGTGGTTCTTGCGACGAGACGTCCTTCTGATTGACGCCACCACCCACACCCCTCCCAAATGGACTCCAAGTGCGGGCTATGGGTGGCTGAGGAGCAACTCGTTGCCTGGGCCTCTAGGAAATTGAATGCCTACAACTCGATGATGGGTCGCTCGTCTACGGACGTCTCGAGAAGGTCGAAAATGTCGTCGAGGGGAAGGTGGGCAGAGTTCACCAGCGATTCGACTGATACGCCAGCCTCAATCTCAGCTTGTCGCACCGAGCGTTCCAAGAGGAGAGGGGACTCTGGTGCTCCCATCTCGCGATCGCCCGGCTCTTGTGTGCGCCACCCTTTGGAAGACATGTAACGCATCGCCGACTGGTAGATGTCCGCGGAAATCATGCGGAGGGCGCGGGCCCGAAAGAGCAGTGCAGCCATTGACATACCCCAAGTGCGCTTTGCTTCGGCCAACTGCGACCAGCCTGCGGCATCCAGTCGGGAAGGCAGTTCCAGGCGAGCGCTGTCTTCGGGAAGCAGAAAAGACGAGGCAAAATCCTGAGCTTGACGCTCCACCTCCTTTGTCCCTGGCTCCACGGTTTGATGCATGACGAGATGGCCCAATTCGTGACTGGCATCAAGCCTTGAGCGAACATAGTTGTCGTTTTTGTCGTCTGTTAGGAAGACGAGAGGCCGGTGTCCAACCCGAGTAGAGAAGGCATCGATGGCGGTATTGCCTAGGCTGAGCCGAGCCACTGCGACTCCATGACGCTCCAGTTCCCGCACAACATGGGGAATCGGGTCGCTGCCCAATTCCCACGATTGGCGAATAGTCAAGGCAGCGTGCTCGATCTCGTCCCTCCCGGCATCCAGTTCACGGGGGAGGCTAGGCACTGATACCTCGGGGAGTCTGACATATTGTTCCAATGCGGTGATGAAGTTGCTCAGTATCAGAGCTTGGGCTCCTGCCCGCCGGCGGTCCCTTGCACTGGTAGAGCGGAGGTCACGAAAATACGTGGCCGCTTGGTTTTCGGAAGGCCACTGTGCGGTAAAGAAAGACTGCGGTACATTGAGTGCGGCGGAGAGTTGCTTGACCACGGCATCGGAGGGTCTGAATTTGCCGGCTTCGATCTGACTGAGTGCAGGCGGAGAGATGGAGCCACCCAGCTCGGCTACAACTTGCTGCTGTGTGAGCCCACGAAGATCACGCGCCAGTCGGATGCGGCTTGGAATCACCGGGGTTGCCGGGGGGTCCGAATCAGTGCTCAACCTGCCTCCTCGAATGCGGTCCTTGCGGGAGAATGTAGCTTCGATTCATAAGTGTGACAATATTGTAAGTAAAATAAGCTGATTCTGTTGAATATATAATTGCCCTCATGATACCCTGCGGGCGTGCCGAGCGATAGCAAGATCACCTGACAGGAAGTCCGATGGACCGCTGCACTCACAACATTCCAGAAACGAAAAAGGGCATCGGCCCCTGCCGAATTGAGGCCGAGGTCATGAAGCGCAACGGCAAGCCCAACTGGTGGTGTCGCACACACGGCCTCGAGGCAGCAGGGCCGGACGGTGCTCCTCTCGAACGTTGCTCAGGAGCATGGTTCGAGCCCGTTCCTGACGAAATGCAGATCGACATCGATCTCTCCGTAGGTGAGGTGGCCGTTTGGGGCGAATTACCCCCTGCTATCTCTATTGGGAAGATCCCCGAACAGCCAGGTGGCGTGCATGTCCATCGTCGCCAGAATGCCGGTAGCGCGAAGGACATTGATAGCTCCTATGACATCGTCACAGTGCACGGAGGCGGGGCCACCGAGACGATCGAAAGGATGGCGGCACGGGCCTTTGCCATCAGCGAACTGACCCAGCAGGAAGTGCAGCCCCTTACGTGTCCTCACTGTGAAGAGGTCCATATTGACGAACTGAAGTTTGCAACCCAACCCCACCGCAAACATCTCTGCAACTCCTGCGGCAGAAATTTCCTTCGGTCGCCATCGATCTCGAATCCGTTAGGTGGTCTCCAGGCCCGCCTTGGCTTGCCGGAACCGCCGCTGGCCCAGAAGGTAGACCGGCCGCTTGACATCTCGTCTCAGGACTACGTGGGGATTGCTCTTTGGCCCGCCAACAAAGCCATCATCTCAACAATGACCCGTCCCGAAGACAAAGGCATCCACGTGCATGCCTGGTCTGACACCGGCGAGATGGTGATTGACGAGACTTATTCCCCTGTCATCCTCGACGGAGGAGTCATCGACGAGCAGGCATTGCGCATGATGGCAGTCCAGCGTGCTCTTGCTGCTGATGGGACTCCAATCGTTGCCCTAGCCTGCACTGAGTGCGGCTATTCGATTCTCAGTCCAACCGAGGGTTGGGTCGAACCCATCACTCGACACAGCTGCAATGCCTGCGGAGCAGAAAACCTCACCCGTCGCAAGTCGTTCCTCAACCCCCTCGCCGAAAAAGCGGATTAGCGATACCTTGGCGAGTCCCTCCTGGTAGGGGCGTAACTGCGGGGCAGTTGGGAACGTGGTAGGCAGTTGAGCCCGCTCCAAGATGTTGGATGCTGACGACCCATTGGGGCGAGGTCCGGTGTTGGGTTTGAACATGGCCCCCCATCCGGCAACTCCATGGTCGCCGGTGGCGAGTGCGATTAGCCATACGAGTTGACGATGCACTCCCTGTAGGTTGGGGGGATGGCCGTCAACCGCGCAGATTGGAACGGGCGTATCGCTGGGACCCGGCGCAGTGGTACGCCCGGACCCACTATCGAGGTGCTGTTGCAACCCAGCCCGCGGGGCGGTTCGGGGACTTTTCTGGCGGCAGACTCTGATGGTCTCCAGTGGTGGGTGAAGCCTCTCAACAACCTTCAAGGGGAGCGGGTGGCGGTGACCGATGCGATTGTGGGGGTGGTTGGAGGACTGATCGGGGCACCGGTATGCGAGACAGCAGTGGTTACCTTGCCTGACGAGTTGCGCGGCTGGGAATTCCGTCCAGGCAGCCAGCTTGAGCCCGGTCTCGCTCATGCC
>JAJEDQ010000117.1 GCA_022821445.1 Acidimicrobiia bacterium | reverse complement strand
CGCATGATCCACAGCAGCCAGGTGCGGGGGAGGAGCTTGGTGCCCAGATCCCGCAGGGTTTCGGCGTATTCGTGGATCTCCAGCGGCCCCTCATACAGATGGAGATTGCCGATCATGTGGACCACGATGAAGCCCAGCAAGACCGCCCCGGTGAGGCCCATCACCCACTTCTTGCCCACCGCGGTCTGGTAGATGCTGAGCGGCCAAGGGAGCTTGATCTTGGGCTCCGACCGCACCGTCGGCGGCGCGCTCACTCTCGTTATGGCTTGGGCCATCGTCTGCCTCCGCTTCGGGCTACCAGCAGCCCGAACGCTCTCCTGCCGACGGTACCGGCGCCCCACTCCCTGCGGCTAGCCGTACCGAGCCCTCGACTGGCTAGCCGACGACAAGGGAGTAGGGTTCAACTCCTATGTCGCAACCCACCACTCTCGGAGAGCTCAAGGAATCCGGCTGGCAGTCGGTGTCGGTCAAGCACGAGATCCGTCGCAACGCGATCCGCAAGATTCGGGCTGGCGAGGACCTGTTCCCCGGCATCTGGGGCTACGAAGACACCGTCATCCCCCAGATGGAGACCGCGCTGCTGGCCGGCCACGACGTGATCTTCCTGGGCGAGCGGGGTCAGGCCAAGACCAGGATGATCCGCCTGGTGCTCGACCTGCTCGACGAGTGGCTCCCCATCGTGGCCGGCTCCGAAATCAACGACGACCCCTACAACCCGGTGTCCAAGCACGCCAAAGACCTGATCGCCGCCGAGGGCGACAACACCCCGTTGACCTGGGTGCACCGCAGCGAGCGCTACGGGGAGAAGCTGGCCACCCCCGATACCTCCATCGCCGACCTGATCGGCGAGGTAGACCCCATCAAGGTGGCCGAAGGCCGCTATCTGTCCGACGAGCTCACCATCCACTACGGCCTGGTGCCCCGCACCAACCGGGGGGTGTTCGCCATCAACGAGCTGCCCGACCTGGCCGAGCGCATCCAGGTGGGGCTGCTCAACGTGCTGGAGGAGCGCGACGTGCAGATCCGGGGCCACAAGATCCGCCTCCCCCTCGACATCTTGCTGTTCGCGTCGGCCAATCCCGAGGACTACACCAACCGGGGCCGTATTATCACCCCGCTCAAAGACCGCTTCGGGGCCCAGGTCCGCACCCACTACCCGACCGATGTAGATATCGAACTGGACATCACCGAGCAGGAGGCGACAGTCCCCGAGGCCGACCTGCCGGTGATCATGCCCGACTTCATGTGCGAGGTGCTGGTGTATCTCAGTCATCTGGCCCGACAGAGCCCGCACATCAACCAGCGCTCGGGAGTGTCGGTGCGGTTGACGGTGTCCAACTACGAGACGCTGGCTGCTGCGGCCATCCGGCGGGCCTTGCGCAGTGGCGAGGCGGCGGCGGTGCCCCGAGTGACCGACCTGGATGCACTCGCCCCCTCCACCATGGGCAAGATTGAGATCGAGACCATCGAGGACGGCCGAGATAGCGAGATTGTGGGCACCCTTCGCAAAGAGGCCGTTCGCCAAGCTTTCAAGGACGCGGTCGAACTCGAGGTGCAGCAGGAGGTGATCGAGGCCTTCGAAGAGGGTCGGGTGGTCAACGCGGGGGATGACATTTCCTCAGCCGACTACGCCGCCCTGGTTGACGAGGCGCCGGCGTTTGCCGGCGCGCTGGCGGCGTTGGGCTACGAGCCCGGCGATCTCGAGAACCCCGCTCTGGTGGCCAGCGGCATTGAGTTTGTGCTGGAGGGCCTCCACCTCTCCAAGCGCCTCAACAAGGAGTCCATGTCCGGCGCCGCCGTCTATCGAGGAAGAACCTGACCCCTTATCCGGTCGCGCAGGGTGAAGGCGGCGTCTTTGGGATTGCGGTCTTGGTCGAACAGGCCGCGGGCCGATGACCGCCCCAGGTGCCAGTGGTAGCCGTCCATCGCGGTGTCGGCGAACAGCCCCACCACGTTGACGCCGTCGGACTTCGCGGCTTCCACCTGATCCAGCGTCCGCCCCACGAGTTGATCGCGCCAGGTCTCATCGGTGGTGGACACGCCGGTGCCAGCCACCGCTAGCGGCACATCCCCCAGCATGTCGGCCAGGCGGGCCAGCGCCCGGCCCAACTCCTCGGGCTCGGGGGCCAAGCCGGAGTCGTCGCACCGGGCGGTAGGGGGGTAGGGCCCGAGGTGGCCATGCTGGTCTACTGAGACCGGAGCGTCGAAGCACACTCCGACCACATCGATCGCCTCTCGAAACTCCTCGCGGGCGACTATCGGACGATCGGGTACGGTGATCTCCCCGTCGGTCAGCGCCGAGATCCAGCTCTGCCACAGCAGCCGGTCCCACCAGCCCTGCCAGGCGAGGGTGTCGGCCCGCTGGTCGGCGGCGAACACGGTGTGGAGGCCGAATACCCCCATCACCGGCTGGCTCCCGCTGCGGAGCAGGCGGCAGGCCTCGAACATGGCCTCCAGCCCGTGCTGGGCCGCCTCCACCGCGGCGTCGGTGCTGCGCCGTCCCGGAGGGCGCTGGGCCAACAGGCGGCTTCGCACCGCCCAGCCCACCGGATCCTCCACCGGCACCCACCCGGCCACCCGGTCGGAGAACCACTCGCCGCACCGATCCACCCAGCGAGCCCACCACAGCGTCCGCCCCTGCCGGGTGCTCCAGCCGCCCTCATCGTCGGCAAACCACCCCGGCAGGGTGGTGTTCTGGAGCACCAGCCACGTGTCAAGCCCCACGTCGCGGGCCACGGCCAGCACGTCGAGATACCGGTCAACAGCGTCGTGGTCCAACCTGCCGGGCTCAGGCTCGATGCGAGCCCACTCCACCGGAAGCCGGCAATGGGTGAATCCCCACTCGGCCAGCATTTGAAGGTCGGCCCGGAAGTCGATGCCGAAGCCGCACCCCTCGCCCGATCGGGGTGCCCGCCTTTCCCGCTCCCACACCGACCAGTCCGCCGCGGGGGCAACCCCCTCCAGCGCCACCGAGTCGGCAGTCCACCCCCAGGCGAGATCAGGATCGGTATGGCCATCCATCTCGTTCAGAGTAGGTTGGCGGGATGCTTCGGAGATGGCGAAGGGCCCGGCGTCGGTCAGCCCACCGGGTGGCCTACTCCCGCTGGGACGGCACCCAAACTGGGTTCGACTTCTCCACTTCCGACTTGTTCGCCCAGATGAACGACGATCTCCTCTACCACGGCGACGTCAACGCCGCCCTTCGGCGGCTCCTCCAGCAGGGCTTCGAAGTCGATGGCCAGCAGGTGCAGGGCCTGCGGGAGATGATGGAGCAACTCCGTCAACGCCGCCAGGAGCGGCTGGAGCAACACGACCTTGGCGGGGTCTATGACGACATCGCCCAGGAGCTGCGCGATGTGATCGACATGGAGCGCGAT
>JAJEDQ010000127.1 GCA_022821445.1 Acidimicrobiia bacterium | reverse complement strand
CTCCAGATGGTTGATCACCCGGCCGATCTGGGCATCGGTGTGGGAAACGAACCCGGCGTACACCTCGTGCATGCGGGCAAAAAGCCGCCGGGCGTCGGTGTCCAGATCGTCCCAGGGCTGCACCCACGAGGGGCGCTCGGTGAGCGTGGTTCCCTCGGGCGCGATGCCCGAGGCCAACTGGCGCTCGAAGGTCTGCTCCCGCCAGCGGTCCCACCCGTCGTCGAACATCCCCCGGTAGGGCGCCACCCATTCGGGCGCCACGTGGTGGGGGGCGTGGGTGGCCACCTCGGCGTAGTAGCAGAAGAACGGCTTATCGGGGGCGGCGTGCTTCTGGTCGGTGATGTGGGCGATGGCCTGGTCGGCCAGATCGGCGCTGAGGTGGTAGCCGTCGTCGTAGTGGGCCGGCGGCTTGATGTAGTGCTGGTCGCACACCAGATTGGGGGCCCAGCAGTTGGCCCCGCCGTGGAGCACCCCGTAGTAGCGCTCGAAGCCCACCCCGGTGGGCCACAGGGTGAACGGACCGGCGGCGCTGCGCTCGCCCCGGGGAGCGAGGTGCCACTTGCCGATGGCCATGGTGCCCCAGCCGGCGTCCCGCAGGATGCGGGGCAGCATGGCGGCCGAAGGGGGGATGCGGGCGGTGTAGCCGGGAAACCCCATGGTCATGTCGGACAGAAAGCCCATGCCCACCGCATGGTGGTTGCGCCCGGTCAAAAGGGCGGCCCGGGTGGGCGAGCACAGGGCGGTCACGTGGAAGCGGTTGTACGACAGTCCGCCCGCGGCCAGCCGGTCGATGTTGGGGGTGGCGATGTCGGCCCCGAAGCAGCCAAGCTGGGCGAACCCGGTGTCGTCCAACAAGATGACCAGCACGTTGGGCGCCCCCTGGGGGGCTCGGGGCAGCTCGGGAGGCCGAGGGGTGGACTCGGCCACGGTAAGCCCGATGCCGGGTGATGAGAGCGGAGAGGCGGTCACTGGTTCGGCCATAGCGGACTCGGCAGCTAGCGGCGCGACCGGTAGTCGCTGCCGGGGATGGAGGCGAACGGGAAAGGCTCGGGCGTTCGACCCTTCAACAAAGCGAAGCACTCGCCAGTCAGGCCCGAGTCGAGGATGGCCATGGCCGCCTCGGCCACCTCCTCGGAGTCCATGATGACCATGCCGGCGGCTTCGAGGCGGTCTCGGTTGCCGCCGAGGAACCCGGTGCCCACCGTGGCCGGGCACACGGCGTTGAGGCTGATTCCCTGCTCGGCGAGATTGGGGGCGGCGCTGCGCACCAGGGCGGCTATGGCGTGCTTCGACATCGAATAGCCCAGGTCCACCGGTAGCGGGCTGAACGAGGCCATCGAACCGGTGACCAGCACATGGCCGCCCCCGGCCGCTTCCAGCAGCGGAACCGCAGCCCGCAGCCCGAACACCACGCCGTGCTGGTTTATCCCGATGATGCGCAGATAATCCTCGTCGCTCATCTCGGAAACGTTGCCCAGCCCCATCATGACCCCCGCGTTGAGGTGGGCCACATGCAGATGGCCGGGGTCGTCGGCCAGCTCCGCAGCCAGCGCGGCCCAAGCCGAGGAGTCGGCCACGTCGAGGTGGCGGTACTGCCCGCTGATCTCGTCGGCCACCTGCTGGCCGGCGTCGTCGGCCACATCGGTGCAGATCACCCGGGCACCGGCCTCCGCGTAGCGGCGAGCGCAGGCCGCGCCAATCCCAGAGGCTGCTCCGGTCACCAGTGCGGTCTTTCCCGACAGCTCCACGATCAGCCCTCGGCCTTCTCGGCGCCCCGGGCGAAGGCGTCCTGAGTCTCAAGGTCGTAGAGGCCGTTGATGAATTGGAGCGGCGGCTTGGTGGTGTACTCCTGCTCGGCCCGGCTGGGCATGATCTTCTCCCGGTGGCGCAGGTCCCACATGCTCTCGCACCGCCCGGAGTAGTCGTCGGGCTGCTCCAGCATCCAGATGATGCCGGCGGCGGGCACCGAGGTGGGCTCCCAGTCGGAGAGGTCGATGTCGCCCATGTTGGCCAGCGTGCCCTCGGAGGCCACCGGGATGTCGATGCGGAAGCAGTTGACCGCGATGCGGTCGGGATGGAGCTGGCGGGCCAGGTCGGTGGTCATCCGCTCCAATGCCAGCTTCGACATTCCGTACGACATGAGGCCCGGCACCGGGCGCAGCGCGGCCTGTGACGAAAGGCTGAGGATGCGCCCCCGCCCCGCGGTCCGCAGATGCGGCAGGGCGGCCCGCACGGTGAGCAGCGGGGCGCGCAGGTTTATGTCCATGATGAGGTCGTAGCGCTTGAGGGGAATGTCCACCTCGCCCACGAAAGTGACCGCGGCGTTGTTCACCACCACGTCGAGCCGACCCCAGGCCTCCACCGGGGCTGCCACCATGGCCTCGATGTCGTCGGCCGAGGTCAGGTCGGTGGGCGCGGCCAAGGCCTCCCCGCCGGCGTCGATCACCGTCTCGACGGTCTCGTCGATGGTGCCGGGAAGCGGCTTGGGCGACTCCTTGGTAGACCGGGCCGCGCACGCCACCTTGGCCCCCTTGGCCGCGGCAGCCACCGCGATGGCCGCGCCCACGCCCCGGCTGGCCCCGGTGACCAGCACAACTTTCCCGGCCAGGTCGTAAGGCTCAGACATCAGCGCTCCATGGCATGCGTCGCTACCCTAACGAACAACGTTGACTAGGCCGGAGTGGAGCCGGAATGGGCGAGTATCAGCATGTGACGGTGGAACCGGTGGGCGGCTGCATCGGCGCGGAGATAGGCGGGGTAAACCTCGGCGACAGCTTGGCCGACGAGGTGGTGGCCGAGATCCGCCAGGCATGGCTGGCCCATTTGGTGGTGTTCTTCCGCAACCAGCACCTGACCCTCGACCAGTTCTCGGCCTTCGCCCGCCGCATCGGCACCCCCGGCCGCTATCCCTTTGTGCCCGGATTGGCCGACCACCCCGAGATAATCGAGGTCAAGAAGCTGCCCCACGAGACCGTCAACTTCGGTGGCATCTGGCACACCGACACCGCCTACCTGGAGCGACCGCCGATGGCGTCGATGCTGCTGGCTCGGGAGGTGCCCGCCGCGGGCGGTGACACCGAGTTCGCCAGCATGTACGCGGCATACGATGCGCTGTCCGACGGGTTGAAGGAGTTCCTGCGGGGTCTGCGGGCCGTGAACAGCTCGGCGATGGCCGATGTGTCCAAGACCCGGGAAGACCGCATTGCCGATGCCACCGAGGCCGGCCACACGTCAGCCGAGAGCTTTGAAGCGGTCCATCCGGTGGTCCGCACCCACCCGGAAACCGGTCGCCTGGCCCTGTATGTGAACGTGGCCCACACATCCCGGTTCGAGGGCATGACCGAGGAGGAGAGCCGGCCCCTGCTGATGTTCCTGTTCGCCCACCAGTCCCGGTCGGAGTTCACTTGCCGATTCCGCTGGGCGCCGGGCTCGCTGGCCCTGTGGGACAACCGCTGCGCCATGCACAACCCCATCAACGACTACCACGGCCAACTCCGAGTCATGCACCGGATCACCTTCGAGGGCGACGAGCCCCGCTAGACGATTCGTTGGGCTGACCACTAGATCAGACGATGCGGGAATCGGTGTAGGTAGGCCAGTAGCGATCCCGCAGGTACCGCTTCATCAGCTTGCCGTTGGGGTCTCGGGGCAGCGATTCGTCGAAGTCCACTCTCCGGGGGCACTTGAAGGCGGCTAGCCGGTCGGCGCACCACGCCAACAAGGCAGCCTCGGTGTCGTCGCCCGCCTGAGCCGGGTCCACCAGCTGGACCACCGCCCGCACCTCCTCGCCCAGGTCGTCGTTGGGCACCCCGATCACGGCGGCGTCGGCCACCTCGGGGTGCATGATGAGCGCATCCTCGATCTCCTGGGGGTAGATGTTCACCCCGCCGCTGATGATGGTGTGGGCCACCCGGTCGGTGAGGTACAGGTAGCCCTCCTCGTCGAGGCGGCCCATTTCGCCCAGCGTCCGCCAGCCCTTGGGGTGGGCCGCGGCCGCCGTTCGCTCGGGATCGTTGTGGTACTGAAACTGCCGTCCCCCGTCGAAATACACCACCCCGACCTCGCCCGGCGGCACCTCAGATCCGTCGGGGCCCACGATGTGTACCGGTTGCAGCGGCCGCCCCACCGAGCCGGGGTGGGCCAGCCACTCCTCTGAGGTGATGGCGCTGTGGCCGATGTCCTCGGTGCCGGCGTAGTACTCGAACAAGATCGGGCCCCACCACTCGATCATCTGCTGCTTCACCTCCACCGGGCAGGGGGCGGCGGCGTGGATGGCCAGTTGCAGGCTGGACACATCGGCGGTCTCGCGTACATGGGCGGGCAGCTTCAGCATCCGGGAGAACATGGTGGGCACGAACTGGGCATGGGTCACCCGGTGCTGGCCGATGAGGCGGAGGCAGTCGGCCGGGTCGAACCGCTCCATCAGCACCACGGTGCCCCCCACCCGATGCGCGCACATGCAGAACACCAGCGGGGCGGAGTGATAGAGGGGAGCGGGCGACAGGTACACGCTGGTGCGGTCCACGCCGTAGTTGCCCATGGCCAGGGTGGTCTGCACCGCGGGGTTGGCCGGATCGCCGATGCCGGTTTGGGCTGTGGGCTTGCGGATACCCTTGGGCCGTCCGGTGGTTCCCCCCGAATACACCATCTCCCGGCCCTCGCCCTCGTCCGCGATGGGCGCGGAGGGCAGGTGAGCGGCGGCCTCGGCCACGCGCTCGAACCCGGCCACCGCGTCGGCGCCGGTGGTCAGGCGCACCTGCACCCGGGCCAAGTCGAGCTCGGCCAGCACCGGAGCAGTTCGACCCGATGCCACCACCGCGGCGGCGCCGCAGTCGTCCAGCACAGCCTGGATCTCACCGGTGGTGAGGTGATAGTTGATCGGTGTGTAGATCAGCCCCGCGAGCTGGGCGGCCCAGAACACCGCCATCGACTGCGAAGTGGTCTCCGACACGATGGCCAGGTGATCACCGGCTTCGAGGCCCCGAGACCGGAGTAGGTGGGCCAGCCGGTTGGCCTCCTCGTCCAGCATCCGGTAGGTGATCACCTCGCCGGTCCGGCCCATGATCACCGCCGGGTGGTCGGGTGCTTGGGCCGCGAACCGGCGGGGGTGCAGCATCTCCGGGTTCATCGGCGGGACGATACTTGCTTCCGTGGTCGGACGAGTTCTCGGCTGAATCCCGGATATAGGGTGAGGCCAGTTTTCCGACCAGCAGAGGGAAGAACCATGTGGCATGAAGAACGGCTGTTGATCGACGGGGAGCTGCGGGCTGCCGAGGGTGGCGGCGTGTTCGAGACGGTGAACCCCGCTACCGAAGAGGTGCTCGGGGTGGCCGCCAAGGCCACCGAGTCCGACGCGGTGGCCGCAGTAGCCGCGGCCCGCCGAGCCTTCGACACCACCGACTGGGCCCGCAACCACGAGTTTCGGGCCCGGTGCCTGCGCCAGTTCCACGCCGCGCTGGAGCGCCATCTAGAAGAGATGCGGGAACTCACCGTGGCCGAGGTGGGCTCTCCGGTGATGCTCACCTACGGCGGCCCGCAGCTCGAGGCGCCGGTGGGGTCGGTCAAGTGGGTAGCCGACCTGATGGACGAATATCAGTGGACCGAGAACCTCGGTGAGGTGGAGGCCTACGGGGGGCGCCATCGGCGGTGGATCGAGCGCGAGCCCGTCGGGGTAGTGACCGCCATCACCGCCTACAACTTCCCCGTCCAGCTCAACCTGGCCAAGCTGGCCCCCGCACTGGCCGCCGGCAACACGGTGGTGTTGAAGGGGGCACCCGATACCCCGTGGTCGGCGCTGGCTTTGGGCCATCTGATCGCCAACGAAACCGAGATCCCCCCTGGCGTGGTCAACATCTTGACCTCGGCGGAGAACTCGGTGGGCGAGGTGCTCACCACCCATCCGGACGTGGACATGGTGACCTTCACCGGCTCCACCGCCACCGGGCGCAAGATCATGGCCGCGGCCAGCGCCACGGTGAAAAAGACCTTCCTGGAGCTTGGGGGCAAGAGCGCCTATGTGGTGCTGGACGACGCCGACGTGGAAGCCGCCGCCGTTATGAACTCGTTCATGATTTGCACCCACGCCGGCCAGGGTTGCGCCATCAACACCCGAATGCTGGTTCCCGCGGCCATCGCCGACACCGCGGCTGAGGTGGTGGCGGCCACACTGGCCAACATCCCCTACGGCTATCCCACCGACCCCTCCATGATGATGGGACCGCTCATCAACTCCCGCCAGCGCGACAAGGTCCACAAGTTTGTGACCGACGCCGTCGACCAGGGGGCCACGCTGGTCACCGGCGGCAAGCGACCCGAACACCTGCCGGCGGGCTACTACTACGAGCCCACCCTGCTGGCCGGCGTGGGCGAGAACGATCTGGTGGCCCAAGAGGAGGTCTTCGGGCCGGTGCTGGCCATCATCGGTTATGAGGGGGGCGACGACGAGGCCGTTCGGATCGCCAACAACTCCATCTACGGCCTGTCGGGCTCGGTGAACAGCGCCGACCCGGAGCGGGCTCGGGCCGTGGCCCGGCAGATCCGCTCGGGCACGATCAGCGTGAACGGCGGCCTGTACTACGCCCCCGATGCTCCCTTCGGGGGCTACAAGCAATCGGGCATCGGCCGGGAGATGGGCGTGGCCGGGTTCGAGGAGTTCCTCGAGATCAAGACCCTGGCTGAACCGGCCGCTTAGGCGGCAAGCTCAGGCCGCCATGACTGAATCGGTGGAGTGGGCCAGCATTCCGCAGATGGCCCAAAGCGCTGCGGCCCGCTTCGGCGATGCCCCCGCGGTGGTGGAGGGCGACAATGCGGTGTCCTTCGCGCAGTTAGGACAGCAAATCGACCAGGCCGCCGCGGCCATGTTGGCCGCCGGAGTGCAGCCCGGCGACCGGGTGGCGGTGTGGGCCTCCAACCGCTTGGAGTGGATCATCACCGCTGTGGGCCTCCAGTCGGCCGGGGCCGCGCTGGTGCCGGTGAACACCCGCTTCAAGCCGGCAGAGACCGCCTACATCCTGGCCCGCAGCCGGGCCCGCCTCCTGGTGGTCGAGGCCGGATTCGCCGACATCGACCCCGCTGGGCTGTTCCGCCAGGCCGACGCCGACCTGTCGGAGATGGAGCAGGTGGTGGTGCTGCCCCCCGCCGAGGCGCACAACGTGCCCGGTGCGGTGTCGTGGGCCGATTTTCTAAGGGCAGGGGAGTCGGTAACCCCCGACGCGGTGGAGGCCCGGCGGCAGGCGGTGGGGCCAAACCAGATCAGCGACATCTTGTTCACGTCGGGCACCACAGGGAGCCCCAAGGGTGTGATGATGACCCACGGGCAGACCCTGCGGCAGTTCTCCGACTGGTGCGATTTTGCCGATCTGCGTCAGGGCGACCGCTATCTGATCGTCAACCCCTTCTTCCACATGTTCGGCTACAAGGCTGGCTGGCTGGCCTGCCTGATGCGCGGCACCACTGTGTACCCGATCCCGGTGTTCGACGTCGACCAGGTGTTGGATCTGGTGGAAGCCGAGCAGATTGCGGTGCTGCCCGGTCCACCCACCGTCTACCAAATGATTCTCGATCACCCCACCCGCCCGAAGCGGGACCTGTCCAGCCTGCGGGTGGCGGTCACCGGCGCGGCCGACATCCCGGTGGAGCTGATCCGCCGGATGCACGAGGAGCTGCCGTTCGAGCGGGTGTGTACCGGATACGGCCTCACCGAGGCCGGCACCTGCACCGGAACCCAGCCCGGTGACGACCCCGCCACCATCGCCACCACCGCGGGACGGGCCATGCCCAACCTCGAGGTGCGCATCGTCGATGGCGACCGGACGGCTGCTCCCGGAGAGACCGGCGAGGTGCTGGTGCGGGGGTTCAGCGTGACAACCGGCTACTTCGACGCCCCCGAGGCCACCGCCGCGGCCATCGACGCCGACGGGTGGCTCCACACGGGCGACCTGGGCATCTTGGACCACCGGGGCTATCTGAGGATCGCCGGTCGCATCAAGGACATGTTCATCGTCGGCGGGTTCAACGCCTATCCCGCCGAGATCGAGAACATGCTGCTGGGCCACCCCTCTGTGGCCCAGGCCGCAGTGGTGGGGGTGCCCGACGAGCGATTGGGAGAGGTGGGCCGGGCGTTCATCGTGCCCCGGTCCGGCTCGGCTATTGATCCCGACGAGCTGATCGCCTGGTGCCGGGAGCGCATGGCCAACTACAAGGTGCCCCGGTCGGTGGTGCTGCGGGAGTCGTTGCCGCTCAACGCCACCGGCAAGGTGATGAAAAGCGAGCTGCTGGCCGGCTCCTAATGCGAAGGCGGCTCAAACTGGAGCTTCAGCTCCCTCCGCAGGGTCTTGCCCGAGGGCAGCCGGGGAACCGACTCCACGATGTGTACGGCGTGGAGGCGCTTGTAGCCGGCCAGCGAGTCGGCCACCAGGGCTTTCAGCTCCTCTTCGGTGGCGGCAGCGCCGTCGGCCAACTGCACCGCGGCGGTCACCGCCTCGCCAGAATCGGGATCGGGCAGCCCGAACACCGCGCAGTCGAGCACATCGGGATGGCCCAGCAGCACCGCCTCCACTTCGGCGGGGGCCACCTGGAAACCCTTCACTTTGATCATCTCCTTCACCCGGTCGGTGATGTGCAGCCACCCGTCAAACTCCATCCAGCCGACGTCGCCGGTGCGATACCACCCGTCGGCAAAGGCGTCGGCGTTGGCCTCCTCGGGCAAGTAGCCAGCCATCATCGCTGGGCTGCGAGCCTGGATCTCGCCCACCTCGCCGGGGGCCAGCACCTCCCCGGTCTCCAAGTGGGCGATGCGGATGTCCACGTCGTGGACGGGCGGCCCGGGTGAGTCCAGCCGCCACAGCTCGGGCCGATTCACCGGGTTGCTGGTGAGCACGGGCGCCTCGCTGGCCCCATAGGCCGGCATGAACGGAACCCCGGTTCGCTCGGTCACCCGCTGGGCCACGTTCTCGGTCACCGGGGTGGCGCCCCACATGATGTAGCGCAGGGACGACAGGTCGAACTCCTCCAGGCGGGGGTGGTTGGCCATGGCCAAGGCGATGGGGGCTACCGCCATCTCCAGAGTGATGCGGTCGGCCTCGATGGCGCCCAACATGGCTTCGAGGTCGAACCGGGGGTGGAGCCGCACAGACGAGCCGGCCCATACCGACGAGAGCAGGTTGAGCAACCCCAGGATGTGAAACGGCGGGGTGGTGATCTGAAAGCGGTCCCCGGGGGTCAGGCCCAGAACTTCGCCCCAGATGACGGTGGCGGCGTTGATGCTGGCGTGGGTGTGGCGCACCGCCTTGGGCATTCCAGTGGTGCCCGAGCTGAACATCAGCACCGCCTCGGTGTGATCCCAATCGAGTTCCACGGCGGGGGCATCGGCCGCGCTGTCGCCCAGGGCGGCGACCGCGGAGTCGTCGTCCAGATGGATCACCCGGCTGGCCAGGGGCTCGGGGAGGCGAAGGTGGGTGTCTCCGTCGGTGATGGCCAGCACCGGCCCGGTGAGGTCGGCGGCGTGGGCGGTTTCGGCCTGCTTCCAGGCCGAGCTGATCATCACCGCGGAGGCTCCCAGCTTGAGGATCCCGTATACCGCGGTGAAGAACTCGGGGCGGTTCGAGGCCATGACCGCCACCCGCTGGCTGGCGCCCACTCCTCGCTCAGCCAGCAATCGGGCGAAGCCGTCAGCCTGTTGGTTGAACTCCTCGTAGGTCAGGAAACGATCTTCGAACCTAACGGCGATTTGGCCGCCGAGCCGTTCGGCGGCCGACTCCAGCAAGCTGTGGACGCTGCTGCCTCGGGGATACTCCAAAGGCGGGAAGATCGAGGACACAGATCAGACCTCGGCGTCGCCGGGGAACCCCTTGCCCTCGAGCTCGGGATCGAGAGGCAGGTCGAAGCAGTTGAATGCCACCGCCAAGGTGTCGTAGGCCCCCACCGTGAACAGCAGGTCCATTATCTGGCGGGTATCGAACGCCTTAGCCAGCTCGTTCCAGGTGGCATCACACCAGCCGTGGTCGTGGTGAAGCTCGTCCGCCGCCCGCAGCAGCAAGGCATCCTCAGGGGCCCACCCGCCAAGGGAATCAACCGCAGTGCGGTCGATTTCCTCATCGGTCAGCCCCGCTTCAAGGGCGGCGGCCGCGTGCTGGACCCACTCGTATTCGCTTCGGCGCAGCCACGCCACCCGCAGCACCGCCAATTCGATGGACCGCCCCGACAGGGTGTTGAAGTACAGCAGATGGCGATTGAACTCCAGGAATGCCCTGGCCAGATCGGGATGGTGGGCCATCACCGACAGGGCGTTGTTGGGCCGCCTCACCTGCTGCTTGCGGTCGGCCTTGCGCTTGTCATAGGCCGAACCCGCAGGGGGCCGCATGGGCTCCATGGCGGCAAAGGCCTCCGGGGTCCACTCCGGCAACTCCAGCGGGGCGATGCGCGGTCGGTTGGCCGAGCCTTCAGATTCATCTACTGAGCTGCCCACCCGATCCTCCTTGGAAGCCTCTGGGGATGGTAACCGACCCCGATTGGGCTCCCGTCTCCGTCTAACCGCCGGCGTCTGGTATGAACGGGGTGGAGGAGTTGCTGTGCGCATTGGACTGATGGTGGGGCCCGAGCGGCGCCGGTACGACACCAAGATCGCCCGGATGATCGAAGCGGCCCAACAGGCCGAGGCTGGCGGGTTCTCGTCGGTGTGGATTCCCCAGATCCCCGACGAGTTCGACGCCATGACGGCGGCTGCCCTGATCGGGTCGGCCACCTCGACAGTGGAGGTGGGAACCGCAGTGGTGGTGGCCCAAACCCGCCACCCCATTGCACTGTGCCAGCAGGTGCTGTCGGTGCAACTCGCCTGCGAAGGCCGATTCAGCCTGGGCCTGGGCCCTTCTCATCACTGGATCGTGGAAGACATGCTGGGGCTGTCTTACGACCGGCCCGCGGCCCAGATCCGCTCGTACCTCGACGCTTTGGACCAAGCGCTGGCCGGCCCCGGTGGGGTTCGGGTCGAAAATGAGCACTTCCAGATAGACAACCCGTTGGACATAGCCGACCAGGCCGCCACCCCGGTGCTGTTGGCTGCATTGGGGCCGGTGATGTTGCGGCTGGCTGGCTCTCGCACCGACGGCACCACGCTGTGGCTGGCCGACGAGCGGGCCATAGGCGACTTCATCGCCCCTCGGATCAACGAAGCGGCGGCCGAAGCCGGTCGGCCTCCACCCCGGATCGTGGCCGGAGTGCCGGTGTGCCTGTGTACCCCCGGCGAGGTGGACACCGCCAAGGACCGGGCCGAGCGATTATTGGCCGAGGCCGAGGTGTCGCCCAACTACCAGCGGCTGTTGGACCGAGGCAACGCCGAGGGTGTGTCCGACATCATGGCCGTCGGGGATGAGGCTGCGGTGCTGGCCCGGCTTCGGTCGTTTGCCGACGCCGGTGTCACCGACCTGTCGGTGCGGGTGCTGCCCGTGGGCGACGGCCGCGACGAACTCATCGCATCCAGCCAGCGCACGCGGGAGTTCCTGGCCTCCTTGACTAGGGACCACTAGATCCGCCTGATTCGGCTCAGGCCGCGGCCTCGACCTGGTTGAGGGGGTTCATGCCCGGGCAGCCCTTGGCCCGCTCGGGGATGTCGGCATAGTCGATGGGGGTGGCTACCTCGGCCTTGGTGGGGCAGAACTGCTCAGCCAGCGGGGCCAGCGCATCCAGGTCGAAGCCATACACCTCAGCCGCGTTCGTGCTGAGGATTTGGGTGGTTTCGTCTTGGGTTAGGTTGGCAAACGTCAGCCGCAGGTGCTCCCGGGTGTAGGGATGAGACCCCTCGATGTGGGGGTAGTCGGAGCCCCACATCACGCGGTCGACGCCCACCGTTCGGGTGAGCAGAGCCTCGGCCGGTCGAAGGAACGACGCCCCGATATAGCACTGGCGGGCGAAGTACTCACTGGGGGTGAGCGACATATCGGCCACTGCCTGGCTGCCGAACACCGTCTCAGAGCCGTACTTGGAGTACTTCATCCGGTGGAAGAAGCTCTCCAGCCTCTCCAGGGTCTCGGGCACCCAGGCAGTGCCGGTCTCGGTGGTCACATACTTCAGCGTGGGATAGCGCTCGAACACCCCCGAGAACATGAGGTGCCAGAGCGCCCGCTGGGTCCACCAGGTGGCCTCGAGGATGAACATGGCCAACGACGACGGGAAGTGGTTGCCGTAGTTGGGCGACCCGCCACCGGCATGGTGGTTCAGC
>JAJEDQ010000133.1 GCA_022821445.1 Acidimicrobiia bacterium | reverse complement strand
ACGTAGCGGTGGCGCTTTCGGATCGAGGTCTCGTCGACCAAAAGCACACGGCACCGCCGGCTGCGCCGCCGCTCGGCCACCAGCTCCGACCACGCCCGCACCAGGCCGTTGACCTGGTGCCAGCCGATCCCGTGGCGGCGGGCCACCCGGCGGATCGGCATACACCGGGCGTCGGCGACCAAACGGCGCGCCAGACGGGCCGTCACCCCGCCCTCGAACGCCGTATGGCGCTCCAAGAACCGCCGGCCGCAGCCGCCGCACACCAGCCTGCGCCGACGCCACAACAGCGTCACCGCCCGGCCCGACGCCTCCAGGTCGCGGACCCGTTCGACCCGCACATCATGGACCCCCGAGCACCCGGACCCGCAGTCCGGGCACCGCGGACGGCGAACCGACGACCCCACCTCCACAACCAACTCGAACGGCGTATCCGAAACCACGCCCAGCACCTTGACCTGGCGCAACCCCAGCCGCACCCGCATAACATCTGAACCCATCGGGGCCCTCCTGGATAGGCGATATAGACATCACCAACTCCAGCAGGGCCTCGACCCCAACTCAGGGACCCTCAACCACCCCCTACCCCACAATTACGCGAAGGCTCAAGAAATTGCGTGCAGAGCGATGATGGGGTCCGGATCGACGAAGTGGTCGATCAGCAATTCTGGGTTCCGCGCTGCCCCTTGTCCCAGTCCCCAAGCTGCTGCCGCCCTCAGTTCATTTGGAAGGTCTGGTTTCGCCGCGATCCGATCAAGAGCCTTGGCTGCGGCTTCAGACGGGAGTTCTGACATTGCCAAGACTGCCTCCATCTGCTGATCGGCCTCAGATTGAGGGTTTGAAATATGGTCCGTGATTCTCCTGACCCAAGGATCAGGTTCAAGCCGTGCTAGAGCGATCTGGGCCTCAAGTCGGACTCTCCAATCTTCGCTGGAGTCGCTGCTCATACTCGACAGGGTGCTGAACAGTTCGCGAAGCTCCATTGATCCTGCTGCTTTGACCGCTGCATACCGCTCGACGACCTCGCTGGAGTGTAGGGCCGCGGCCAAGTCCCATGAGTCTCCCGAGCACATTGGGTTGGAAGTCTGTTCGGCGACTCCAGCGAGAACTTGTTCGCCGCCCCTTATGAAATCTCCCGGTTCCGAGTAGATAAATCTCGGACCACCCCAATCTCGCCATTGCCAGTATCGCTGAACTCTCTCGTCCAAGCCTGAGAACACGATCCGGCCTTCATCGTCGACACCGAGATACTGCCCTCGTTTGGTCGGAACCCAACAGGGCCATGTGAGGGTGATTTCGGACCCTTCCGATGCTGCTTTCGGCGCTGATCTCCTAGCCTGCACGATGCTGGCTCGGAGTGCCTCAGTCGAAAAGAAGATGGGAGCGCCGCAATGCGGCGGATCCTGGTTGATGTCGGTGTGGAGGAAGGCGAACAGGTCATCCTGACGCATCCCACCCGCGTCCCACTCTCGGCCGGGAGTGTCCGAATGCGACAGCATGATTTTGAGCTTCGACTTTGCCCTCGACTCCACTCTCAAGCCACACCGCACGCACAACAGGTCAGGCAGCCGCAGCCGCTTGACCTTTGTCTGCCAAACCTTGTTGGTCATGGCATAGCGCTCGAGCTCAATCGGCTGATGATTGAGCTGATTTTGAAGGTGGTCGGCCACCGCGGCAGTTCCAATTGCCCCCACCGACACGAAGCGTGCGAAGTCTGCGTCCTCTTTGAAGCCCACTAGGTCCTGCCTGCACTCATGACTGCCGGGAGTGTACCGGCGCATTACCCGTTACTGTCACCCATGGTGGGTAAGGTCGGGGCTGTGAGTAAAACCGGGCTTCCCACCCTGCCGTCGATGGTTGCAGTCAAGCGCAGTGACCCGGTGTACATGGCCCACGCGTACCTGACCAAAGTGCCGGTGGCGGGCATTGTGCCGTTCATTGAGGCCTTCACCCGAGAGGGTGAAATCGTACTTGACCCATTCGCAGGCTCGGGGATGACTGGAGTGGCCGCGCTCATGACTGGTCGGAGGGCACGGTTGTACGACGTTTCGGCGCTTGGCCGACATATTGGGACCAACTACTTGAACCAGGTGTCGGAAGAACACTTGCGCAAGAGGGCCGATGAGGTCATCGATCAAGCACGAAAGCGTGTTGGCCAGGTGTATGCCGTGAAGTGCGGGCTCTGCGGGGACAACGCAGAGATCGCCAAGACGGTTTGGTCGGCGGTCATGAAGTGTCCAGCCTGCGGGCAAGGTTTCAACTTCTACCACTGCTTGGAAGCGGCCGACTGGAAGAAGACCCAGATGGCCTGCCCTGGCTGCGGTGCGGCAGTTTCGAGTAGGTGCAAGCGGCTCCATGAGAGACCAGTAGTCGATTCGATTGCCTGTGATTGCTCTCGGACCCAGATTGAGCAGGCCCATCGACCTGCGATTCAGGAAGCCGACTCGTCCGGTCTGATGTGGCCTGATGTGGACATCGAAGAGTCTCGCCAGATGTACGTTGCCTCTGCACTTGGTCGACACGGCCTGACATCTGTGGCCTCGTTCTATTCTCACCGCAATCTTTGTGCCCTAGCTGCACTACGCGCCGGGATCGACGAGGTAGACGAAGTAGACCTTCGTGAAAAACTGCGGTTTGCCTTCACGGCGATATTGACTAGGGCGAGCAAGCGGTATCAGTGGTCGCGTCAGCGCCCGCTCAATGCAGCAAACGCCAATTACTACGTTGCCCCGGTGTTCTACGAGTGGAACGTCTTCGACCTCTTCAGCCGGAAGGTCGAAGCTGCAATCCGCTCCGACCGGTGGATCGCCGCAGAACGTCGGACTCGCCTCAATTGGGTCCCTGAAGATGATCATGGCATCAGCTACCAGCGCGCGAGCGCTGATGACCTGCCAATCGAAGATCATTCGATCGACTACGTGTTTGCCGACCCACCCTTCGGGGCCAACATCTTCTACTCGGACATGAACCTCTTTCAAGAAGCCTGGTTATCGGAGTTCACCGACCCGGACAAAGAGGCAGTAATCGACCGAGTAGACACTGGCGCCGTCCGGACTGCTGAGCGATACGAGCAGATCATGACTGATGCCCTGCGAGAATGCCTCCGCGTTGTGAAGCCGGGAGGGTTCATCACCCTGCTTTTCGGCAACAGCTCTGGAAAGGTGTGGCAGCTACTCCAGCGGTCCATTGCAGCCGCTGGCCTGGAGGTAGTACCGGAACTCATCGCCATGCTGGACAAGGGCCAACGCTCAGTGAAGGGGCTTGCATCCGGATTCGAGAACACAGCCACACTCGACCTAATACTCACTATGCGCGCTGTTGAAAGCGCGGGTGGTGAGCTGGTTGAACCTCCAGAAACCGCGGTGGAAGAGATCGTCCGACAACATCTCGCTGAACACTCCAACCCCAGTCCAAGCCTGCTCTATCTCGAGCTGCTTCGACACGGATTCCGTTCAAGCTGGAATCTCAGCCAACTCGATCTCAGCCATGTGACCAAGATCATTGTGAAAAACGATCGGAAGGTGGACCGTCGCAGCGCTCGAGTGTTGCAAGAGGTGTAGGCGTCTTCCGTAGGGGCTCTTGCATGGCGGCTTCTTAGCGGAACAGACGGCCGAAGATCCGTAGGTCGTCGGTGAACAGATCGGGCTGCTCGAAGGGGGCGAAGTGGCCGCCTTTGGGCTGCACCGCCCAGTGGACGATGTTGTAGCGGCGCTCGGCCCACGCCCGCGGGGTTTGCAGCAGCTCTCGGGGGTAGACGGCGTGGCCGGTGGGCACGGTGATCTGGCCCGCCCAGGAATCCACTGCCGAGGTGCCGGTACGGGCCGACTCCAGATAGAGCCGCCCCGATGACGCCGCGGTGGCGGTCGCCCAGTACAGCATCACGTTGTCGAGCAGCTGGTCTTTGGTGAACACGCTCTCCAGGTCGCCGTCGTCCAGGTCGCACCAGTGCTGGTACTTCTCAATGAACCAGGCGGCCAGACCGGCGGGGGAGTCGTTGTGGGCCATCGCCAGGGTCTGAGGTTTGGTGCTCAGCATGGCCATGTAGCCGGTGCCTCCGGTGATCACCTCCAGCGAGCGGGCCATGGCCGCCTGTTCGACCTCGGTCACCCCCTCCATCATCTGGGCGGGATCGGCGGCCTCCTCGGCAGTGGGCTGGGCGAAGAGCATGTTGAAGTGGGCGGCGATGAGCCGGTCGCCGTAAGCCTCGGCCATGCGCCGGGTGACCAGCGCCCCCCAGTCGCCCCCCTGCACGATGTAGCGCTCGTACCCCAGTTGCTCCATGACCCCGGCGATGGCCTCGGCGCAGCGGTGCATGTCCACGCCGGGATTGGCGGTGGGCCCGGAGAACCCGTAGCCGGGCAGCGACGGGACCACAAGGTGGAAGGCGTCGGCCGGGTGGCCGCCGTGGGCGGCCGGGTCGGACAGCGGGCCCATCATCTCCCGGAACTCCACCACCGATCCCATGTACCCGTGGATCATCACCATGGGTAGCGCGTCGGGCTCCGGCGAGCGCACATGGTAGAAGTGCACTCGCTCGCCGGCCGCAGCCGCGTTGAACTGGGGAAAGGCGTTGAGGTAGGCCTCGCGGGCCCGCCAGTCGTAGCCGTCGGCCCAGTACTCGCAGAGCTCCCGCATGTAGGCCGCGTCGGCGCCGTCGTCCCACCCCGACCGCACGGTGTCGGGCCACCGGGTCATGGCCAGACGTCGGTGCAGGTCGTCTAGGTCGGCTTGGGGGACGTCGATCTCGAATGGCTCAATGCTCATTCCCCGAGCGTGTCACGCCGGGCCCGACCAATCGAAATGGCCGAGTCGATATGCCCGAGTCGAAATGCCCAAGTCGAAATGCTCTAGTCGAAATGATCGGCCCGGCGGACGACGAAGATCCAGGTGAGCACGGCCGACAGCACCACCAGAACACCCGACCAGATACCGGCCTCGGCCACGAAGGCCTCCTCGATGCTGTTGAACGCCTTGGTGGTGAGGGTGGGGAAGTCGAACGGGGCGATGAGCAGGGTTATGGGCAGTTCTTTCATCACCGACAGCATCACCAGCCCGCCTCCGGCCAATAGCCCCGGGGCCATGAGCGGCAGCTCCAGCGATCGGAAGCGCCGCACCCATCGGGCGCCCAGGGTGCGGGCCGCGTCGGTCAGCCGGGAAGACACCGCGGCCACCGCTACCTGGGATGTGCGCATGGTTTGGCCGCCGAAGCGCACCATGTAGGCGAACACCAGCAACACCAGGGTGTTGCGGAGGTGGCTGCCGACGTCGGTCTTCAGGGTCCAGAACAGCAGCGCCAGCCCGATGAGGATTCCGGGAAGTGCGAATGCCGACACGATCATCGCGTTGGCCACTGTGCCGATCCGGGAACGGTGGCGCACGACGAGGTAGGCGGCGGGAAGCACCAGAGCCACCGAGACCACCGCGGCCAGAAGGCTGCCATAGGCGGTGTTCCAGGTCGGCGACCAAACGTCATCCCATCCCACGAGAAGGTCTCGTCCGCCGGATGCCTCCAGCCTGATGCCGTCGATAGTCCAGTCGGCCAGCGATGCCATCGGCCCCAAAAGAGCCAGCGCCACCGCTCCGGCCAGGAACGCCACCGCAATCGGTTTGGCGCGGCCCATCCGATAGACAACCGGGCTTCGCGATCTCACCGGTGCGGCGTGCTCATATCGCCGTGTTGCGCCCCGCTCAATCAGTACCACCGCCGCAGCCAGCACCAGCAGGATCACGCTGAGGGCCATCGAAACTGGTTGATTGTTGAGCCGAGTGGTGTAGATGGCCCGGCTCAGCGTGTCGTAGCGCATGAGTTGCACCGCGCCGAAGTCGCTGATGGCGTAGAGGAACACCAGCAGGGCGCCGGCGCTGATGGCAGTTGCCGTTTGGGGCAGCACCACTCTGCGGATGACGGTAAGCGGGCTGTCGCCCAGCAGTCGGGCGGTCTCCTCGGCCGACCCGGGCAGGCGCCGCAGCCGGGCGGCAACCGGCAGGTACACATAGGGATAGGTGAACAGCGTGAGTGCCAGCCACGCGCCGAACAGTCCCCTTATCTCCACGTCCCACACCAGCCCCAGGTTGTCCAGCCAATCCGACAGAAGACCTCCGGGATTGAGGGTGCGGATCAATGCCGCGGCGCCGATGAACGTGGGGAACACCAGCGGAAGGGGCAAGAGCGCCTGCCACGTGCGCTTGAGCGGGACGTCGCACCTGGTGGTCAGCCAGGCCTGAGCGGTGCCGAACACCGCGGTGGAGGCCGAGACCAGCACGGCCAGTCGCAGTGTGCGCAGCAGGGGTCCCTGGGTGCGATGGGAGAAGAGGACGCCCAGCGGATCGCTGTGGAAAGTGAAGTTGCGCCACACCAAGTACCCGGCGGGAAAGGCGAATCCCACGGTTACCACGATGGCGGCGACCTTCAGCAGTGCCGGGGAATGGATTGTCGGCGACCGCACAAGGAGCGACTTTATCCACAGGAGCCCAGATAGGTAAAGCTTGCCTTACACCCGTTGCGAAGCGGGCTGGAGTTCGCCGCTGTTCTTACGAAACAGTCTGGAGTTTGTCGTCGTCGATTGATGGTCGGGATCAGCTGCGGTCGAAAGCCACCGCAGGCGGACCGATGTAGGAGGGGGCGACCCGGTCGCCGGAGGAGAAGCTCTGCGTGCCGCTGACTCGCACGCGGAGACGGATTCCGTTGGGGTTGGCCACGGTGACCACGGCATCAGCACCCTGGAACTCGAAGTTCTCCACGGTGTGGGTGGCACGCTCCCCCTCGGCCGCGCGCAGGTCCACGTCCTCGGGCCTGACCGCCACCTCAACCGGGCCCTGACGAGGTTCGATGAGGGGAACAGGCCCGAAATCGGTTTCGGCTGTGGAGCCCGCGGCCTCCGCGGGGTACATCGACACCGCGCCCACGAACGCCGCCACCCAGGGTGTGGCCGGGTGATGGTAAACCTCAGACGGCGATCCGGTCTGCACAATGCGGCCCGCGTCCATCACCGCCACCCGATCGCCCAGCGCCAATGCCTCCTCCCGGTCGTGGGTCACGAACACCGCGGTCATGTCGGCATCGCGCAGCAGCTCGCGCACTTCGGAGCGAACCTCGCGCCGCAGAGCGGCGTCCAGATTGGAGAAGGGCTCGTCCAGCAAGAGCACTTTGGGCTTGGGGGCGATGGCCCGGGCCAGCGCTACCCGCTGCTGCTGGCCGCCCGAGAGGGTGTCGGGGGTGCGTTCCTGCATTCCCGGCAAGTTCACCAGCTCCAGCGTTTTGGCCACCTCTTCGATTCGCTGACGTCGGGGGACCCCGTAGCCCACGTTGCCGGCCACATCTAGGTGGGGGAACAGCGCCCAGTCTTGGAACACCATGCCCACCTGGCGATCCTCAGGGCGGATCCAGGAGCGGTGGCCATCCACTGCGTTTCCATCCAAAGCGATTTTGCCCTTATCGGCTTGCTCCAAGCCGGCGATGAGCCGCAGCAGTGTGGTCTTTCCGCATCCGCTCGGCCCCAATAGAGACAGCATCTCCCCGGCTTGCAGCGTCAGATTGAAGTCGACCAGCACCTTGGTGGCGCCGAACGACTTGTGCACGTCCTCGACGGACAGAAGCGGAGCAGCGGAATCGGCGACTGGCACTTGGCCGACAGGCTAACCGGCGATATCAGAGGCCGGTCACATGTACTGGCCTGCTCGGCCTAATTGCCTCTGGGTTACAGTCTCAGATCGTGATGGTGCTCACCGAAAACGGACCTATCGAAGTCCACGTCCAAGGCGAGGGTCCGCTGGTGGTGATGCTGCCGTCGCTGGGCCGGGGGGCGGCCGATTTCGACCGGTGGGCCGCCGACGTGGCTGCTGCGGGCTATCGGGTGGCCTGCCCTGAGCCCCGAGGCGTCGGGGCCAGCGCGGTGCCCGACCGAGAGGAGACCCTGGCGACGCTGGCCGACGATGTGGCCGCGGTGATCACCGAGCTCGGCAACGGCCCCGCGTTGATCGTCGGGCACGCCTACGGCAACCGGATCGCCCGCATGACTGCCACCAACCACCCCGAGCTGGTGGAGGGCCTGGTGCTTTTGGCCTGCGGCGGATTCATTCCAGTTTCCGACGAAATGGCCGTCGCGATGCGGACGATCTTCGACCCCCGCAACCCGCCTGAAGCTCGCCTCGATGCGGTGGGGCGAGCGTTCTTCGCGCCGGGCAACGACGCCAGAGTGTGGGCCGACGGCTGGTTCGGGAAGCTGGCCCGATCTCAAGAGCAGGCCACCGTGTCCACCCCGGTGGGCGACTGGTGGGCCGGAGGCACCGCCCCCATGCTGGCGGTACAGCCCGCCGACGACCGCCTGGCCGTGCCCGCCAACGCCGATGCCCTGGCAGAGGCCGTCGGCGACAGGGTGGAAGTGGTGGTTATCCCCGACGCCGGCCACGCCCTGCTGCCCGAACAGCCAGAGGCATTGGCCGAAACGGTCATCGGCTGGCTCAACCGCAGGTTTGGCCGTTCCCCCCTCGAAGTGGGGTAATGGCCGAAGCTAGTTGCGGGGGACTTCGTTCCAGGGGATGGCTTTGTCCACTCGGGGCTCGCCGGGGAGGCCGAGAATCTGCTCGCCCAGGATGTTGCGCATGATCTCGGTGGTGCCGCCCTCAATGGAGTTGGCCCGGGACCTCAAGAAGGCGTGGCCGATGCCGTACTCGGCGCCGGTCTCCGACACCGTGTCGGGTCGGCGGAAGGTGTAGTCGAGGCCTATCGAGCCGGCCGGACCCTTGAGGTTCACGCACTCCTCGAAGATGGACTTGTTCAGCTCGGCGTGAATGGCCTTGGCCACTGAGCCCTCGGGGCCGGGGTTACCCGCCCGGCGATTTTGCGAGGCCCGCATGTTGGTGAGCCTCAGGGTCTCGGCCTGGCTCCACAGCGTCATCACCCGGTCCAAGCGGGCCGAGGTGCGATGCTCGTCGGGCAGATCCGACCACACCCGCACCAGCTCGGCGATGCTGCCTGAGCCCCGCTTCGGTGAACCCCCGCCCCCGATGAACGTGCGCTCGTTCATTAGCGTGGTTAGCGCCACGCCCCAGCCCTGGCCCTCGTCGCCGATGCGGTCGGAATCGGGCACCTGCACGCCGGTCATATACACCTCGTTGAACTCGGCTTCACCGGTGATCTGGCGCAGCGGGCGCACCTCCACTCCCTCGGCGTGCATGTCGAGCGCGAAGTAGGTCATGCCCTTGTGTTTGGGGGACTCGGGGTTGCTGCGGGCCACCAGCATGCCCCGGTCGGCCAGGTGGGCGAGGGTGTTCCACACCTTCTGGCCGTCAATTGTCCACATCTCGCCGTCGCGCACCGCCCGGGTGGCCAGCCCAGCGAAGTCGCTGCCCGCCCCCGGCTCAGAGAACAGCTGGCACCAGCGCTCCTCGCCGGTGAACATGGGCCGCAGGAAGCGGTTCTTCTGTTCGTCGGTGCCGTGGGTCACGATGGTGGGCCCGGCCAGGGCGTAGAAGAAGCTGCCGGGATCGGCCGGTCCGGCGCCTGCCTCGCGCAGGCGGACCTCTATGTGGCGCTGATAGCGGGGGGCCAGATCGAGGCCTCCGAAGCCCACCGGGAAGTGCACCCAGGCCAGGCCGGCGTCGTACTGGTAGCCGCGGAACTCCTCCACTGACATGGTGGTGGGGTCGTGCTCGGCTAATAGGGCATCGATGGCGTCGTCGACTTCTTGGGGGATTCCTTCAGTGCTCACAAGGCCAATCTAGCTCTCATTCTCTTGAAGCAGGCCATCGACTGGCGGGCCGCCTCAGCCGGGTCCATGCCGTCGAGCGATTGGTAGAAAACCTCGACGGCAAGCGGGGCGTCCACCCCCCGCTCGGCGAACTCAGCCAGCATCCCGGCGATGTCTCCGCGGCCCTCGCCGGGCATCAAGCGGCGGTGAATGCACTCGTAGTTGAGTTCTTCGCCCGTCGGGTTTCCTTCGGGCTCAGGCCCGGTGTCACCCACTTGGATTTCCTTGATCATGGCTGGGTCGATGGCCGGATCCAGCCGCCCGCGCTCCGGTCCCCGCCACAGATGCCAGGTGTCGAGCAGCAGCCCCGCGTTGGGCCGGTCGGCCCGCTCGACAATCTCGGCGGCCACCCGGTGGTCGTTCAGCGGCGACCAGGCGAACGGCTCGATCAGGGCCAAGATGCCGTGCTCAGCGGCTTGGTCGCTGACTTCAGCCAAGGTGGCCGCGGCCTGGGCAATGTTCTCACCGGGGGTCCAGTCGGAGTGCTCCAACACGGTGATCGACCGGGCCCGCAGGGCAGCAGCCGCAGCCACCGCATCCTCGGCGCCCTCGGGGGACCGCATGGTCATCACCACGCCGTCGTACTCGGCCACTCGCAGATCGAGGTCGTGCAGCAGTTCTCGCACCGCACCGTCGTCCCATCCCCGCTCGTGCAGCTTGCGGTGCTCCCAGCCGTAAATCGACAGCCGGGCGAACCCGGCGGCCGAGGCAATCCGAGCCTTTTCCTCCCAAGGGATCCGACCCAGCGTGCCGGTACACAGATAAGGCGGATGGTTCACGGGCCGAGACTACGATGCGCTGTCCAGCCGGGGCCGGGCCTCGGCGAGTTCGGCGATGTAGGCGAGCTCCTCGTCGGTGTCGGCCCGGATGGTTAGGCCGGTGGCCTTGGTGTCGCACCAGCGGGCGAAGCGCTCTTTGATGCGCTGGCGGGGGCCGATCAGCGCGCCGTCGTCGATGTACTCGTCGGGCACTGCGGCCACCGCCTCGTCGCGGCGCCCGGCCATGAACAGCTCCTGGATGCGCTCGGCGGCCTCGCCGAAACCCCGCCGTACCATGGCATCGCGGTGGAAGTTATACTCCCGGGTGCCGTATCCCCCCACCAGAAAGGCGAACTGGGGCTTGGCCTCGTCGATGGCCCCCTGCACGTCGTCGGTGATCGACACTCGGGACCCGGCTTGGATCTCGATGTCGTCCCAAGTGCGCCCGGCCCGGTCGAGGCCCTTCTGGATGGCCTCGGTGTAAAGGTGGGCGCTGCCCGGTGTGTAGCCCAGCGGCAGCCACCCGTCGGCCAGCTCGGCCATCAGCGCGGTGTTGGCCGGCCCGCCGGTGGCCAAGAACACCGGGATGTCGGGGTTCATGTGCAGGATCGACTTGAGCGGCTTGCCCACACCCAGGGCACCCTCGCCGGTAAAGGGCAGGCTGATCTGCGCTCCGTCGTGGGACAACGGGCCCTCTCGGGCGAACACCTTTTTGATGATCGACACGTAGTCGCGCAGCAACGCATTGGGCTTGCCCCACGGCTGGCCGTACCACCCCTCCACGATCTGGGGGCCCGACAGGCCCAACCCGCAGATGGCCCGCCCCGGCCCGGCCAGCGCCTCCAGGGTGCCGAATTGCATGGCGGCGGTCACCGCCGGGCGGGCGGCCACCTGGCACACCGCGGTGCCGAGGCGGATGTGGCGGGTGTGGGCCGCGATCCAGGCCAGAGGGGTGATGGCGTCCACACCGTAGATCTCTGCCGACCACACCGAGTCGTAGCCCAGTCGCTCGGCCAGCTGCACCCTGGCCAGCTGCTCTTCGGCCAGCGAGGTGTCCAGCCTGGCCTGGTTCCATATGTCCACACCGATTCCCAGCTTCATATGCCCGCACTATCCCACTCCCGGTGGTCGGCAAGTGAATTGGCGGTGGGTAGAATTCGGCGGTGCCAACCAAGTTCTTGCATGGATTCACCCCACCCGCGGCCGACGACTTCATCACCATCGTGCGGGCTGAGGGCTGCACGCTGTGGGACGATCAGGGCAACCGCTATCTGGATGCGCTGGCCAGCCTGTGGTACTGCCAAGTGGGCCACGGCCGGGCCGAGATCATCGACGCGGTGGCCGACCAGATGCGGCGGCTGGACGCCTACCAAACGTTCGCCCCGTTCACCAACGAGCCGGCCGAAGAGCTGGCCTCGATGGTGGTCGAGCGGTCGCCGCATCCCGATGGACGGGTGTTCTTCTGCGGCTCGGGGTCGGAGGCGGTGGACTCCGCCCTGAAGATCGCCCGGGCGGTACACCAGCTCCAGGGCGATACCGACCGCCAGGTGATCATCCGGCGCACCGACGCCTACCACGGCACCAACTTCGGGGGCACCACGGCCCAGGGCATCGCCGGCAACCGGGAGGGGTGGGGTGATCTGGTGCCCCACTTCATCGAGGTGCCCCGCGACGACATCGAGGCGGTGAGCACCACGATGGCCGCCAACGAGGGCCGGGTGGCCGCCGTCATCACCGAGCCGCTTCAAGGGGCTGGGGGCGTATATCCGCCGACCGACGGCTATCTGGAGGGACTGCGGCGACTGTGTGACCAGCACGGGGCGCTTCTGATCCTCGACGAAGTGATCTGCGGATTTGGCCGCACCGGAGAATGGTTTGGGGCCCAGTACTACGGGGTGATGCCCGACCTGATGACGTTCGCCAAAGGGGTCACCTCCGGTTACCAGCCGGTGGGTGGGGTGATCGCCAGCCGGGTGGTTTGCGACGTGCTGGAACAGCCCGGCTACACGCTGCGCACCGGGTACACCTACGCCGGGCACCCCGCCTGTATGGCCGCCGGAGTGGCCAATCTGGCCCTAATGGAAAAAGAGCAGCTCTTGGGGAGGGTGCCGCACCTGGCCGAAAAGCTCACCGAGGGGCTGGCCGCCCTTCAGGCCGACGGGATCATCCAGAGCTACCGGGGCGCCGGAGCGGTGTACGCCGCCGAGCTGGGACATGACGCCGCGGCCGCCCGGATGCGATTGCTGGAGGCCGGAGTGGTGCTGCGTCCGGTGGGCACCGGGCTGGCCATGTGCCCGCCCCTGGTGATCACCGACCACGAGATCGGCATCCTCTTCGACACCATGGCCGACGTACTGGCCAAAGAGCCGGCCTAGGCCGGCTGGCTCAACCGATCACCTGGCCGGCGTCCACGATGATCTCCTGGCCGGTCACCCCCCGGCCCCGTTCGGAGGCCAGAAACAGCACCGCCTCAGCAATGTCTTCGGGGTCGACGTGGCGGTTGAGGGCCGCGGCCCGGGCGGCCCGGTCGGAGACCTGTTGGGCGGTCTTGCCGGTTTGCTCGGCGATGTTGCTCCACAGCCGGTCGAGATTGTCGCCGGTGATGTAGCCCGGCGTGACGATGTTCACCCTGATGTTGTGGGGCCCAAGCTCTCGGGCCATCACCATGGAGGCGGTGTGCATGGCCGACTTGGTGGAGGTGTAGATGGCCATCTTCTCAGGCACCGAGTGGGTGCTGAGCGTGCTGATCTGAACGATCGATCCTCCGCCAGCGGCCTTCATGTGCTCGGCGGCGCGACAGCTCACCTCCAGAGTGCCGATCACGTTGAGCTCGAAGGAATGGCGGTATTCGTCCCAGTCGATGTCGGCCACCGCAGCGCGGGCGCCGCCGGCGGTGGCCACGTTCACCACCGCGTCCACCCGCCCCAACTCAGCGGCCGCGGTGTCGGACAGCGCCGCGGCCGACGCAAGGTCGGAAATGTCAGTGGGCACAGCGATCACCTGCCGACCGGTGGCCTCAGCGATCTCAGCGGCCAGCGCCTCAAGCGGCTCGATCCGGCGGGCGGCCAAGGCGATGTCGGCCCCGTCGGCAGCCATGGCCAGCGCACTGGCCCGACCCACCCCCGGCCCCGCCCCGGTGACAATGGCCACCTTTCCGGCCATTGATCTGTCTTTGTCCACTACGGTCCTTCGGTCCGATGCCGGCGGTTTGGCTTGCTGATCACGCTGTCTCGGTCTGACGCCTGCGGTGTCGGCGCTACTCAGTCTCGGGCATGTCGGGGGCCCAGTTTGCGCCGTTGATGTGGCTGCCGCCGTCCACGTACAGCGTGTTGCCGGTGACGTATTGGGCATCCTCGGAAGACAAGAACAAGGCCACCGGGGCGATGTCGCCCTCGGGGTCACCCATGCGGCCCATGGGGTTGGCCGCCTCGGCGTTGCGGATGAGATCGGGCATCATCTGCTCCACCCGGCGGGCCGACGCGGTCTTGGCCCCCGGACAGATCACGTTCACCACGATGCCGTACGTGGCCCACTCTCGAGCCGCGGTGCGGCTCAATGTCCGCAACGCCTCTTTGGCGCAGTTGTACTCCAGCGTGCCCATGTGGGCATTCACCCCGTTGAGCGAGCACAGATTGACGATCCGGCCGTACTGCTGATCGCGCATCACCCGGAAGGCGGCCTGCATGGCCCACAGCGGGCCGTACAGCCCCACGTGCATGGCGTCGTTCATGAGCTCGTCGGTCTTGACCTCCACCCGGCACAGCTCCCCTCCGCCCCAGGCGTTGTTGATGAGCACGTCCAGACGGCTCCACTGGTCGACCGCAGCGTCCACCATGGCCAGCACCTCGCCCTTGTCGGCCACATCCACCCGCATCGGCCGGGCGTCGGCGCCGAACTCCTCGCGCAGTTCACCGGCCACCCGATCGGCAGCGTCGTTGTCGATGTCGGTGACCAGCAGCTTGGCCCCCTCGGCCGCGAACCGCCGGCAGATCCCGTGGCCGATGCCGTCGCCTCCGCCGGTGACCACCGCCACCCGGTCGTCCAGTTGTCCCATTGTGGTGCTCCTTTTCGATGTTGCAGCAGGGGAGGGGTTGCTCAGAAGGCGATCACCGAGCGCAGGGTCTCGCCCGCCTTCATGGCGGCGTAGCCGTCGTTCACCTCAGTGATATCAATGGTGGCCGACACCATCTCGTCCAGCTTGAGCCGCCCGTCCAGGTACAGGTCGATGAACTTGGGCATGTCCAAGCGGAAGCGATTGCTGCCCATCAGCGATCCCTGGAGCTTCTTCTCGCTCATCATTATCTCTGCGCCGGGAATGCTGATGTGGCTGGTGACGGGCAGCATCCCAATGATCGTGGCCGTTCCGCCTTTGCCGACCATGGCCCAGCTCTGCTCAGCGGTGGCCGTCAGTCCGATGGCCTCGAAGGAGAAGTCGGCGCCGCCGCCGGTGATCTCGTGTACCACGGCCACCGGATCGGTCTCCGACGCGTTGATGGTGTGGGTGGCACCCAGGGTCAGGGCGCTTTCCAGCTTGGATGCCAAGACGTCCACCGCGATGATTGGCGTGGCCCCCACGATCCGGGCGCCTTGTATGGCCGACAGCCCGATGCCTCCGCAGCCGATCACCACAACGCTCGATCCTGCTGGTACCGCTGCGGTGCGCATGACGGCGCCGAGCCCGGTGGTCACCCCGCAGCCAATCAGAGCGGCCCGGTCCAACGGCATGTCGTCGCGGATCTTCACCACTCCCCGCTCATGAACCAGCAGCTCCTCGGCGAACGATCCCAGTCCAGCAAAAGCGGTGCAAGCCCGTCCGTCGTCGAAGCGCAGCGAGGGCGTGGGGCGGCCCGAGCGCATGGAGTCGCCGTCGAGGCACATGTAGGGCTTGCCTTCTAAGCAGGAGCGGCACACCCCGCACCACATCGACACGCAGGTGATGACGTGGTCGCCGGGCTTCACGTAGGTCACGTCTTCGCCCACTGCGGCAACCACACCGGCAGACTCGTGGCCCATCACCATCGAGTTCTCAACGGGCCAGTGGCCGTCCATGAAGTGCAGGTCGGAGTGGCACAGCCCGGCGTGGGTGGTGCTGATGAGCACCTCGTTGGCGTTGGGCTTGTCAACGGTCAGGTTCTCGACCACCAACTCGCCAGGACTGGTGTGCAAAACGGCGCCGCGCATGGGGTTCTCCTCGGTCTATGTGTTGGCTGAAAGAGTAAGCGAGGACAGTTTGATTAGCAGTGTCCGGGTGGCGGTGCGGTCTCTAGAGCTTGGCGAGGAAATCCTCCACCAGGCTGATCACGTAGCCGATGTCATCGTCGTCTAGGGAGTGGTTCATGGGGAGCACCACGCCCCGTTCCATGATGGCGTCGGCGTTGGGGAGCCCGGCTTCGGGTTGGCGGAAGTACACTCCGGCCATGAACGGCTGACGGGTGGCGTTGCCGGTCCACACAGTGCGGGTGTCAACGCCGTTGCCGTCGAGATGGGCTTGCAGGTCGGCGCGCACGAAGCCGGCTTCGGGGGCGATGGTGAGCGGGTAACACAGCCAGGCGGTGTCCAGCCCCTCGGTCTGGTGAGGGAGGCGGAAGCGGTCGGAGTGGTTCAAGAAGAAGTCGGTATAGAGATCGAAGCTTCGAGTGCGCCGGGCGAAGTTCTGGGGCACCTTGTGGAGCTGCTGGCGACCGAATGCGGCCCCGATCTCGGAGGGCTCGAAGTTCCAGGCCAGCTCGTCGAAAATGAACTGGTTGTCGTACTGGACGCCGTCGAGTTCCTCCCAGAAGTTCCGGTCTCGGCGCTTGGAGCCATAGAAGTGCAGCTCGGAGCGGCGCCCCCAGCGGCGCAGCAGCAGACCCCGGTCCCGCAGGTCCTCGTCGTCGAGCAGCACCATGCCGCCGTTGCCCGCGCAGGTGATGATGTGCGACGACGCGAAGCTGGTGACGGTTAGATCGCTGCGGGTGCCGGTGGGTGTGCCCCGCAGCATCGGGCCCAGGGCGTCGCAGCTGTCCTCGATGACGAACAGCCCGTGGCGGTCGGCGATGGTCCGGATGGCATCCCAGTCGGGGGCGTTGCCGATGAGATTGGGGGCCAAGATGGCCCGGGTGTCGGGGCTGATGAGGCCCTCGATGGAATCGACGTCGATCTGGTAGGTGTCGGGGTCCACGTCGGCGAACACCGGCACCAGCCCGGCACGCACCAGCGGGGCCACATCGGTGGAGAAGGTCACCGCGGCGGTGATCACCTCGCTGCCCGGCGGCAGGTCAGCCAGTTCCACCGCCAGATACAGCGCGGAAGACCCCGAGTTGCACATGAGGCCCCGCTGTTTGCCGAACCGCTCGGCCACCGCCCACTCGAAGGCGGTCACGTTGCGACCCGGCCACAGCGCTGCCGCCCCGCCCCGCAGCACCTCTGTCACCGCCTCGATCTCGGCCTCATCGTGTACGCTGGCCGCATAGAAGATCCGCTCGCCCATCAGCGCACAGTCTGCCTCACCCTCGAACACGGGCCGCGATCAGAGGGCCAGGTCAAGACCCGCCGCGATTCAGCCCTTTGGCGGCGTCAGACCGTATGGCAGGGGTCGGAGTGGCCTGCGGACATGGCCTCTAGGAAGCCGGAGGCCCGTTCTTGGCGGGGGTAGCGGTTGGCCAGTTCCCAGAAGGCGGGGCTGTGGTTGGGCTCGCTGAGGTGGGCCAACTCGTGGACGATGACCGCGTCGAGCACCCAGCCCGGCACTCGGGCCAAGCGGGTGGATATGCGGATGGTGCCCCGGGCCGAGGTGCATGACGCCCAGCGGTCGTTCTGCTCGGCCCAGGCGACCGACTCCGGTTGGGGCAGGCCGTAGCGGGAGGCCAGCTTGAAGGCTCGCTCGGCCAAATTCACCCCGCCGGCCTCGGCGGCCCGCTTGCGCTCGAGGCGGACCGCCAGGCTGGCCACCATCTCGGCCTCCGCATCGGGGGTCATTCCCGCGGGAACTCGCACTTCAATGCAGTCGGGCAGGATCTTGGCCGCGGCCGTCTTTCGACGCCTCGGACTGCGGATAACGCGGATCGGCAGCCGAGGCAGCGCCTCAGGAACTGCTTCGACGGAAGCGCCTGCCGCAGTGTCGATCACTGTGTCCACGAGGGCCGAATTCACGTTTCGACCATACCGACGGTGGGTGACGGTTTGGTGGATGGTGGCGAGTTCAGGCCACTGCGGTAACGTCCCGCGACAATCCAAAAGGGGGAGATCGTTATGGCTGATCAGACCAAGACCCAGGCCGCGTGGGCGGAGATGGTTGATGCGTTGGGCGAGGTGAGCAAACGCTTCTGCGGCGAGGAATGGGGGGTGTCCGGCGAGCAGGCCATCGCCGACAGCCACCGCCTGGTGCTGCACATCCTCCAGTCGGCCCTGTTCTCCCACGCCGAGTTCGATCCCGAGCGCCCGGTGTGGCGTCGGATCGTGTCGCCCACCCGCAAGTTCACCGGCGACAACGCCGACGCGGTGTACTTCGAGGCACCGGTGAGAGGCGATCTGGCCTATCGGGTCACCGGCAACTTGGCCGGAGCCGTCTACACGTCGTTCACCGTGGAGTTGGGCTCATCTGAGGGCCGATATGCCACCGGCACCGGCGGAGTGCTCAACGACGACGACATCGACGTTGACGCCGACGGCCACTACGAGGTGTTCCTCGGCGGCGAGCCCCGGGACCGCAACTGGCTCGACCTGCCCGCCGATGCGGGTCGGATCACCACCCGGCACTACTTCGAGGTCCCCAAGCCGGCCGCGGCCGACGAGTCGCTTCACATCCCCCTCACCATCGAGTGCCTCTCGCCGGTGGGGCCAGCCACGCTTTGGAACGACGAGACCGTGGCCGCGGCTATCGGCCGGGTCAACAACCATGTGCTGGGCAAGACCATCCAGCAGCCCATCCCCGGCACCTATCCCATGCCGGAGTGGGTTAGCCGAGAGCCCAACGTGCTGCCCGATCCGCAGCCGCCCGGCACTATGGGCTTCGCGGCCTTCGATGCCTACTACACCATGGGGCGCTATGTGCTCGGCCCCGACGAGGCGCTGGTGATGACGGGGCGGTGGCCGGAGTGCAAATTTGGCAATGTGTGCCTGTGGACCGCTGCGGGGCAGACCTACGACTACGGCAACCGCGTCACCAGCCGCAACCGGGCCAACACCACCCTGGAGGCCGACGGCACCTTCAAGATGGTCATCGCCCACGAAGACCCCGGCGTATACAACTGGCTGGACACCGAGGGCCGCCCCACCGGCAGCATCTTCTGGCGGTTCTTCCTGCCCACCGCAGGCGTGGAGCGCATCGAGCCCGAACTGGTCAAATTGGCTGATTTGGGCTAGCAGCAGCAGTCAACTCGGCACCGGCATCCTGGGGAGTTGGTCAAGCTGTCCGACCCGCGGTAGGCCTCACCGACCGCAGCATTTGCAGCGCCCTTAGCAGGGGTGCGCGGAATCGACGGGCTGGCAGGCGAGAATGTCGGGGTGCAAATGCAGGGGCAGACCGAGGAACTGCCCGATGGGCTGGACTGCGTCGACTCCGATCTGCTGGCAGACCTGCGGAACGGGGTCATCGACAAACTCCCCGAAAGCGCTCTTGAATGCTTGCCGTCCGATGTCCGGGACGAGATTCCTGACGAGTTGATCGAGTTGGCCACGGCCAATCCCGAACTGGCGCTGGCGGCAGTGGTCATCGCGGTGTTGGCCACGCTGGTGTTCCTGTACAAGCTGGCCAAACGGGGCTTCATCGTCGCCCTAGTTGCCGGAGCGGTGGCGGCTGCGGCTTGGTGGTGGTGGCTGGCCGACCCCAATATCGTCTGACCATGGGCACCCGACCGCTGTGGACCCCTGACCGGGACAAGGCTGCCCACACCAATCTGGCCCGATTCAGTGCGGGTGCGGGCATCGACATCGTGGCTGAGGGGGGATTTGAACGGCTGCACCGGTGGTCGGTGCAAGATCCGGGTGCCTTCTGGTCGGCGGTGTGGGACTTCTGCGGAGTGGTGGCCTCGGAGCGGTGGAGCGCTTCGGTGGTGGAGGCCGAGCACCTGGCCGACGTGCGGTTCTTCGACGGCGCGCGGCTCAACTTCGCCGAGAATTTGCTGGACGGGGGCGATGACGAGGTCGCCATGGTGTTCGCCGACGAATCCGGCGTCTACACCGAGACCTCACGGGGCCAGCTGCGGGCGCTCGTTTCTCGGCTGGCCGCAGCCATGCGGGCCCAGGGGGTGGGCCCCGGCGACCGGGTGGCGTGCTGGATGCCCAACGTGCCCGAGGCCTACGCGGTGATGCTGGCCGCGGCCTCGGTCGGGGCGGTGTTCTCATCCACGTCTCCCGACTTCGGCACCGCCGGGGTGCTCGACCGCTTCGGCCAGATCGAGCCCGCGGTTCTGTTCGCTGTGGACGGCTACGTCTACGGCGGCCAAGAATTCGACTGCCGGGAACGGCTGGGAGAGGTACAGGCCGGACTCCCCACCGTGGAGGTCACTGTGGTGCTGAGCCGCCTGCATTCAGAACAGAGCCCGCCTGAGGGCACCGTGGACTTCGACGCCTGGATCGAGCCCCATCCGCCGGGGGCAATCCAGTTTGAGCAGCTTCCCTTCGACCAGCCGCTGTATGTGCTGTACTCCTCGGGCACCACCGGGCGGCCCAAGTGCATCGTCCACCGGGCGGGCGGGATCCTGCTCAAGCACCTGTGCGAGCACCAGCTGCACTGCGATGTGCGCCCCGGCGACCGGGTGCTCTACTTCACCACCACCGGCTGGATGATGTGGAACTGGCTGGCCTCCGCCCTGGCCTCGAGGGCCGCGGCGGTGGTTTGGGACGGAAACCCCGTGCATCCGAACCCGGACACCCTGTTCGACTTGGTCGACCGAGCCGGCGTCACCCTGTTCGGCACGTCGGCCCGATACATCGACTCGCTGCGCAAAGCCGGGGTGGCGCCCCGCCGCACCCACGGCCTGAGCACGCTGCGCACCATCTGCTCTACTGGCTCGCCGCTGTCGCCCGACGGATTCGACTACGTGTACCGCGAGGTCAAAGCCGACGTTCACCTGGCTTCCATCTCGGGAGGCACCGACCTCTGCGGCTGCCTGGTGCTCGGCGATCCCACTGCCCCGGTGTGGACCGGCGAGATCCAGCGGCCTGCTCTGGGGCTGGACATCCAGGTTCTCGATGGCGACGGCTCGCGGCTCGAAACCGGGCAGTTCGGCGAACTGGTTTGCTCCTCGCCGTTCCCGTCGCAGCCTCTCCGGTTCTGGGGCGAGGGGGGCGATGAGCGGTATCGGGCCTCCTATTTCGACCGGTTTGAGGATCGGTGGCACCAGGGCGATTACATCCGCGCCACCGAGCACGGCGGGTTCGTGATCTCCGGCCGTTCCGACGCCACTCTGAACCCCGGCGGGGTGCGAATCGGCACCGCCGAGATCTACCGCCTGGTGGATGCCATGGACGAGGTGGTCGAGAGCGTGGTGGTGGGCCAGCCCGTCGACGGCGACACTCGGGTGGTGCTGTTCGTGAAGCTGGCCGACGGCATTCGCCTCGACGAGGAATTGCAGGCCGCCATCAGAGCGATCATCCGGGCCGGGGCCTCCCCCCGGCATGTGCCCGCGGTGATCGGCGCGGTAGACGACATCCCCCGCACCCGCAGCGGCAAGACGGTGGAGTTGGCGGTGCGCGACGCCATCTGCGGGCGGCCCATCGTCAACATAGAAGCCCTGGACAACCCCGAGGCTTTGGACCATTTCCGCAACCGACCGGAGCTGGTATGACTGAGAATCTCCCGACAGAAGGCGCGCTGCCCCGGCTTCGCAGCCTGCTGTTCGCCCCGGCCAGCCGCCCCGACATGTGCGCCAAGTTGCCCCGCAGCGGCCCCGACGGGGTGGTCCTCGACTTGGAGGACGCGGTGGCCCCCGCCGCCAAGGCCGAGGCCCGGGGCCAAGCCCGCGCCGCGACCGCCGAACTGCGCCAACAGCACCCCGATCTGGCCATCTTCGAAAGGGTCAATCCGCCGGGAACCGAGTGGTTCGCCGACGATGTGGCCGAGGGACTGGCCGCGGAGCTGACCGGGGTGGTGGTGCCCAAGCTGGAGAGCGCCGCTCAGGTAGATGCGGTACGAGATTTGCTAGCCCAAGCGGGCCGGGAGCACCTCAGGCTCATTGCCGGGATCGAGACCGCCGCCGGAGTGGCCCAGGTGGCCGATGTGCTGGATCATCCCGGCGTTCAGATCGCCTATTTCGGAGCCGAGGACTACATCACCGACATGGGCGGTGTGCGCACCGACGACGGCTTCGAGGTGCTCTATGCTCGCTCGCAGGTGGCGCTGGCCGCCCGATTGGCTGGAGTGCCGGTGCTCGATCAGGTAGTGACCGCGTTCGGCGACGATGAGCGCTTTCTGGCCGACGCCGCCCTAGGGCGGTCCATTGGCTACAACGGCAAGCTCTGCATCCATCCGGCCCAGGTGCCGCTGGCCAACCAGTGCTTCTCCCCATCACCCGAGGAGCGGGAACGAGCTCGGGCCCTGCTGGCTGTTTGGGACGAAGCCCAGGCTCGGGGCGAGGCGTCAGTGGCCTTCGAGGGCCAAATGGTGGATGAGTCGCTCGCCCGCCGGGCTCGAGCGCTGTTGGACGAATGACCGCTGCGTCAGACGGTGTGAGAAGCTGAAGAAATGGCTAAGCGACGCGACAAGATCCGCCTGACTCCCGAAGAGCTCGAGGCCTTCATCGAGGAGCAGAAGAGCCTCCAGGTGGCCACCATCAACCAAGACGGGACGCCTCATCTGAGCACCCTGTGGTTCGCGGTCGTGGACGGCGACATCGTTTTCGAGACCTACACCAAGTCGCAGAAGATCAAGAACCTCGAGCGGGACAACCGCATCGCCCTGCTGATGGAGGACGGCCTTGAGTACGACAAGCTACGCGGGGTGGCCATCAACGGGAACGCCGAGCTGCACACCGACCCCGAAATGGTCCACCGCTACGCCCTGGAGGTGATGGTCCGCAACAACCCCGGCGTCGACCGGGAGATGCTGTCCAAAGCAGCCGAGCACATGGCCTTGAAGCGCACCGCAGTGGTGATCAAAGCCGAGAAGACCATCAGCTGGGACCACACCAAGCTGGGCGGCAGCTACTGAGATCGCCTGTGCCCTTGCCACGTCGCCGGTAGTGCGCTCCCACTGTCGACCGCCGGGCCGGTAGCGTTGGGGGCCTGTAGATCGCCATTGTTGTGGGAAGGGTGCACCCGCTGTTGACTTTGCCGCCAGAACCGCAGGGGGCCTGGTGAAGGACTTCCTGAGGTGGCTGTCCCACCTGTTCCGTCTGGCCGTGCTCATGCCCATGCTGGCGCTGGCCGTGGCCGCCACCCTGTTCGTGGTGTGGCCCCCGACCACTGATGTGCTGAGGTCCTGGGAGTCCACCCCGGTGGAAGTGAACCTGGCCGAGGATGTGAGCCTGGACGAGCTGGCCATCCGCTCATACGTCTACGACGCCAACCGCCAGGTCATCGACGTGTTCAGCTACGTGGAGAACCGGGTCTTGGTGGAGCTAGACGACATCTCCGAAGATGTGAAGCACGCGGTGATCGCCATCGAGGACGAGAACTTCTACCTGCACACCGGCGTCGACCTCAGCGCGGTGTTCCGGGCCGGACTCGAGAACGTGGGGGCCGGGGGCATCACCCAGGGAGGCTCCACCATCACCCAGCAGCTCATCAAGAACTTGGTGGTGGGCAACAAGGTGGAGGCCGAGCGCAAGCTCCAGGAGATGGCCATGGCCAAGCGCCTTGAGCGGGAGATGGAGAAGGACGAGATCCTCAACCTGTACCTGAACACGGTGTACTTCGGCCAGGGCGCCTACGGGGTGCAGGCCGCGGCCGAGGTGTACTGGGGGTTGGATGCCTCCGATCTGGGATGGGGGGAGGCTGCACTTCTGGCTGCGCTCATCAGCAATCCCAGCAGCTACGACCCCATCAACAATCCTCTGCGGGCCCTTCGGCAGCGGCAGATCGTGCTGAACCGCCTGGCCGGGCTGGGCTACATCACCCCCGAACAGGCCGACTTGTACCACCTCCAGCCGCTGCCCAAGGAGGTCAATGAGATCGAGTTGCCGCCCAAGAGCTATTTCGTGGAAGAGGTGAAGCAGCAGCTCCTGGACGACCCCCGGTATCTGGGCGGGAGTCCCGAAGACCGGTTCAATCTGGTGTTCAACGGCGGCCTCAGCGTATACACCACGTTCGATCCCGTTTCCCAGCGACAAGCCGAGGCCGCAGTGGCCACCACCCTGGCGGAGTACAACGAGGGCGACCACGGCGGTGTCGAGGCCACCATGGCCCTTGCTGCCCTCGAGCCCGACAGCGGGGCAGTGCGAGCCGTGGTGGGCGGACCGGGGTTCGCCCAGGACACCGAGGAGTTCAACCTGGCCACCCAGGGCACTCGACAGCCGGGGTCGGCGTTCAAGACGTTCGTCATGATGGCCCTGTTCGAGCAGGGCTACCAGCCCAGCGATCGAATAAGCGGAAGGGGTCCCTGCCAGATCCCCAACCCCGGTGGGGTTCCCGACCCCTATGTGGCCAACAACTTCGCCAGCTCGCCCGGGCAGGTGGACACCATCAACAACCAGATCAGGGTGTCCTCCAACTGCGCGTTCTTGCGGCTGGGCCGGGTGGCGGGCATCCAGCCGGTGGTCGACACCGCGACCAAGATGGGCATCACCACCGAGTTGGAGGCGGTGGCGTCGCTGCCGTTGGGCTCCGAAGAGGTCCATCCCATCGACATGGCATCGGCTTATGGGGTGATCGGCACCGGTGGGATCCGCTACGAGCCCTACTTCATCGAGCAGATCGTCGACCGTCAGGGAAACGTGCTCTACCGCCATGAGCTGTCGGGCGAGCGGGTGGTGTCGCC
>JAJEDQ010000046.1 GCA_022821445.1 Acidimicrobiia bacterium | reverse complement strand
CCAGTTCTATGCCTACTTCCGCAGGTTTCTGCTGCCGTTATTCCATGTTGGTTTGGGGGCGCCATCCGGAGATCGGACCTGGGAGGATCCTGTTATCAAGCTGATCAGCGGCGAGGTGCCCTACGTGGACGGCGGCATCTTCGAGCGCCATGATCTGGAGCGTGACTACGAGATCAACATCCCCGACCAGGCATTCGAGGAGATATTCGACTTCTTCGACCAGTGGCGTTGGCATCTTGACGAGAGCCCGACTGGGGCTAACAACGAGATCAACCCTGACATCTTGGGGTTTATCTTCGAGCAGTACATCAACTACACCGACAAGGGCCAGAAGGAAAAGGGCGCCTACTACACCAAGCCCGATGTCACCGGATACATGAGTGCCACGGCCATTATCCCCGCGGTGGTCGACCGACTGGTGGCGGCTGGTTTGGAAGACCCTTGCGTGCTCTTGCCCGGTTCCGGCGAGCGCTACCTGCATCACAGCCTCGGGTTCGGGGCGGGCAAGCCCATTCCTGAGGGGGAACTTCCGCCCTCCGAGTTTCCCGACGAGTCTTTGGACCTTGCTTTGCCCGGCGAGCGTTGGTGCGATGTGACCCACCGGCGAAAGCGACATGCCGAGTTGGTGCAGCTTGTGGACAGCGGCGGGGTGACCGGCATCGACGACGCGGTGACCGCCAACCTGGACATGGCCGGTCTGATGACCGATTACTTCACCCAACTGAATTCGGCCGAAGAGTGCCAGCAGGCGTTTGATGTGCTGCAAGGGCTTACGGTTTGCGACCCCACGGTGGGATCAGGGGCGTTCTTGCTGGCTGCGCTCGATGTGCTCGACCCCATGTACACCGCGGTATTCGACCGCGCTGATGAGATTTCCGCGGGGGGGGGGGGGTCAGTGCCCAATTCTTGGAGGAAGCCCGAGGCCATCGCAGCTATCGCTATTGGCTGCTGAAGACCATCTGTCTCAACAACCTGTACGGCGTCGACCTGATGGGCGAGGCCGCAGAGATCGCCAAGCTGCGCCTGTTCTTGAAACTGGCCGCCCAGCTCGACGACGCCGCGCTCATGGAGCCACTGCCCGACTTGGACTTCAACATCAAGTCGGGCAACCTGCTGGTGGGAATCGCCGACCCCGACGATGCCCAGCGACGCTTCGGTGCCTCTCTGCTGTCGGCACCAGGCCTGGCAACGGCCGAGGAAGCCGCCCAACAAGCCGCTGAGGCTTACGACGAATTTGCCGCCGCCCAGTTGGGTGAAACGGCAGATGGGATCTCTCATTCCTCGGGCGACAGCGGCAAAGAACAACTAACCGCTCAGATCGACGCCACCCGCAATTTGGCGGACGATGCCTTGTATAAGCTGCGCGATGAGTCAGTCGGTTTTGAGCAGTGGCGTGAGTCGCACCAGCCATTTCACTGGTTCGCCGAGTTCCCATCGGTGTGGCGCGACCACGGTCACGGCCGCGGCTTCGACGTGGTGATCGGAAACCCGCCTTATGTCAAACCCGGTGCGGTGGACGGGTACACCTGGCAGGGCTACGAGACCCAAAACTGCCCCGATCTCTACGCCGCGTGTACCGAGCGAGCCTCCACCCTGCTCAACGATCAAGGCCGCTTCGCCATGATCGTCATGCACTCCATTTGCTTCCACAAGGGGTTCCTGGCGGCGCGGAACTACTTGACCAGCTGCTTTCCGTCGCTCTGGGTGTCCTCATACTCCCGCATTCCAGATGGCTTATTCAGCGGTTCAGCACGGGTTCGAAACTCCATTCTTGTCGCTGCTCGTTTTGGAAACACCGGGCTATTCACTTCGCGGTGTCGTCGATGGCTGACGGAGGGTAGGGGGAGCCTGTTCGACACACAGCAGTACACAAGAGCCGATGCAGAGCTGCTGCGTTGCGGCGACATTCGACAGTGGCCGTTTCTAGACGATCATGGAGTTGCCGGTGCCCTCAAGAAGATAGCCAAGAATTGTCGGCCGATAGAGGAAGTCCTAGATCGCGGCGGAATGCACGCTGTGGGCTACAAGACCGTCGCGCAGTATGCCCTTGGCATCTATATCCATGAACCACCGACGGTCAATTTGAGTACTGGAATGCCAGCTTCCACAGCGTCGGAGAGATCGAAGTGGTTGTTCTTTGGGGAGCAAGTTCACCGAGATATGGCATTCATCGTTCTCACGGGTCGTTGGTCATATCTGTGGTGGCTGGCCTATGGGGACGAGTTCGATGTAACACGGGGCGTGCTGGCCGCACTCCCGTGTGACATCGAACGGCTGGCGTCCGCGGCAGCGTCGGGGGGCTCGCCCTCCGGCCCCCCGTGTGACATGGAACTCGTAACTTTAGTGGAGCAGCTTTTGGCCTGGTCAAAGGCATTGCAAGATGAGATGCCCAAACACCTGAAGTGGAAGGCGAATGCTGGGGTGAACGTTGGCCGATACGACTTACGAGTGCCGGAGTGCCGGGTGATAACCGACGAAGCCGATTGGTTGCTGGCACAGGCGTGGGGGTTGACCCGGGAGCAGTACGAGGCCGCGGGCAATCTTCGGGATCGGATGACGTTCGGGCAGAGGGACGCCTGAGCCGTGCCGCGCATTCTGGACAATCTCACAGCTGATGACGAAGACTCCCAGATGGAAGCGGCACTGGCAGCCACATTGGCGACTTCTCGGTCGTTGGACGCGGCGGTGGGGTATTTCAACTTGCGGGGTTGGGGGCTGATCGCTGACCGGGTAGCCGCCTTGCCGGGGGAATCGGGTCGGGAGGCCGGCAGAAAGACGCGGCTGTTGGTGGGGATGACCGAGAATCCCCAAGAGGAGATGCGCCGCCTAGTAAGCACCCTGCCCGTATCTGAGCCCGACAGCGAGATGGCGGGGCAACGGATGGACAGCACGGTGGAAGAGTTTCGGTCTCAGCTTCAGGTGGGTCTTCCCACTCCAAGTGACGAGGCTGCGCTGCGGGCGCTGAGGCACCAGATCGAAAGCGGTGATGTGGATGTACGGCTGTATCTGCGCGATCGGCTCCACGCCAAGCTGTATCTAGCCCACCGAGAGGATGTGCCCGTTCCCCGCATCGGCTATGTGGGATCGTCCAACCTCACTAGGGCTGGCCTGCGTGAGCAGGGCGAGTTGAACGTGGACGTGACCGACACCGACTCCACCCAGAAGCTGGCCGACTGGTTCGCTGAACGTTGGGACGACCCGTTCACGGTGCCGGTCAACCCCGAGCTGGTGGCGTTGTTGGACGAGTCTTGGGCTGCTGAGGTACCGCTCGATCCTTATCTGGTGTATCTGAAGATGGCCTACCACCTCTCCAGTGAGGCCCGGGAGGGTCTGATCCAGTTCGGCCTGCCCGCGTCGATGGCCCGCGAATTGCTGAAGTTCCAGGAGGCCGCGGTCAAGATCGCGGCCCGAATCGTGACCGAGCGGGGCGGAGTGATGATCGGGGACGTTGTGGGCTTGGGCAAGACTATGGTCGCCAGTGCCATCGCCCGTCTGCTCCAAGAGGATAAGGGATGGGAGACGCTGGTTGTGTGTCCCAAGAACTTGGTTCCCATGTGGGAGGCGTACATGAGGAAGTACCGGCTCCACGGCGAGGTGATTTCGTTGTCGATGGTCACCAGGGATTTGGAGCGGCTTCCTCGGCATCGGCTGGTGGTAGTGGATGAGTCGCACAACCTCCGCAACCCCAAGCGCAAAGACCACGAGGCCTTGCGTCGGTATATCTCCGATAACGACTCCGCGGCCGTGTTGTTGTCGGCTACTCCCTACAACAAGAGCTTGGAAGACCTGGACGGACAGCTCTCGCTGTTCCTGGACGATGACACGGAGTTGAGCGTCCGCCCCGAGCAGGCCATCAGGGCGATTGGAGAGGATGAGTTCTCCATTCGCTGCGAGGGGCGGATGGCATCGCTGGCCGCGTTCCGGCAGTCGGAGTATTCCGAGGACTGGCAATCCCTGATGTCGCAGTTCATGGTGCGCCGCACCCGGCGGTTCATCGAGGACAACTACGCCCGCTCCGACCGCTCGGGCCGCAAGTACCTCACCTTTGGCGACAAGAGCCGGTTCTATTTCCCCGAGCGGCTGGCCCAACCCATCGAGCGGGCGGTGGCCGAGGGCGATCCGGTGGCCCAGATGCTCTCGGACGAAACTCTGGACGCGGTGCGGTCGCTCCGCCTGCCCCGCTATGCCATATACGACCACCTGACCTCAGATGCCCTTGCCGCTGCTGCCGACGACCCCGAGCGGGAACTCATCGTCGACCTGTTGCGTTCAGGCCACGGGAGTGTGGCGGGGTTCAACCGGGTGATGATGTTCAAGCGGCTGTCATCGTCCGGACCAGCGTTCTTGGCCACGCTCCGCCGCCACCGGCTGCGCGACCAAGCGACCCTCTACGCTGTCGAAAACGAATTGCCAGTGCCGGTTGGGTCGGTGGACAAGGCGGTGTGGGCTGGCCGAGCCGTTGCTGGCGAAGACGAAGGAGACGACGGCCTGTTCGGCGACCAGGACATCGACATCTCACCGGGGGATGCCTACGCCCGCCTGGCTGCTAAGAACCCCAAGCCGGTGCGGTGGTTGCCGGCTGAGTGCCTCAAAGACGATTTCGCCACCTATTTGGAGCACGACATCGCCGTGATCAATCAGATGCTGGCCCGATTTGGGCGCTGGGAGCAGGCCGCCGACGGGAAGATTGATGTACTGGCTCGATTGATATTGGATGACCATGCTGACGAGAAAGTTCTGGTATTCACCGAGTATTCCGATACGGCTGACTATGTGAGCCGGTCGTTGCGGCAGCGGGGGGTGGAAGGTGTGGAGGTGGTGACCGGTGGGACCGGCGCAGCCACGGAATTGGCCCGGAAGTTCTCACCTGGGTCCCACCCGTTCGGGCTTCGGGATGGAGAGTACGAATTGCGAGTGCTGGTATCCACCGATGTGTTGTCTGAGGGGCAGAACCTCCAGGATGCCCACATCGTGGTGAACTACGACCTTCCGTGGGCCATCGTGAAGCTCGTACAGCGGGCTGGCAGGGTGGATCGGATCGGCCAGGAGTCGCAGACTGTGCTGCTGTACTCGCTGATGCCCGCCGATTCGTTGGAGTCGGAGATTGAATTGCGAGAGCGCATCCGCGACCGGTTGGGGGAGAACGCCAAGCTGTTGGGTTCCGACGAGCAGTTTTTTGGGGACGAGCGAGAGCGGGAGGTTGTCGCCGGCCTCTACGACGAGCATTCCGAGTGGGACTTGGGGGGCTACGAAGATGTGGACCCGGTATCAATGGCCTACGAAATCTGGCGGTCTGCTGAGCAGCGCCATCCCGAAATAACAAAAAGGGTGGAGTCCATGCCCGACGTGGTCTACGCCACCCAGTTGGTCGAGCCTGACAACGGAGAAGGGGAGTCTCGCTCGCCGGGGGTAGTGGTTCACTCGCAGACAGTGACCGGATCGGACGCGTTCGCCTTCGTGCGCCACAGCGGGGAGGCCCACCGGGTAAGCCCCCAGGAAGCCCTCCGGCTGGCCCGCTGTGAGCCTGATACCCCGGCACGCCCGCCCCGGGATGACCACCACGACATGGTGGCCGCCGCCTTTGATGGGCCGTTGACCGCGCCACCAGAGAAGACCGCGGTAGTGCCAACCGGGGTACGGGGCCAGTGCTACAACAAGCTGAAAGCTCATACCTCCCACTCCCAACTCAATCTGCTGGTGTCTGAGGACGATTTGAACGCAGCGCTGGAGGACTTACGCCGCTTTCCCCTGCTTCCCACCACCATGCAGACCCTGTCTGGTGCCCTAAGAGGGCGGTCACCGGCTGACTTGGCCGACCTGATCGTCAAACTCCACAAAGACAACCTGCTTTGCGCCTATCCCGATACTGACTTTGCCCGCCGCGAACCTCGGGTGATCTGCTCAATGGGATTTGTGCAATGAGTCTTGAGTCCGATTCAGAAAACGTCTGAGCTGGGAATGTTCAAATGACGTCGATTCGGCAGAGGGGGCCTGGTGCTTTGGCCAGTCTGATATCGGCGGTTAGGAGAGGACAGCCGAGCTTTTCAGCGAGGGCTACGTAGGCGGCGTCGTAAGGGGTGACGTTGGAACGAAGCTCGTAGTCGCGGGCCATGAGCGGCAGGGTTGGATAGTGGGCAACATCCAGATCGGCCAAATTTGCAATTGCTTCGCGCATGTTCTGATCGCTCAATTGTCCCCGTTGCCACCACTGGCGGAGCACGGATACGACTTCCACATTCATGAGGTCAGGGGCAGCGAGGTCGGGGTCTGCCAGCAGCGCGGCCCGTGCTCGGTCGCCGTCTGATGAATTGTCGGCGAGGGCGTTGACCGCCACCGACGCGTCCACCACTATCAACGCTGCTGGCGTTCTTCGGCCAGATACTCGGCGGCCTCGGCGAGACCGATCCGGCCGCTGCTCTGCTGTCTGGCCCGTTCCAGAACATCTTGGACTGATGGCCGCTCGGCTAACCGCTGCAATTCTGCCACTAGGAACTGTTGGAGCGACTTGCCCTCGCGGGCCGCACGCTGCTGGAGCAGTGTGTGTGTTTCGTCGGGGAGATTGCGGACCAGCACATTCGCCATGCTTGCATTATGATATCAAACGGCAGCGTTATGCAACCTGCTTCGTGAATGAATACTGCTGAGCTGCCAGATCAATGGACGGGGTTCGGCCAGGCGCTAGTTTGGCCGCTGTGAGTGCATCAGGTTTGGATCGGATGAGGATGCTCGGAATCAAGTTGGGAAGGTCGCGGAAGCCTCGATGGGAGAGGGCGCTGGTCACCGGGGCTTCGGCGGGGATTGGGCGGGCGATGGCTCAGCAGCTTGCCGGTGCCGGGGTGGACTTGGTGTTGGTGTCGCGCAGCGGGGATCGGCTGGAGGAACTGGCGGGGGAGCTGCGGGCGGTTGGCACGGGGGCCGAGGTGGAGGTGCTGGCGGCTGACCTGTCCGAACCTGGAGGGCTGGCAAGAGTGGAGCAGCGGGTGAGGGCCGAGGAAGCGCCCGTCGACCTGCTGGTGAACAATGCGGGCTTGGGGTATGAGGGGCCGTTCCACGCTCAAGACCCTGCAAGGGTCAGCGAGACCATCAGGGTGAACGTGGTGGCTCTGACCGGGCTCACCCATGCCGCGCTCAGGGCGATGAGCACCCGGGGCCGGGGCCAAGTAGTCCTGGTGTCGTCCATGGCCTCCATTCAGGGTCTGCCCATGACCGCGGTATATGCAGCCACCAAGGCGTTCATCACCAGTCTGGGCGAAGGCCTTTACGAGGAGCACAAGGGTACCGGGGTGACGGTAACCACCGTGCTGCCGGGGCTGACCCGCACAGAGTTCCACGAGCGGGGCCGCTGGAACCTCGACCGGTGGCCCTCGGTGGGGTGGCAGAGCGCCGACGCCGTTGCATCGGAGGCGCTGCGGGCTGCGGCCCGGGCCCGGCCCGAGGTTGTGACTGGTCGCCACAACAAGGTGTTGGCATTGCTTTCCAGCAAGTCCCCGCGGGGTTTGCGGCGGTCCATCATCGGCTGGGCCGCCCGCCGCAATTAGTTCGTCCTTCCCCTGCTATAAAGGACCGCTAGCCGAACTCGATGGCGGAGAAGCTGCTCAGCTTGTCCAGTTGGTGGTCGGCGGTCACCAGCCGGACGGTGCCCGACTTCGACCGCATGACCAGCGACTGAGTGCTGGCGTGGTTCTTGTAGTAGTGAACGCCCTTTAGCAGGTCGCCGTCGGTTATCCCGGTGGCGGCGAAAAAGCAGTTGTCACCCTGCACCAAGTCGTCGGCGGTCAGCACCTTCGTCACATCCCGGCCCAGCTTCTCCGCCCCCTTGCGCTCCTTGTCGTTGCGGGGCCAGAGCCGGCCCAGTTGTTCACCGCCCATGCACTTGAGGGCGGCCGCAGAGATGACCCCTTCGGGGGTTCCACCGATGCCGAACAGTATGTCGGCCCCCGAGTCGGGCCAAGCGGTGGAGATGGCCCCGGCCACGTCGCCGTCGGGGATGAGCCGGATGCGGGCGCCGGCGTCGCGCACCTCGGCGATCAGCTCCGAGTGGCGGTCGCGGTCCAAGATCACCGCGGTCACATCCCGCACCGGCTCGCTCTTGGCCTCGGCCACCAGCTCGAGGTTGCGGGTGGGGGAGTTGTCCATCGAGATGCCATAGCCCACGCATTCGGGACCGTAGGCGATCTTCTCCATGTACACGCAAGGTCCGGGGTTGAACATGGTGCCCCGGTCGGACACCGCGATCACCGACAGGGCGTTGCCTCGGCCCAGCGAGGTGAGCGTGGTGCCGTCTATGGGATCGACCGCGATGTCGCATTCGGGAGGCGTTCCGTCGCCGATCAGCTCCCCGTTGAAGAGCATGGGGGCTTCGTCCTTCTCGCCCTCGCCGATCACCACGATCCCGTCCATCGGCACGGTCCGCAGCAGAACCCGCATGGCCTCCACCGCGGCGCCGTCGGCCCCCTCCTTGTCGCCCCGACCCATCCATCGGGAAGCGGCCAGAGCGGCAACTTCGGTCACTCGGACCAACTCCATCGCCAGGTTGCGGTCGGGGGTCTCGGGCGATGCGTTCACGTTGCCCAACCGTAGTGCTGCGATGCGACCATGCCGTGGTTATCTGAGACCATGTTCGGCATGGTTTGGTGCTTTCAATGCGGTGCCCCCTACGACGACGACGTGTCGGAGTGCGCTGAGTGTGGTGTGGCCACGTTTCCCACCCAGCCCCAGCAGCCTGAGGAGGTGGGTGGGCTAGACGACGAGCAGCTTGCCTACGAGTTCCACGAATGGTCGTACGACGCCCGCAGTCGCTTGGAGGCAGCGCTGCGAACCCAGGAGTTGGAGCACGCCTGGCTGGGACCGACGTTGATTATGTGTGAGCGCGACGAGCAGGTGGTGGACCAGGCCGTGGAGGCGGTGCTGCGAGAGCAGCTCCCGAAGCTCGACAAGAGCCTGCCTGCGGTGGTGTACGAGTTGAGAGACTTCGACGATGCCCACAAGTCCAATGTGTTGAGCGAGCTGTTGTCGGAGGGCATCGCCCACGAAGTGGACTACGCCGGCAACCTGGAGGTGGCCGAAGCCGACGAGGAGGCGGTGGACGCGCTGTTCGACCGACTCTCCAGCGCCGTTTCCGAACGCCAGTTCGGACCGGGCTTGCCCGGGGTGGAGCCCTATCAGGTGCTGGAGGCGCTGTTCTTCTCCGCCGACCGGCTGCGCCGCAACACGTCTGATTCCAAGGCGGTGGAGGACTTCGCATTGGCTCACGAACAGGTGGTGCAGCTCAGCCTGCCTTGGGGGTACGAGCCTGATTTCTGGCGGGCAATGCTGGATGCTGCCGACAGTCTGCGGGAGGCCTTGGTGGCCGGACCCGACCCGGTTGAAGGCGATGCCGCGGCCGAGCAAGCCGCAGGGGCCCTGCGGGAATTGCTGCGCCGGTATTTGTGATGGCTGGACCAGCGGTGATTCTGCGGGAATTGCTGCGCCGGCATATGTGATGGCTGGACCGGCAGTGGACGGGTTGGTGCTCTTTCACGGCGCGGGCGGGGATCGCGATCAGCACACATTGGTGGCCATTGCCGAGGGGCTGGCCCCCTTGCCGGTGGAACGGGTCAACTTCCCCTACCGGAATCAGGGCCGCCGCCCTCCCGATCGAGCCCCCAAGCTGCTGGCCTTCCTCGAAGAGGAAATCCCGGCCACCGCCGCTCGGCTGGGAACCGAGTCGGGGCGCCTGGTGCTGGGTGGCCGGTCGATGGGCGGGAGGATGTGCTCCATGGCCGTGGCCGACGGGATGCCCGCCGCGGGCCTAGTGCTGTTGAGCTATCCGCTGCACCCGCCGAAGAAGCCGGAGAGTCTGCGGACTGGGCATTTTCCGGAAATCGACGTGCCGTGCCTGTTTATCTCTGGCGACCGCGATTCCTTCGGCACTCCCGAGGAATTCGATGCCCACCTGCCGGCCATAAGCGGCCCGGTGACCACCGTATGGCTCGAGGGTGAGCGCCACGAGCCGAAGAAGGCTGATGCGATTATCACCGACGCCGTGGCCAGTTGGTTGGAGGCGCTCTAGAGCTTTACCACCCCCCGGCGTGGTGGCGGGTCCTGTCCCGGCCCAGCCCGCCGTCCTCCATGGAGTCCGGGCGACGGGCGCCCTGAGCCGGGCCACCCACCACCACGCCTACCCGGGTCCATCAACCGTTCTACCTGTCTTCAGGGTTTAGCTCTTCTAGGGAGCGGCGCGTTGTCTCGGGGTAGTAGAGGAGTACAAGGATGGCGACGAGGATTGGGCCGGCTATGAGGACGGCGAACGCGGTGCCGTAGCCCCAGGCGTCGGCCATGAACCCGGCGGCGGCGAGGCCAGCGGCACTGCCGGCGACACCGGCTACGCCGAGGAGTCCGTTGGACTCCGACCGGCGAATCGTGCCGAACATCTCGGCCCGGTACACCCCCAGCGTCGGCACAGTAGTGGCGGTCATGAGCGTTCCAACTGCGATCAGAACCCACATGGGCCATCCGGCCAGGGTGAAGTGCCAGAAGGCGAACAGTGCGCCGCCGCTCACACCGATGGAGGCGAGAACCCGCCGGCCCCGAAGGTCGGCCAGCTTGCCGGCGATGAGCATGCCCGGTCCCGCCGTCCAGGCAGTAAGCAGAGTGAACACCGTGATCTTGGTGGCGCTAAAGCCCCGTTCGTCACGCAGGAAGTCGTTTTGCATCTGAGAGGCCGGAGCGGCGAACAGCAGCACGGCAAACGAGGTCACGGCCAGGAGCACCAGTCGGAAGCGGTACTGCTGGGGTGGTCGGGTTCGGGGCTGTCGACGGGCAGTTTCGAACCGCTGGGATTCGGGCAACCGGCGGGCCGCGAACAACACCAGGGGCAGTCCAGCCAGCGCGAGGAGGAAACTGAGCCGCCACGCGGTGTCCCCCAGGTCGGCGAGGGGCACCGACCCGACGGCAATTCCCGAGCCCAGCCCGGCGGCCAGTCCCAGCATGGAGGCCACAAAGGCCCGCGAGCTGGCGGGGGATTCTTCGAGCGCGAACACAAAGATGAGCAGCGCCATGGCGTGGGACAGTCCCCGGGAAATTGCCTGGACCGCGGTCAGGGTGGCCAGGTTGGCCACCAGGGATGTTGCTGCTGAGGCCAAAATGGCACCTCCCGCCGCGTAGAGCAGGGTGCGCCGCCGGCCCTTCCGATCGGCGAACGCGGCCACTGCCACCGTGATCAGGATGCTGAGCCGGATCAGCGACAGGGCAACGCCCTGCGCCGACTTGCTCTCTCCGAACTCCTCTCGGGCGAAGGTGATGGTTTGGCCGAGCAGGGTGCCCAAGAAGCCGGCGATTACGGCCAGGGTGGCCAGCAGCGCCACGATCCGGGCCTGTCGGGCGGTGAAACGGTCTGGGGGGTGCCACCAGGGCCACTCCCGTCCTTGGCGGAGGGCCCGGCTGAAGGGAATGGTGAAGAGCACCCACCAAACCGGGATGGCCAGGCGATAGTCGAAC
>JAJEDQ010000094.1 GCA_022821445.1 Acidimicrobiia bacterium | reverse complement strand
GGCATGCGATCGGGATGGGGATCGGGCCACCCGTCCAGCCCGCGTCCCGTCTCGACGAACGCGGCATCCACCGCGGCCACAAGCTCTCCTACAGAACGCACCCCAACATCATGGCCCCACCCGCATCAGCGCCCACAGCGAATTCATGCCTAGCGAATCAGGCTTCTGGAGGAGGGCTAGCCGCTGTCGATCTCAAGCAGGAAGAGACAGTCTCGGGTTGCGTTCCATCTCGTTTGCGAAGGGGCGAAATAGATGCGGGCTGTGTTGGTCCACCGCCGACTCGGCCTCCCCCGAAAATGGATCGAGTGCGCCCAGGTCAGAGGTGGTGGCTAGAAGCGCTCCGAGGGTCCCCAGCCCTAGCGGTATCGGTGTGGTCCTGGATGCCTGTAGGGGCGAATGCACCGTCGGCGCGTCCGTCGTCCGATGTGTGGGCACCTAGTCCTCTTCTCACTAGTGGGGGCGGGGGCAGATGGCCCCGGCAAGTCTGCGGCAGTGATTGATGAGAAGCGGCCCCAGTTGCTGGAGAGGGGAGAGGCCAACTCCTCAAGCATGTCAACGCTCGGGCTAGCGGTGATCTGATCCGGCATCTCGTTGAGCACATCTGCCAGCGCCGATGGCAGCGCTTCTGCCAGTTCTTCTGCTCTCTCCAATGCCTGGCGGGGATCCAGCCCGACATCTTTGGCGCACTCCCGCCAGGCCCGCGGTGTGTCGGCTTCTCTTACAGTCCACGCCGGTCCGATTCTCATGGCGAGCCTCATGCTGCCGACTTCTTGGCCTGTGGGCGCGTAGGGGGCCATAGAGCACACGTCGTAGAGCGGGGCAAGCACGGTGGCTGGCCCATCGAACAGCAAGCTGTAGTTCTTAGCGTGGGCATCGGGAGCGGCCAACAGCCAGTTGCAGACCAAGGCGTCGAAGAATCTGGAAGCGCTGGCAGAGCCAGTCCGGGAGGTACCGAGGATCGAGGCCACATCGGCGGGGCTCGGCCCGTTGTCACGCTGGTATTTGAGGTGCGAGGGAAATCCTAGGGCCTGGCACATATCTTCTTGGTGGACCCGCACTAGCCTGCCGCCGACCTCTCGTCTGTCGAAGCGTTCTACGGCGATCGCCCTTTCTGTGCCAGCATGGACGATCCCGGTTCGCGCTGCTGGGATGCCAGCTCGGCGCAGGGCGCTCATGCAGACATGCTCGACAAGGTCGTTGTCAGGGTATTCGGGCAGTGCGACCTTGAGGATGTGTGTCGAGGGCGCCCCGCCTTCGGGTCTCGCCCACTTATCGGCATTGTGGCACAAAACGGTCTTCGCCTGCGCGCCGGTCAGGCTGAACGGTGCCCACCAATGAGATGGCGCAGCGCTGATCCTGCCGCAGCGGACGGATTCAAGATGTCGGGCCAACTCGGCCTCGCCCATCTCGACTCTCCGGGCCGACCTGGACCTCAGCTCGCTGAGCCGGTCCGGCAAACAGAACTGCACCGCCCCAGCGCAATCCCATCCGATAGGAGTCGAGAGCATATCCATCGGGTTTATAGATGCCGCCCCGTATCGCTCAGCCCACTCTCCGCGGACCTCCGTGGAGGTAGGCAAGAGCCCGTCCATCCAGTCGAAGATGTCGTACCTGCCAGCGGCCACCGGCACAGTCAAAGAAAGGGGGATCCGGTCACGGCCGCTGGTGTAGTCGGCGTCGTAGGAAAACCAGCAGGACTGCTCCTGGCCGGCGCGGACGTGCCCGGCCAACTCGCCAGCCAGCAGCACGGCCAACTCGTCGCTCATGGCCCCGAGAACGACGCCACGTACTCGTCGAGGTCCGATTCGCCGGGCCGGGGGTGTAGGTCCAGTTCGTATCCGAGCACACCCAGAACCGACAGCAAGCCGGAAATGGATGTCCCATGAGCGGCCCGCTCCAATCCGCTTACACACCCACGGGACACACCCGCACACCCAGCCAGTTCTTGCTGCGTCATTCGCCTAGAACGGCGCAGATTCCTGACCGCCTTACCGAGATCGACCTCCGAGGTGATCTCTTTGATGCGCCCTTCGTGATCCATGACGACAGTATAACTCCAATGATCAATATATTGGGCAGAAAAGAGACAATGTTGGTATCCGCGTTGAAGCTGGGGTTGGGATGATCTGAGGGTCCGCGCTCGTCCACTATCAAGGCTGTGCCCATCTCCACACCTTCGAAGTAATGCCGACGTGTCGCCGCGGGCGCTGAAGAACCTGCTTGTCAAACAAGTTGGTCTGACTGAAGAGGAGATCGCCGAGTTATTATGAGCTGCTACTCGACTGGAGAGTCACATGAGAGATGAGGTGCGGATTCATATGCACTCCGATCCCGCCGTTCCCGGAACCTGCTGGTGGGCCGAGAGCGACTCCGACTTTACCGGCGGTTCTGACGAGCTCAGCGAACACGGTGAATTATGGGTTGAGGATTTGAGCCCCCGGTTAGGATTCTTGTAGCTGTCTGCTACGATGGGACTAGGAGGACTTGGCATGGCTTTGAGCAATCCCATCCGCATCGACGACGGCGTTTACGCTTCTGCCAAGGCGGCGGCGCCGGCAATGGACCGCAGCGCCGCCCAGCAAGTTTCCCACTGGGCGCGGATCGGACGCGAGATAGAGAGGTCGCGCGAGATTTCCCACCGCGAGATCACCGACGTCCTCAACGGAGAAGCTCACTACGACGACCTCGATGATCCCCGCGCCCAGGCGATCGTGCGGGCGTCGTGGGCCGAGCAAATGAAGCAGTGGCGCGAAACTCTCGATCTGGAGGCGGAGTTCGTGGCCAAAGGCCTCCCGTATGCCGAGCTGGACGACAGCGGCGAAGCCGTCGTTCGCGAGCCCGCCGGCCCCACATCAGCGCCCGGAAGCTGATCGAGTTGGCTGGGTCGTCTGCTGCGGCGGACTGAGCGGGTGGGTGGTGCCCGGACGCTGATCTTGGTGGTCGGGCCGAACGGGGCCGGGAAGACCCTGCTCGCCCGTCGGTTCGCTGCTGAGTCCCGCATTGAGTTCGTAAATGCCGACTTGATCGCCGCCGAGCGGTGGCCCGGCGAAGAGGAGCCCCATGCCTATGAGGCTGCTGCTGCGGCCGCTGCCCGGCGCTTTGAGCTGATCTCAGCCGGGCGGTCGTTCGTCGCTGAGACGGTGTTTTCCCACCCGTCCAAAGTTGAATTTGTCCGCGCCGCCTTGGACTCCGGCTACACCGTGGGTATGCACGCCGTGATGGTGCCAGAGGACCTCGCTGTCGCAAGGGTCGGTACCCGGGTTCGTTCCGGCGGGCACAGTGTCCCCGAGGAGAAGATCCGGGGCCGATGCTGGCGTCTATGGGGACTTGTGGCGGAAGCAGCGGGTATGTGCGACGAAGCCTTCTTCTACGACAACACGTCGGCTCACAACCCGTTAAGGTTGGTGGCCGAACTCGACCGGGGAGTGCCGGTTGGCACCCTCGTCTGGCCGGACTGGGCACCGCCCGAACTGGCAGCACTCGGAGGCGGCGTCTAGATGCTGGACGGCCGCAACGGCTGAGGCCACTTGAGCAGCGTACCCGTCACAGAGTTGTCATTGCTGGTTGTCGCTGCCTATCCAGGGTGATCCGTGGAGTTGGTGCCATCCTTTGGGGTGAGCCAAGAGCTCTTTCACCTTCTTGTCCACCTTCTTTCGGCTGCCCCCGTTGACCAACCTTTCGACGACGGCTCTGCGAGCGGCGAATAGCCATTTGAGCTTGCCCTGGTTGTCGCTTGTCCGAAGGGTGTAGTAGCTGGTGGTGGCCATCGTTGGGGTGGCCGCAGTCGGGATTCCTACAAAACGGCCCGGTAGCAATCTCCAGGGGTTCACTCGACGTCGATTGAAGCCCGACAGGCCCCAATGGTCT
>JAJEDQ010000194.1 GCA_022821445.1 Acidimicrobiia bacterium | reverse complement strand
GCTGAACGCCGATGCCGGAGCGGTGAGATCCGGGCACATCATCCACAAACGATGGAGCTCCTCCGCGGGGCCATCGGGGATCTTGATTCGGGCCATGCCTCCTCCTTGGCTGGGGTGACAACACAGTACCGCCCCGCATTCCTGTTGCCCCTACAGTCGATGGAATGGGCGCCGATGGCCGACGATTGACTGCCATTGCCCTAGCCGTCTTGATGGCCCTATCGGCCTGCTCATCTTCTGAGAAGTCGGCCGAGCCGGCGGCACCGACGGCTGATTCCACTCCGAGGGCAGAGCAACCACAGGCCCAAGCGGCCTCCGAAGCCGAACCGACGTCAATGCCCCAGGCGACATCGGCGCCCGAGGCAACTCCTGGGGAATCGCCGGGCGGCAGCCCGCCTGAAGTCATCGAGCACGCCGCCGACTGGCCCTTGCCCAACCGGGACAACGCCGCCACCCGGGCCACGTTCGACAGCCCGATCGACTCGTCCAACGTGGACAGACTAGAGGTGGCCTGGACTGCCGATGTTCCCGGCGGCAGCACTTGGGGCAACCTGGCCACCACACCGCTCATCTTGGGCGACCGGGTGTATGTGGCCGGCCTCGACGGCGGGGTACAGGCCATCGACCGCGAATCCGGCAAGGTTCTCTGGACTGCGGGACGGCGGGGCGGCATATACGGCCCCTCGGGGGTCGTTGCGGGCTGGGGCAAGGTGTTCGCCACCAAGATCGGCTGGCGCCAGCGGGGCCAGCTCATCGCCGCCTACGGCGCCGAAACCGGTGAGGAGGTCTGGGCTACCGACATCACCGGGGGCGACCTCAGCGAGATCAACGTGCAGCCGTTCGCCTACAACGGATTGGTGTACGCCGCCACCAGCGGCTTCCCCGCCGGGGCCCGGGGCACCATCCACGCCTTGGACCAGGCCACCGGTGAGATCGTGTGGTCGTTCGCCACCGTGGAAGACGAAGACCTGTGGGGCAATCCCAGCCTAAACAGCGGCGGCGGAGCGTGGTATCCCCCGGCACTGGACACCGAGACCGGCACGCTGTACTTCGGGGTGGGCAACCCCTACCCCTTCCCCGGCACCCCCGGCTGGCCAGCGGGATCGAGCCGTCCCGGCGACAACCGGTGGACCAGCGGCACGGTGGCCCTAGACGCCGCCACCGGCGAGCTGCGCTGGGGGTTCCAGGCCTTCCCCCACGACATCTTTGACCGCGACCACGTGCTGGTAACCCTGGCCCATGCCGAAGACCACTGCTTGGACCGCGACGTGCTAGTGACTGCGGGCAAGGGCGGGGTGGCATTCGGCCACGATCCGGCCACCGGCGAGGTGCTCTGGAGCACCTCGGTGGGCCAGCACCAGAACGACCACCTGGAGAGCTTCGACAAGCCGGTCGAGGTGATGCCCGGCGCCCAGGGCGGCATGGTCACTCCGGTGGCCGTGGCCGACGGCGTGTTCTACGCCGTGGTGGTCAACGCCCCCAGCTACTACGAGTCGGACCAGGTGACCAGCGGCGGCGAGGGCACCCAGCTTTTCACCCGCCCCAGCAACGTGGTGGCCATCGACATCACCACCGGCGACATCGTGTGGGACGTCGAGATCATCTCCCAGATCCCCGACGTTCCCGCCGTCGACGCGTTCGGCGGCATGACGGTGGTGAACGACCTTCTGTTCACGTCCACCTTCTTCGGCGAGTTGCTGGCCCTCGATCGGGCCACCGGCCAGATCGTGTGGCGCCACCAGGCCAACGGTGCCACCAACGGCTGGCCCGCGGTGGCCAACGACATGGTCATCTACCCCATCGGCCTCGTGGAGGAGCCTGGAATCCCCCACCTGCTGGCCCTGCGCCTGAAGCCCTAGCAGCTGGATAGCCGGCCGCTCAGCCCAACTCGGGAAAGCGGCTGCGGGCGCCGGCCTCGGCCCAGTCCATGTGGTCGCGCACGTATTGGTTGGCCGCGTCTTGGGTCGGCGAGTAGTCCCATGAGATGCGGCTGTCGTCGCCCGTGGCGGCATGCACGAGCCGCCGGGCCTGCTGGGAGGCCAACACCTGCTCCCGGATGGCGTTGCTGTCCCAGCGCTGACTCACCTCGGCAGCGAATTCCGCGGCCACGTCCGCATGGTCGGGATCGTCGGCCAGGTTGGTGAGCTCTTGCGGGTCGGCGTCCACGTCGTAGAGCAGGGCGGGATCGGTGTCGCAATGGATGTACTTGTGGCGGCCCCGGCGGATCATGAACATGGGGTGGGAGGTCATCTCCGCGGTGTACTCGGCGAGCGCCTCATCAATGGGATCGCTCCCCCCGCTGGCGGCATCCCACAGGCTGCGCCCGGCCATCGGTGCCGCCGGCTCCATCCGGTTGCCGCCATCGGCGGCGATGTCCAGCAGGGTGGGCGCCAGATCGAGCAGAGAGCAGGCGTTGGGGACCGTGGTGTTGGCCACCCCGGGACCGGCCATGATGAGCGGCACCCGCAGCGACTGCTCGAAGAAGCTCATCTTGAACCACAGCCCTCGCTCCCCCAGCATGTCGCCGTGGTCGCTGGTGGCGATCACCACCGTGTTGTCGAGCTCGCCGGTCTCCTCCAGCGCACGGACCATCCGCCCCAGCCACGCGTCGATGTAGCTGGTGTTGGCGTAGTACCCGTGGCGGGCGTTGCGGCACTGCTCGTCGGTGTATCCCACGGTGTCGGCCTCGATGCCCCGGCGGATGCGCAGGCTGTGGGGATCGAGAGAGTCGAGGTCCACCGGCTCGGGCAGGTCGATGGCGTCGTGGTCGTAGAGGCCCCACCACTCGGGGCGGGCCGCATAGGGATCGTGGGGGTGGATGAACGCCACCGTGAGGAAGAACGGCCGGTCGTCGCCGTCGCGGGCCAAGTCGTAGAGCTTGCGGATGGCCGCGAAACCCACCTCCTCGTCGTAGTCGAGCTGGTAGGTGGCCAGGGCCTGCCCGGCCTCCGACAGGCTGTCCATGTTGTGGTACCACTTGTCGATCCGCTCGCCGGCGCTGCCCCAATCGGGGGTCCAGGCGAAGTCGGAGGGGTAGATCTCGGTGTTGAGCCGCTCGGCGAACCCGTGGTGCTGGTCGGGCCCGATGAAGTGCATCTTCCCAGCCAGCACCGTGCGGTATCCGGCCAAGTTGAGGTAGTGGGCCAGCGTGGGGATCGACGCCGGAAACTCGGCCGCGTTGTCCCAAGCCCCGATATCCGATGCCATCTGCCCCGACAACATCGAGAACCGCGACGGCGCACACAGCGGGAAATTGCAGTAGGCGGCGTCGAATCGAGCTCCCCGCTCGGCCAAGGCGTCCATCGCCGGCGTCCGCCCCAGCGGATGGCCGTAAGCGCCAGTGAAGTGCGGTGCCAGCTGATCCGCCATCACCACCAAGATGTTCGGCTTGGCCATGACCCACGAGCGTACTGGCGAGAGTCGCTCCGAGGGCACTTCTTCTGAGTCAGTGCAGGTCGAACAATTCCAACCGGTTTGTTTGACTTGTCCAAGCCAAAATTTGGGCGTCGGCCGTTGCTAGACGGAAGCCGCCCCTGAGAGCAGTTGCCACAATGATCCGATCCATTGGATCCTTATGAAACCCGTCGTCTCCTAGCTGAACCGCCTCGACCATGATGTCTCCGGTTGGGGCAATCTCCCGTATGCCATCGGAGAGAAGCCGCAAGCGCAGGCTGGAAGTGGGGGGCATACGGACCATGTTGTTCCTGGGCTTGCGCCGGATGTGCTCCAATTCCCAAAACGTGACCGAGGAGACCGCCACTTCACCATTCAGCATCGCGGCATCGACCTCGTCCATGCGATCGCTGCTCATCTTTCTTGTATCCCCAGTGGCACACCAGACGAGGACGTGTGTATCTAGCAGGATCACGAGTGGGGCTCATCAGCGGGAGCAGGATTCAACCACCACCGCTGGTTGTCCTCCCATTCGGCCATGAACTCGTCCCATTCCTCTTCGGTGTATGCACTTTCAGATGGATCGTCAATCGCGGGCATCATCCCCTTGTACCGGCCACGGATTCCCCGAGGCTCGTACCCCGCTGGCACCAAACGAGACACCGGGCGACCATGCTTGGTAATGACGATTTGCTCACCAGTGTCATTCACCTCATCCATGAGCTTTAGGCACTTTGCCTTGAACTCTCCAGCAGAGATGGTGCGATAGGGCGTCTCCGGCGACATGGTTCAAGGATAACAGCCTGAGGTTATTATGACCATTTAAAAGGTCATATCTAGTCAATGGTTGAACTGGATTGGGGGCGGGTGGTGGCGATGGTGCCGTAGAAGACGCAGATGAGGACGATGACCGCGCCGACAGCGGCGACTGGGCGGGGCAGTTCGTTGAAGAATGCGGCGGCCCAGATGGTGCCGGCCACGGTCTCTATGGGGGCGAACAGGGCCACGTCGGCCACGGGGGCGAAGCGGGGGGCGTTGGACAGGGCCAGGCGGCCGAAGGGGTTGAACGCCAGGCCCATGGCGGCGATCGACAGGTAGGCCCGCAGATCGAGCGACAGTGGCGATGCCCAGCAGATCAGGGCCACCACGGTCATCACCCCGCCGATGGACAGGCCCACCAACCGGCTCATGTCGGGGTACCGGCGCCACATGGTCAAGCTCACCGCAAAGCCCAGGATGGCCGCCACGCCCAGGAGATCGCCGGTGAGGGTGGGCTCTCCCACCGAACTCGACACGATCGCTCCGATGCCCGCCATGGTGATGGTGATGGCGATGGCCGTTGTTCGGCTGATGCGATCCCTCAGCCATAACCAGGCGCACACCGCGGCCATCAGCGGCACGGCGGCCACGATGGCCACCACGTTGGCCACCCGGGTCTGGGTGACGGCGATGACGAAGCAGAGCTGGCTGCCCCCGGTGAGCGCCCCGATGACCAGCTGCTGCCAGGGGTGGCGGCGGGACGCCTCCAGCGGCCAGCAGCCGTCCACCCGATGGCTGAGCGCGGTGTAGAGGGGCACCGAGCAGCACGCCACCCAGAAAGAGACATCGACGGCATCGGCCTCTGAAAGCCGGATCCACAGCGAATCGGTGGAAACCGACAGCATCCCCACCCCGGCGAGCAGCCAGCCCAGCCGCCGACGGTCACTGGACTGTGCGACATCCATTCGGTGGGCCGTAAGGGACTCGAACCCCTGACCCCCTGCGCGTCATGCAGGTGCTCTAGCCAACTGAGCTAACGGCCCGGAATATGCCAGGCTAGCAGCATAGGGAGCTGTCAGGCGGCTCGAGAGTCGCCGTCTGATGGGGGCGGCGGAGACTGCCGCAGATAGCCCTCGATGCAGGACAAGCGCTCCCGGACCTCTCCGAGGCTGTTGGTCAGCTCCGAGTGATTCTTCTCAATCAGCTCCCTGTTCTCCCGGATCATCTCTCGGGTTTCCCGATTCGACTTCTCGACGAGCTCCCGATTCTCCCGGCTGGACTTCTCGACGAGCTCCCGATTCTCCCGGCTGGACTTGTCTATGAGCTCGTGCATCAGGTTTCGGGTCTTGGCGCTATCGACATGCTGGTAGCGCATCGTTGCCAATGCGAAGGCCAGCATCGGACCGATCACCGCGGCCAGTATGGGCGCCAGATCACTCAGCGTCACCAATTGCACATCACCACCCTATCGCAACGTCTCCGCTGGTGCAACATTAGTAGTTATCAAGCTATTTCCATATATACTATGTGCTCAGAGGGGCCTGCGAACCCCTTTCACCAGGCGAGATGTGCGCTGCCACCGGGAGCGGTGGTGCCTGGTTGGGACGCGAAGGGTCAAGGAGTCGGAGAGCTGGTAGAATACGGCGCCGACGAGGGTGAGGATGATGACGTAGCTGGCGGCCAGCGCGCCGAGGTCGCTCTCGCGGGAGATGCCGAGCTCGGCGATGACGATCGAGAACTCTCCGTGGGCGATGAGGGCGGCCCCAGTGCGGACCCGGCCGGGTTTGCCGATGCTGGCTCGACCCGCGGCGATCCAGCCGGTGGCGAACTTGGTGGCGATGGTGACGGCGGCAATGGCGACCGCGGCCACGGCGACATCGGGGACGAGGTCGAGGTCGACTTGCAGGCCGAAGAACACGAAGAAGACGGCGGCGAAAAGGTTGCGCAGCGGCAACAGGAGCCCGCGGGCATGCGAGACGATGTCGCCCGACAGCGCGACGCCCACCACGAAGGCGCCCACCGCGGTTGACAGGTTGAGGCGCCCGGCGATGCCGGCGAACAGAAGGGTGCCGCCGAGCAGGGTCAACAACAGCGCCTCGCTGGATTGGCTCAATGCCAAGGCACTCAACCGGTCGCCGAAGAAGTAGGCGGCCGCGAGCACCGCAGTGACCACAAGCAATGACACGGTGACGGTGACGGTGGTGCTGAGCAGCGATCCGCCGAAGAGCACGCCCGACACGATGGGCAAATACAGCACCATGGCGAGGTCCTCGATGACCAGCACGCTCAAGATCACCGACGTCTCGTGGTTGCCGATACGGTCGAGGTCGGCGACCAGTTTCGCCACGATGCCCGACGACGAGATGTAGGTAACGCCCCCGAGCAGGACCGCGACGATCGGCTCGAACCCAAGCAGCAGCCCGGCTATGAAACCGGGCGGGAAGTTCAGGGCGATGTCGACGATCCCGGCCAGCGTTGACCGACGCACGTTGTCTACGAGCTCGTGAGCTGAAAACTCGAGTCCCAGCATCAGCAGCATCAAGATGACGCCGATCTCAGCGCCCACTTCGATGAACTCCTCCGACGCAGACAACTCGACGAGAACGCCGTCGCCGAGGGCCAGTCCCACCAGCAAGTAAAGCGGAAGCGCAGGCAGCCCGATCCTTCGAGCCAGCCGGGCTACGACGGCCAGCACCAGCACCACCGCCCCGAGCTCGATCACAAACAGATCGCCGCCCGTGTGCATGGGCTAGCCCGATTCGTTCAGCAGCTTGGTGGCCGCCTTCACCGCGGCCGGAACGCCGACCACCACTGCTGTGCCGCCGGGTTCGAGGCGGTCGGCGCCGCCCGGGATGGGGATAGAGCCCGAGTCGGTGACGAGCGCGACAACGCCCGCCCCGGTTTTCGCCCTCAGCTCGGCCTCGGCGAGGGTGAGCCCGGCCAGAGACGACTTAGGGTCGATCGTGATCCACGAGATCACAAGGTCCTCCAAGCGGTGCACCGCGTCGTCGAGATGCTCCAGCACCGGGTTGCCGCCCAGCAGCTCCCCGAGGGTGTGCCCCTCGTCCTCGGTCAAAACAACGCTCTCGCAGGCCCGGTCAACGTCCCGCTCGTCATAGACCACCAGATCGCGCCGCCCGGTCTGATGAACCACCACGCCGACACAGCGGCCCGCATTCGTTTCCAGTTCGAAGCGCACCCCCACACCGGGCAAATCAGTCTCAGTCGCTTTCCCCACCGATCTCTCCTCCCAGCCGCAAACAACCCCGCAGCAACAGCAATCTTGACAGAACAGCGCCGTCAAAGTGGCCCGCCGGGCAATACCAGCACACCCTGCGCGTTTCCCGGAGAGATTCAGCGCACAATCACAGCCTGTTCCATGCGTTGAGCAGCCAGCTGATGCCAATGATCAGGGCGGTCGGCGCGACTAGAAAGAGAATCAAGCCACCTCCGATGTTTGCGCCACTGGTGGCGTCGGTAACCACTCGGCCTCCCGCGGCGGCTCCTATGCCAAGCAAGCAGAGCAATACGCAGATGGTCCCCCACTCGCTCCGCCAACTCCGTGCCTGATATTCGGCTAGCAACCATCCCAGGGCAAACGCTGCCACTATTGAACACACGATTCCGGAGCTGCTACCGAGTTCGTCGAGCCAACTCGGCATCTTGAAGATGTAGCTATCCGCGTACGGTTCGTCGTCGTACTTGTCCAGAGCCGCACCGACCAGCCCCCAAGTCGCACAGGTCAATGAGGCCACAAGGAGCATCCCTGCCCCTACCAACCGCTTACGTCCAACAGCCGGCATGGCGCTCTGCAATCCTCAATGACAACACAAGATCCCGCTTGAGAATAGACTTTAAGAGTAGCACCCCCCAGAAACAGCTGGCTCCACTATGGGCCCAAATTTTCCAAGAGTGTGATTGGCCAGCCTCAAATCGCTGTGGGCGCTGATGCGGGTGGGGCCATGATGTTGGGGTGCGTTCTGTAGGAGAGCTTGTGGCCGCGGTGGATGCCGCGTTCGTCGAGACGGGACGCGGGCTGGACGGGTGGCCCGATCCCCATCCCGATCGCATGCC
>JAJEDQ010000214.1 GCA_022821445.1 Acidimicrobiia bacterium | reverse complement strand
TCGATGCGCTGGTAGAGATCCGGGAGCGAGCCGCGTGAGTCGGCGGCGGGGGAGTAACGGCAACCTAGTGGTGATCTGTTGGCGGGACATCCCCGCTCAGGTGAACGCCGGCTCGGGATCCTCAAAAATCCAGCGCATCCTTCCCCGCCGCTTCCAACGCGCCATCGACGAGGCCGCCATGGTGGCCGGCAAGACCCAGGCATCGCAGTACGTGGGCGAGTGGCGACGCAAGGTGATCCCCGGCGACCCCGACGACCCCGAGGGTGCCGCCCTGCGGGCCGCCGAGGAGCTCGAGGCCGCCTTCCCGCGGGAGCGGCTCAAAGAATTTGTAGCAACCGGGGGCTGGGACCCGGACACCAGCGAGCCAGCACCCGAGGGCATCGAGCCATCGGACGCGGCCAGCGCCAACGACCACTCCCAAACCGTGAGTCCCCAGGAGGCGACAACGTGACCGACACCGTGCTCAGCTCGGCGACAAAAGAGGTGGTGATCGGCTTTGACCGACCCTTCGTGATGATCGGCGAGCGGATCAACCCCACCGGGCGCAAGCTGCTGACCGAGGAGATGAAGGTAGGCGACTTCAGCCGGGTGGAGGCCGACGCCTTGGCCCAGGTGGCCGCCGGCGCCCACATGCTGGACGTGAACGCGGGCATCCCGCTGGCCGACGAGCCCGCGCTGCTGGCCCGGGCCATCAAGCTGGTGCAGTCGGTGACCGACGTGCCGCTTTCCATCGACTCGTCGATCATCGAGGCGCTGGAGGCGGGCATCGCGGTGTACGACGGCAAGCCGCTGATCAACTCGGTCACCGGCGAGGAAGAGGTGCTGGAGCGGGTGCTTCCGCTGGTGGCCCGCCACGGAGCCGCGGTGGTGGCCATCTCCAACGACGAGACCGGCATCAGCGAGGATCCCGACGTCCGCTTCGCGGTAGCCCAGAAGATCGTGGAGCGGGCCTCCGATCACGGAATCCCCCGCGCCGACGTGGTGGTGGACCCCTTGGTCATGCCCATCGGGGCCATGGGCACCGCCGGCCAGCAGGTGTTCCGCCTGGTTCGGCGCATCCGGGAAGAGCTCGGGGTGAACACCACCTGCGGGGCCAGCAACGTGAGCTTCGGCCTGCCCAACCGCCACGCGGTCACGGGCACCTTTCTGGCCATGGCCATCGGCGTGGGGATGACCTCGGCCATCATGAACCCGCTGCACGGCGAGGTGAAGCAGGCGGTGATGGCCGCCGACGTGCTGGCCGGCCACGACCAGGACTGCATGGCGTGGATCGCCGAGAACCGGGACCCGACCGCGGCCGGGGAGGGGGCGGCCCGCCGTCGAGGAGGACGTCGCCGGGCCGCAGTATGAGCCCGCAGCTCTGGAGTAGCGGCCGGCATCTGGGGCAATCGACATGAGCCCTAAGCACCGCGTGGTGTTCACCCCCAGCGGCATCGAGGCACCCGCCGCCGAGGGGTCGACGGTGCTGGACGCTGCTCGCACCGCCGGGGTGGACATCGACTCAGTGTGCGGGGGCCGAGGGCTCTGCGGCCGCTGCCAGGTATCCCCCAGCACGGGCCAGTTCGCCAAGTGGAGGCTGACGAGCACCGACGACGCCCTCTCCGCGCCCGGACCCACCGAGCTCGACTACCGAGGACGGCGCCCTTTGGAAGCAGGCCATCGGCTGAGCTGTCAGGCCGCCGTGCTGGGCAACGTGGTGATCGACGTCCCGCCCCAGAGCCAAGTACACAGCCCGGTGGTGCGAAAGGCGGTCGATCTGGGCGAGATCACCCTCGACCCGGTGGTGACCCTCCACTACCTGGAACTGCCCACCGCCGTGCTGGGCGACGAGATCTCCGATGCCGAACGGCTGGTCGGCGCTTTGGACCACGACTGGGATCTGTCCGGCGTTGAAGTTCCCGCTTCAGCACTGCCCGCCTTGTCTTCGGCGATCGCAGCGGGGAACGGGGCGGTCACCGCCGTGGTCCACACCCGACGGCAGTACTCGACACAAGCCGAGGACGGCGAGGGGGTCGAGCGACGGGTGCTCACGGTGCGACCGGGGTATTCCGATGCGGGATTTGGCGTGGCGGTGGATGTGGGCTCGACCACCGTGGCCGGCTATCTGCTGGATCTGGCCACTGGTGAGGTGGCTGCCACCGCAGGGCGCATGAACCCGCAGATCCGCTTCGGCGAGGACCTGATGAGCCGGGTGTCCTACGCCATGTTGAACCCCGGCGGCACCGCCGAGCTGACCACGGCGGTGCGGTCGGCCATCGACAACGTGATCGGCGAGCTCTGTGAGGCCGCGGCCATCGACCGAACCGACGTCTGCGATCTCGTGATAGTGGGAAACCCGATCATGCACCACCTGGTGCTGGGCATCGACCCCACTCCGCTGGGCGCAGCCCCGTTCACATTGGCCGTGCGCGACGGGGTGTGGGCCAACGCCAGCGACATCGGCGTGGACCTGCCCGGCGCATCCCTCTATGTGGGGCCGTGTATCGCCGGCCATGTGGGCGCCGACGCGGCGGCGGCCCTGCTGGCCGAAGGGCCGCACCGATCCACCCGCCCTCAGCTGTTGGTGGACGTGGGAACCAATGCCGAGATCGTGCTGGGCGACGGGCAGAAGGTGTGGGCGGCGTCGAGTCCTACCGGGCCCGCATTCGAAGGCGCCCAGATCAGCTGCGGACAAAGAGCCACCGCCGGGGCAATCGAAGGGGTGCGGATCGACCCCGCCACGCTGGAGCCCCGCTTCAAGGTGATCGGCTGCGACCTGTGGTCCGACGACCCCGGCTTTGAAGACGCGTTGGGCTCTCTGGAGGTGTCCGGGCTGTGCGGTTCGGGAATCATCGAGGTGATTGCGGAGATGTTCCTCGTCGGGATCATCGACCACCGTGGTGTCATCGGAGGTGAGTTGGCCGAGCGCAGCCCCCGCATCATCGCCGACGGTCGTACGTTCTCCTATGTGCTTCAAATCCAGCCGGTACCGCTATTGGTGACCCAAAACGACGTGCGAGCAGTTCAGTTGGCCAAGGCCGCGCTGCGGGCCGGCATCGACCTGCTCTTCGAGCACGCCGGGATCGCCGAGGTGGCCGATGTGAGGTTGGCCGGAGCGTTCGGTGCCCACATCAGTCCGGTTCACGCCATGGTGCTGGGTTTGGTGCCCGACGGGCCGGTAGAGGGGGTCAAAGGGGTGGGCAACGCCTCGGGGGCGGGCGCGGCCCGGATGCTGGTTTCGGGATCACAGCGGGCCGAGACCGAGCACGCCGCCCGGGAGGTGGTCAAGATCGAGACCGCCACCGAGGCCCGTTTCCAGGAGTTGTTCGTGGCCGCCATGTCGCTGCCCCATGAGACCGCCCCCACCCCCCACTTGATGCAGGCGGTGGATTTGCCATCGCGATCAACAGCCGATAGCGAGACTGCCGGACCCAAGCGGCGCAGACCAGCCCGCCGGAAGCATGCGACCCAGGAGCGGCGATGAGCGAGCGACAAGGAAGGCGGGGCGGCGGTCGGGCCGGCCGCCAAGCGGCCCGGGCGGCCAGCCAGGTGGTGGCCGCCCCGGTGCTGGAGCGGCGCCTGGCGCCGGTGGAGATCATCGACGAGGCCGGCCTGGCCCAGATCGAGGAGAACGCCGAGACCATCCTGGCCGAGGTGGGCGTCGCCTTTCAGGACTTCCCCCAAGCTCTGGACCTGTGGCGGGACGCGGGCGCCGATGTGAACGGCGAGCTGGTGCGGTTCCCCCGGGGGCTGTGCCGCCAGATCGTGACCCAGAGCGCCCCCGCCGCCTACACCCAGCACGCCCGCAACCCCGAGCGCAGCGTGAGCATCGGCGGCAACACCACCGTGTTCGTCCCCAACTACGGCTCCCCATTCGTCACCGATCTGGACCAGGGGCGGCGCTACGCCACCCTGGCCGACTTCGAGAACGTGGTGAAGCTGGCCTACCGCCTCCCCCACCTGCACCACGGCGGGGGCACAGTTTGCGAGCCGGTGGACGTGCCGGTGGAGGTGCGCCACCTCGACATGGTGTACGCCCACCTCCGCTACAGCGACAAGCCCTTCATGGGCTCGGTGACCAGCGCGGCCCGCGCCGCCGACTCGGTGGAGCTGGCCCGCATCGCCTTCGGCGGCGATCTGGCCGACCGCACGGTGATGACCTCGCTGATCAACGCCTCCTCCCCCATGCGGTGGGACGCCACCATGCTGGGGGCGGCCACCACCTACGCCCGGGCCAACCAGGCCAGTATCATCAGCCCGTTCATCCTGGCCGGGGCCATGTCGCCGGTGACGGTGGCCGGCCTGTGCGCCCAAGCCCTGGCCGAGGCGCTGTCGGGCATGGCCTACCTGCAACTGGTGCGGCCCGGGTCGCCCGTTGTCTTCGGCACCTTCGCCTCGTCGATGTCGATGGCCACCGGTGCCCCCACGTTCGGCACTCCCGAGGCTGCCCAGGCCATCTTCGTCATGGCCGCTTTGGCCCGGCGCTGCGGGGTGCCGTTCCGCTCCGGCGGACAGCTCACCGCCTCCAAGGCCGCTGATGCCCAGGCGGCCTATGAGTCGGCCCAGACGCTGTTGCCCACCGTGCAGGCCGGGGTCAACTTCGTGCTCCACGCAGCGGGGTGGCTGGAGGGGGGCCTGACGCTCGGCTACGAGAAGCTCATCATGGATGCCGACCAGCTCGGCGCCATGGAGGTCCACGCCCGAGGGGTGGACTTGACCGACAACGGCCAGGCCATGGAGGCGTTTCGCACCAACACCCACGGCGACCACTTCTTGGGCAACGCCCACACCCTGGCCAACTTCGAGACCGCCTTCTGGCGCTCCGAGGTGGCCGACAACAACAGCTACGAGCAGTGGTCCGAGGAGGGCTCGCTCACCGCCGCCCAGTGGGCCAACAACCGCTGGAAAGAGCTGCTGGCCGACTACCAGCCACCCCCCATCGACGACGCCATCAACACCGAGCTCCAAGACTTCATCGCCCGCCGCAAAGCCGAGATCGCCAGCGAGACAAGCTGAGACGACCCCCAGCGGCAGACCCCTGAAACCTCACTCCCCCATTCGACAATCAGCTGCGAAAGGCCGTTGAAAGGGCTTGCTCACCCCTCTATATTGCTCCCTGGCTTCCCCCCACCGAACAGAGTCGAAAGCGGGAAGCCATGCCTGCAAACACCGCCTTCGCTGCAAAGCGCCGCGTACAGTTGAGGTCGGTGAATGCCGACGATCTGCTCAACCGGCTGATGGGCCTCGGCATTGCCCGGGAGATGCCCAATCGCCCCGGCATCAAGCGGTCGGTGCGGGTCAACAAGATCGAGGTGGCCATCGCCGAGAAACCCGGCGAGCGCAGTCTGCGGGCCCGCTGGCGGGAGCACGCCGACAGGATGGACTTCCGCTATCTGCTGGTGATCGACGATCCCGAGCATCCCGACAGCGTCCGCTCCCTCGGTCCCCGCACCTACGACGAGCCCATTCGCTCAGTGGACTGCGCCAAACTCTCGACTGCCATCGAGGCCACCGCCGATATGCCCAGCTACGACGCCGTCCGCCACCTCGCCGGCGAGGTAATCCGACTGGCCGGTCGGGGCAAGGTGGTCCACGGCCTGCTCACCCACCACACGCTGGAAGCCCGCCTGCGCGACCACCCCCAGCGCTGGACGGAGGCGGCTGATATCACCGGGGAAGTGGACTTCATCGGCCACTGGCAGACCCTGCTCAAACAGATGGGCTACGAGATAGAGAGGCTCGACCACCGCGGCTACCTGGCCCGGTTCGACGGCCGGCCGGTGGCCATGGTCCATCCGTGGAAAAGCCCCGAGCACTTCGTACGCGTCGACGACATGGGCCGCCCCGCCGAGGGGCTCTTGGCGTCGGACTGCCGTCGACACGGCGTCCGCTACGGCATCATGGCCTGCCGCAACCGCTACCGGCTGTTCGACTGCGACCCCTCGGCCACCACCGGCGAATGGCTCGACCTCGACGCCGACCTGCTGGACGAGGCCGAGCACCCCTACCTGGCCCTGCTGTCACCCCGCTACCTGGCCCACGGCGGCCTGGCCCAGCTCCAAGCCGAGGCCCGAGACTTCGGGGCTGAGCTGCGCAAGCGGCTCGACCACACCATCCGCCAAGAGGCCCTGCCCGCCCTGGCCGAGGGGCTCGACCACTGGGCCAAACAGGCCGAGCTCAACCCCGCCGACGACCGCCAGCGCCTGGAGCTGGAGCGGGCTGCGCTGACGCTGCTGTTCCGGCTGCTGTTCGTGCTGTACGCCGAGAGCTCGCGCTTTCTGCCGGTGGACAACGAGACCTACCGCCGCCACTCGCTCACCCAGCTTGCGGCCGAGGCCCACAGCACCGGACCCCGGTTGAGCCTCAAGTCCACCGCCTTGTGGGAGGGCTTCCAGATACTGGTGAAGGCCCTGCGCGAAGGGAACCCGGCCTGGGGCGTGCCCGCCTACAACGGCGCGCTGTTCGCCGCCGCCGACTTCGAGGGCGCAGAGGTGCTGGAGCGCATGGAGCTGGCCGACCCCCACTTCGGGCGCCTGCTGCGGGCGGTGGGGCGAGACGCGGCCACCGGGCACGGCATCGACTACTCGTCGCTGGAGGTGGGGCATCTGGGCCACATCTACGAGGCCCTGCTCAGCCTGCGACTGTCGGTGGCCGACCGCCCGCTGCGCTACGACCCCGGTAACGACCGCTATGTGCCCGTTCAGGGCCGATCAGACGCCTCCGAACAGGCCAAGAGCCAGACTGATGACAACGGCCCATCCACCGTTGCCGCCGGCTCGCTGCTGTGGCTCACCCACGAGGGCGGCCGCAAAGAAGGCGGGGTGTACTACACCCCGGCCACGCTGGTCGAGCACCTGGTGCGCCACACGGTGCGGCCCGCCTTCCAGCAGCACCTGGAGCAGGTGCGCGAGACGATCAACACCGACCCCGCCCAGGCCGCCCGCGACCTGTTCGACTTCACCGTGCTGGACCCGGCCTGCGGCAGCGCCCATTTCCTGGTGCAGATCACCGAGGAATTGGCCGACCAGACCGTGGCCTTCCTGGCCGAGCATCCGCTCCCGGTGGTACGAGAGGCCCTGAACCGGCTGCGCGATAACACCCTGAGGGGCAACGCAATCACCGACGTGGCCCTGCTGCGACGCCTGGTGCTCAAGCAGTGCGTGTTCGGCGTGGACCGCAGCCCCATGGGCGCAGAGATAGCCACGCTGTCGTTGTGGCTGGCGTCGTTCGTGCCCGGCCTTTCGCTGGCCTACCTCGACCGCAACGTGGTGGTGGGCAATTCCCTCATCGGAGTGGCCGGCGCCGACACAGTGGTTCGGGAGGGCACACTCCAAGCCGACGCCCTTCGCTCAGCGACGGCCGAGGCATCGGAAGCCGCCGCCCGATTGGCCGACATCGACGACCTCAACCCCGCAGATGTGAAGGCCAGCCGGGCCGCCGACCTTGAGGCCCGACAGGCCACCGAGGGGCTCGAGCGGCTGTTCGACCTGTGGACCGCCGAGGGCTTCGGCCTCACCGGCGCCCGGGGCCATGCTGAGACCCACGGTCCCGAGGTGGTCTCCGGCGCCAACGGCCACAACGGCCAAGCGCTCGTGCAGCAGTCCGCCGAGCTCGCCCGGGCTCACGCCTTTCTGCACTGGCCGCTCCAGTTCCCCCGGGTGTTCTCCCGAGACCGCCCGGGCTTCGACGTGGTGGTGGGCAACCCCCCCTGGGAAGAGGTGGTGGTTGAGGAGCTGTCCCACTACGGCCTGCACCTGCCCGGATTGCACGGCTTTTCGGCCGAAGAACGCGATGCAGCAGTGGGCGACCTGTTGGCCGAGCGCCCCGATCTGTCCGCGCAGATGGACGCCCAGCGGGAGCGGGCCCGAGCCGAACGAGAAGCGCTGGCCTCGGGGGAGTACGAGTCCACCAAAGGCGACCCCGATCTGTACAAGTACTTCTGCCAGCGCTACCGAGCCCTGGTGCGCGCCGGCGGGGGCATCGGCGTGGTGCTGCCCCGAGGGGCGTTCGTGAACCAGGGTTCGGAGGGATTCCGCGACTGGCTGTTCACCCAGACCACCGCTCGGCGGGTGGACTTCTTGGTCAACAAAGGCTGTTGGATGTTCAGCGCTGAACCCCGGTACGGAGTCACCTTGGTCATGGCCGAGCGGCGGGTTCCCGGCGACGGACATCAAGTGGCCCTAGCCGCAACCGCCGACTCCCCCGAGGCCTGGGCCGACCAGTCATCATCGCCGGGAATCTTGCTCGCCCCCAACCTGTTCGGCACCGGCTGGATGACCCCCCGGCTCCGCTC
>JAJEDQ010000183.1 GCA_022821445.1 Acidimicrobiia bacterium | reverse complement strand
GCCGAATCGAGCTCGATCAGGGCAGCGGGGATCCACACCCCGGGCTGTTCGGTCATGGCCAGCTTGAGACCGGGGAACCGCTCGAACACTCCGCCCAGAATCATGCGGGCCACCGCCCGGCGGTTGTACGCGCCACCGGCTTCGATCAAGAGCAGCGGCGTGCCGATGACATCCCGAACCGCAGGATCGGTGGCCGCCCCCGCGTGGGTGCCCAGCACCAGCCCGGCCTCTTGCACCGCGGCCCAGAACGGATCCCAGTCCGACTCGTTGTACTGGACCCATTGCGGTCGGGCGCTGGGAAAGTTGACTGCCCGCAGTCCGTGGTCGGCCGCCCATCGAACTTCTCGAATGGCGGCGTCGATGTCCCACATCGGGATATGGGCTAATCCGATCAGGCGGTCGGGTGCCGCCGAGCAGAAGTCGGCGAGCCAGCGGTTGTAAATCTGAAATCCCACCCCGGCCAGTTCGGGATTGTCGAGCTCGGGCCAGCCCCCGTCAACGAAGGGAATCGGCTCGCCGTTGAAGCTGTTGTGGAAGATCACCTCGGCGGCAATGCCGTCGCGGTCCATGTCGGCCAGGCGGGCCTCCGGGTCATTGTGTCCCGAGGTGTTCATGTACAGCGACCCGCTCTCCCGCACCACGGAGCGCATCTCCTCGACCTCGGTGCTCGCGGTGAAGTCATCGAAGGCCGCCAAGTAGGCCAATGGACAATATGTCCGCAGGGCTTCCAGGCTCGGCCCGGCATGGGAATCGCCGGACACCAACAACACCCGCTCGTCCTCGTTGGCCGTCATCCAAGCCTCACTACCGTGGCGAAGTGTCATCAATCCGCAGGTTAGCTTCGACAACCGCCCTTGGCTGCTAACGGCGACCTACCATGCACAAGCCGCCTCCAGAAGGGAGAGCAAATGGCCGCCGATGCCCCAACCCGACCGTCGCCCACGGTCACCGATGACAGCGCCGTGTTCTGGGACGCGGCCGCCGAAGGCCGCCTCGTGGCCCAGCGTTGTGCGGGTTGCGGCAGGCTGCGTCACCCGCCGCGTCCCATGTGCCCGGCCTGCTCATCACTGGAGGTGGAAATAGCCGAGCTCAGCGGGCAGGGAACCCTGTACAGCTATGCCATACTCCACCACCCCCAGCATCCGGCATTCGAGTATCCGGTTATCGCGGCCCTTGTGGATCTCGAAGAGGGGATTCGCCTGCTGTCGTGCCTCACCGATGTCTCGAAGGATGACGTGCGTATCGGCATGCCGGTCCACGCGCACTTCGTCCCCACCGCCGACGGTCCCCTTATCCCTGTGTTCCGTCCTACTGAGGACTCGTGATGGGCCGCCGCACTTTGGCCCGAGGGGCGGCTTCAATCGTCGGGGCCGGCTGCACCGAGTTCTCCCGCAGGGCCGGTCGCACTGAGCTCCAACTGGCCTGCGAATCTATTTCCGCCGCCCTTGACGATGCCGACCTTGCCGCGGCCGATGTCGATGGGATCGTCAGCTACACCGTTGACCCCGTGGAGGAAACCGAGCTTGTCCGCTCGGTGGGGTTCGAGGAGGTCAATTTCTCGGCCAGAATCCCATACGGGGGCGGCGGGTCGGTGGGCGTCTTGCAGCACGCAGCGGCTGCGGTGGCCAGCGGCGCCGCGGAAGTGGTCGTGGCCTACCGGGCGATACGAGCCCGATCTGGAGCCTCTCGTTTTGGATCGGCCAAAACAGCACCCTCTCCCACTTCGGGTCATTCGGGAACCACAGCCATGCAGTGGTGCATGCCCTTTGGGGTGTTGACTCCGGCATCTTGGATGGCACTCAACTCAGTGCGCTACATGCACGAATTCGGGGTGGAGAGCGCCGACTTCGGGCGTGCGGTGGTCCAGCTGCGCGAGTACGCCGCCACCAACCCCGCGGCTTGGGGGTTCCAGAATCCGATCACTCTGGATGAGCACCAGGAGTCACGGTGGATCGTCGAGCCTTGCATCCACTTGCTGGACTGCTGCCAGGAAACCGACGGTTCAGTTGCTTTGGTGATCACCGGGTCACAGCGAGCCGCCGACCTGCCGCACACCCCTGTTCGCATCGGAACCGCATCGACGGCCGGCCTCTTCGAGCAGGAGATCGCCAGCGACCACTACCGGCCCGACCTGTCCGTCATGGACGGCACAATGGCGCTGGGCCGCCGTCTTTTCGAAGACGCGGGGTTCTCCCGAGACGACATCGACGTCGCTCTGATCTACGACGCCTTCTCCCCCATTTTGCTTATGCAGCTCGAAGGACTGGGGTTCTGCGGGTTCGGCGAGGCGAAGGACTTCATCGCCGACGGCAGTCTGGCCCTCGACGGCTCGCTGCCCACCAACACCAACGGCGGGTTGATCGGCGAGGGCTACATACACGGGCTCAACCTCGTGCTGGAGGCGGTGCGTCAGCTCAGAGGCACCGCCGTCAATCAGGTGGCCGATGCCCGAACCGCGGTTATCTCCGCCAGCCGGACCGGGGCGATCCTGACGCTCGACTGAGCGGGGAGAGCGCTGAGAATCCTCAGAGGTCGAGATTCCAGACCCTGATGGCATTGCCGCTCAAGATCAGCTCGCGCTCATCAGCAGGGATGCCTTCAAAGTCCTGGTTGACCAGTTCTCGCGAGTCCGGCCAGGTGCAGGCGGGATGGGGGTAATCGGTGGACCACATCATGTTCTCGACGCCGATGTCGTAGCGGAGCTTGTGGACCGCAAACGGCTCGTGGATGAACGTCACGGACATGTTGCGGTTGAAGTAGAAGCTGGGGGGCTCGTCGATCTCATTGAAGGGGTAGTTGGTCACCGTCTTCATCTGGTCGATGATGAACAGCCACCATGGGATCCAGCCCACTCCCGGTTCCACCCACACCGTCTTCAACTCGGGGAACCGAACGAAGATCCCGCTCAGTATGAAGTTGGCGTACTGCACCGAGGTGAACATCGCCGACATCGGCTGGATGCAACCCTGCCCGAATTGGGGCATCTCATCTTGGAAGTAGTCGATCGGTGCGAGCCCGATGTGGAAGCAGGCCGGGAGCCCGGTCTCCTGGATGGCCGCCCACAGCGGGTCGTAGACCCGGTCGTAGTAGTCGGGGGCGCCCAGTTCGACGGGGTACACGGGCAGTTGCAGCGACTTGCCACCCAGGGAGGCAACTCGGTGGACCTCCTCAACGGCGACGTCGATGTCGTGAATCGGGATCTGGTATGACACCACCAGGCGGGTGGGGTCGGCTTCTCCGAATGCGATCAGCGAGTCATTGAACGCCCGGGTGGCCTCCCGCCACCCGTCCTTCATGAGATACAAGTAGCGGAATGCGCTGAACTCGCAGTAGCACACCTCCACGTCGACGCCGTCTTGGTCCATGTCCTCCAAGCGTTCACGACCGTCGAGATTTCCTGGCCGGCCTATGGCATGTCGCACCCCCTCAAATCCCGGGGGCATCGTGTTCTGGCCGGCGCGAGTGGCCATCCCGCCCCCGACCTGGGCGACGGCTTGGTCGTAGTCACTGTGGAATTTCGTCGCCAGCCGGTCCTTCACTCCTTCATGAGTCAACCGAACGTGCGAGTCCGAAGATACCAGCAACTCCCGCGCTTCGAGGTCAGCGGTTGACTCCAGTGGTGCAGTAGCAGTCATGAATCTCCCTTGGTTGAGAATCGGGACTTATCCTAACCCTGGAAGAAATCACCACTTGACTTGGACTGGTGGCGGAGGGAGAAGCAATGGGGATCCTGAGCGGGGTGCGAGTGCTCGACCTGTCATGGGGCATCGCCGGTCCCATGGCCACGATGATCCTGGAGGACAACGGCGCCGAAGTCGTCCGCATCCAGCCTCCGCAAGGCGATCCATTCGCAAATCAGTCGGGCTATGTGGTGTGGCACCGGGGCGCAGGGCGCATCCCGCTCGACCTCCACAGCGAAGCCGATGCTGCTTCGTTCCGGGAGTTGGTGGAGAACTCAGACATCGTTGTCAGCGCCTTCTCCAGCGAGGCCACCCGGCGTTTGGGCCTCAGCCACGCCGCACTGGCCGAGATCAACCCCCAGGTCATCTCCTGTTCCATCACCGGCTACGGGCATCACTCCGACCACCGAGACCGGCCCGGAATCGACGCCTTGGTCGCCGCTCGGACCGGACTGTTCTTCGACCAGCGGGGCCGGGTGGGAACGGCCATGAACTACATCGGCCGGCGCAATCCGCCCTCCCCCGAGTTCGGCCCTCCTGATGGGATGGTCCGAGGTGTCGATCGACCCGGACCCATATTCCCCCGGACGAACTGGCCCAGCCTGGGCGCAGCTCACCTGGCCATTTTCGGTATCGCAGCCGCCCTGCGGGCCCGCGAGGTCATCGGCCGGGGCCAGGCGGTGAGTACATCGCTGCTCCAGGGCGCACTGTTCGCCGCGTCCCTCACCTGGCAACGGGTCGAGCGACCTGAAGACAGCCCCCTGTATTGGATGTGGCCCACCGACAGCCGGTCGATCGAAGGCCTATTCGAGTGCGCCGACGGACGATGGGTCCACCACTGGTCCCTTTGGCCGGCTTGGGTCCGCGAAACCGGTTCGGCTTCCTCAGCCCTCGCCGATGCCGACTATCGCCGGAGTTCTGATCGCATCGGCATGACTGCTGAGGACTTGCTCGTCACCCACTTCCTCTACCCCGAGTTAGCCGAAGCCTTCAAGCGACTCCCGGCCCGCGACTGGGTGGCTCAGGCAGAGGCAAACGAAATGGGTGTCGCATTGGTGCGCTCCCCGCTCGAGGCCTTGCTCGACGAGTCTTTCCTGGCCGATGGATGCGTGGCCGAGGTTGACCATCCCCAACACGGTCGGATCCGCCGCATCGGCAACCCCCTGGAGTTTGGCGAGTCCTACGAGACGCAAACGCAGGCCCGGTCCAATGGCGCCGCCGAGCTCGCCGGAGGTCCGCTGGCCGGGATAAAGGTGCTCGACCTCGGTCTCGGGGTGGCCGGACCCTTCGGACCGAGGATGCTCGCCGACCTCGGCGCTGACGTCATCAAGATCCATGCGCTGCACGACACCTTCTGGGCGGGCACGCACATGGGGCTCGGCACCAACCGGGGCAAGCGAAGCATCTCGGTCAACCTCAAGGAGCCCCGCGGACTGGAGATCTTGCACCAACTCATCGACCAGGCCGATGTCATCGCCACCAACTGGCGGCCTGGGGCGATGGCCCGGCTGGGGATCGACGAAGCTTCGCTGCGGGAACGCCGTCCCGACCTGGTGATCTGCAACTCCCGCGGCTACGAGAAGGGGCCCCGCTCCGATCTTCCCGGCACCGACCAGACTGCCGCCGCGCTGTGCGGCACAGAGTGGGAAGACGGTGCCTGCTCAAGCGGCAACCCTCCGATGTGGTCCCGCTCGGGAATGGGAGACACGGGGAACGCGATGCTCAGTGCGACCGCTATCGCGTTGGCGCTGTTCGACCGGGAGCGCACCGGGATAGGCCGCTCGGTAAGCACATCTATTGTCAACGCCACCCTTCTGGCCACGTCTTATGCCTGGATCAACCCTGATGACCCCGTCGTGACTTGGGACCAAGTCGATGCCGACCAGTGGGGCCTCAGCGCCCTCTATCGCATGTATCAGACCAGCGACGGATACATCGCCATTGCGGTGATCGATGAGCCGGCCTGGGCGGCTCTGTGTACGGTCCCGGGCTTTCAGCGATTGGCCGCAGACATCAGGTTTTCCCGTCCGACGGACCGGGCTGAGCACGACCAGGTGCTGAGCGAGGAGATTTCCTCGTGGTGCCGGGAGCGCTCTGCTGATGAAGCATTCAAGCTGCTTGATTCCAACCGCGTGCCGGTTGAGGTGGTGAACGAGGATTTCTGCCGCGACTTCTTCGACGACCCCGAGGCTCTCGCTCTCGGGCTGCGAGCCCAGACGAATTCGGCATCTGTCGGCTTGTTCGAGGATGTCGGGCAGTTGGTGAACTTCAGCGACACCAAAGAGTCGGTTCAGCGAGGCCCCTGCGAGTGCGGCGAGCACACCGCTGAGATATTGGGGGAACTGGGCTTCACTTCAGACCAGATTGAATCCCTGGCGGCCGAAGGTGTAGTGCTCCTGCCCGATAGCGCGACCTGACAAAGCGATCAACCCGCATTCGTCCATGTTCTAGCCGTCTGCCCCGCTGTTTTCTGGGTCGAAGGTGACCAACAACTGGGTAAGTCCCCGGAGAATGAAACTGTCCATGTAGTTGTAGGTGTGATCATCGGCGAGGTCCAGATTGGGCAAGTCCAACATGGCATTGGTGCCGACCTTTCCCTCCAACCGGGCTAAGCCCTGGCCGATGCAGTAGTGCTCACCGTAACCGAATGCAACATGGTCGTTGGACTCTCGGTCGATATCGAAGACTTGCGGTAGGGGGCAGGCCTCAGGATCCCGATTGGCCGCCGCGAACGCCAGCCATGCGAACTCGCCCTTGGCCACCGGCTTGCCGCCCAACTGGGTGTCCCGGGTGGCCACTCGATACAAGCCCGTCACCGGCCCCTCGTAGCGAAGCGCCTCCTCGACGAAGGCCGGAACCAGATCGCGGTTTGAAGCCAGGCGATCACGCAATTCGTGGTTCGTGGCCAGGCGGTGGCCGATATTGGACAGCAGAGTGGTGGTGGTCTCGTTGCCGGCCAGCAGGAACTGCCTCAACGCCCCCATGCGCTCTTCGTAGGTCAGCGGTTCGCCGTCCACCTCGGCGTTGGCCACATCGGAGATCAGATCATCGCGGGGCTCGGCTTGGCGCTGCTCGAGCAAAGCGGTGAAGTACTCGTCGAACTCGTACTCCGATTTGATGTAGCTGCGAACCTCGTCTCGGCTGGGTCGGGCTCTCCCGATGGGGATGGCAAAATCATCCGACCATCCCTTGAACATCTCCAGTTCTTCCTCGGGAACCCCCAGCATCCTCGAAATCATCACCATGGGGAACAACACCGCGTATTCCTGCACCAGGTCGGCTCGGCCGCGCGGCATGAACTTGGCACTCAGCTGGTCGGACACCGATTTGACCTCGGGCTCCAAGGCCCTGAGGCGAGATGGGCGAAACGCGCGGTTCAGAGCCCGCCGCTGACGCACGTGCTCGGGTGGGTCAGCGGTATTGAGCACCCGTCCTCGAGAGCGGTTGCGAAAGCGGCGAACCGCCTCCGCCATCCCTGGTTCTTGTTCGATGGCGCTGGCGTGCTCGGCCACCGGATTGCGGAATTCATAGGTGGCAGTCGGCGAGCGGTTCGACCACGTATCTGGGTCGAGTACGACTTCCCGCAGCAGTTGATAACCGGTGATGACCCAGGCACCCATGGCCTCGCTGTAGTACGCGGGGTCGGACGCCGAGCGCACGTCGTCGAAGAGCTGCCACGGAGAGGCCAGCAACTCTTCGTCGCGATCGAGCAGTCGCTGAATCCTGACCTCCAGTGATTCCGTCATCGATCAAGCCCCGGCATCATGAGCGAGGGGGGAAGATTCCCATGGCTTCGCGGTCGTAGGTGTCGTCGGTTACCCCAGCCTCCCGGAGTAGGTACTTCTGCACTCGCAGCGTGGGCGTCTTGGGCAGTTCGTCCATGAACCGCAGGTAGCGGGGCACGGCATGACGCGGCATTTGCTCGCACAGGCTGCGAAACAGGGTCTCAACGTCTGGTCTCTCGCCGGCTTCTGGCACCACGGCAACCATTACCTCTTCTTCGGTGTCGGCGATCTCAGAGGCAGTCGCGAAGGCCGCGCACTCCATCACTCCGGGCTCACCCCTCACCGATGCTTCCACTTCGAATGAGGAGATGTTCTCCCCGCGACGGCGGATCGAGTCCTTGATCCGATCGGTGAATGTGAAGTAGCCGTCTTCGTCGACAAAACCGGCATCACCGGAGTGGAACCAGAGATTGCGAAAGGCGTCTACCGTGTCTTGTGGCCTATTCCAGTATCCCTGGAAGATGGCGTAGGGCTCCCGCGGCCGCCACAGCGCTTCGCCGACCACCCCGGGGGAAACCGGGTTGTCCTTCTCGTCGGCAATCAACAGTTCCACCTGCCGGCAGGGCAGGCCCATCGTGCCCAGCTTGGGCGGACCCGAGCCGAGGCCCGATCCCAAACCGACCTCGGTTGATCCATAGACCTCGTAGAGCATGACGCCGAACCGCTCCCTCCAGGGCTCCATTAGCTCCAGTGGGGCGCTCGCTCCGAATGCCCGCGACATCTTGTGGTCTCGATCAGATGGTGACGGCTCTTGGTTGTATAGGAAGGGCACGGTAGCGCCGAAGTAACCCATCCACGTTGCTCCCGAGGATTTGATGTCCTCCCAGAACCCATGCACGCGAAATGTGCTGCGCAGGGCCACCCGATTGCCCACCCACAGCGCAGCGGTGGAGCAGGCCGACCGGCCCATCTGGTGGAACAGCGGGAACATCGAATAGCACACGTCTTCATCGGTGAGGTCGAGGCCTTCAACGAAGGGCATGATGTAGTGGATCGAGCTGCGGTTGTTGTGTATGGCGCCCTTGGCAGGACCAGTGGTCCCCGAGGTGTACATGATGTAGGTCGGATCGGTGTCGTCGCGGGGAACCAACGGACCAGGCTCCGCAGCCAGAGCTGCGTCGAAGGAGTGGACGGCCAAGCTGGCCGGGAGATCAGTTTCGAGCTCGCCCAGCACCACCACATGCTCCAGATCTGACAGATCAATCTGTTGGAGACGGTCCAACCAGGCGGCACTGACCACAATGGCCCGTGCTCCGGAGTCCCTCACTATGTGCTCAAGGAAGTGGCCCTTGAACTCATTGTTGATGGGCACGTCGATGGCGTTGCGCCACACAATGCCGTGCCAGGCCGCCACATAGTCGAGCGTGGTGGGGAGCATGGTGGCCACCCGGTCGCCCGGTGCTATTCCGATCTCGGCCAGGAACGCCCCCACCCGAGCCGCCCGGTCAACCAGATCGCCATATGATGCGCTGGCGTCCTCCGAGGCGAATGCCGTCTCCTCGCCGAACCGCTCGGCTCGGTCCACCAGCAGCGACGACACAATCCACTCGCCCTGGTAGACCCGTGATGTTGAACCCGACATGTTGCTCCTTCGACACTTTCGTTGAGCGAGTCCAGCTCCCAGTCAGCATTCGATAATACGGGCGGCTAGTCGGCCGCAACCGGGCAATCGCCCTCCACGAGCAGCCGCCGCAGCACGCGCTCCCCTTCCCAAGGGTCGCGTACGGCGAAGTGAGCGGTGCAACGCTCGTCCCAGATCACCACGTCGCCGTTGCGCCAGCGCCAGCGGCAGGTGACGCTGGGATTGGTGGCGTATTCGGTGACCGCAGCCATGAGGCTGTGGCTGGCATCTTCGTCGAGACCGTCGACCGTGGCGTCCCCGACGCAGAAGATCGCCTCCTCCCCCGTCTCGGGATGCCGTCGCAGCAGGGGCTGGCGCACCCCTTGAAGGTTGTCCCGCCAGATCTGCGGATCGAAATCTGGGAACAACTGCTGCTTCAAACCGATAAGCGTGTCGGGCACGCTGTGAACGGTGAACCGCCCCTGCATCTGCTCCCGCAGCTCATCGGGCAGCCACGAAGCCGCCAGCACCAGATTGGCCCACATGGTGTCGCCACCCACCGGCGGAACATCAATCGCCCGCAAGATGCCGAACGCCGGCGGGTTGGGCGCATAGAGCACATCCAAGTGCCACCGGTCCGTCAGTAACTGGTGATCGCTCTTGACCCGCAACTCCGACGGCTTGGCCTTATCAACCCCAGCAAGTCGATCCATCGGATGAATCCACGGCTCGCCCAGCGACTCTGCCAGCCGCACATGATCAGCATCATCCAGAAACTGGTCCCGAACACCCACCACCTTGTACTCCAGAAGCGCCGCCCGAAGCTCCGAGGCCGTCCCGGCGTCGAGCCCCCCAAGGTCGATCTCCGACAACTCCACCCCCAGCGCCGCCGTAAGCGGTTCAATTCGCATCCCGATGGCCTCCTTCAATCAGTCAACCATACATCTCTTGTTGATGTTATGATGCGCATATGCGCACCACTGTGTCGATAGACGACGAGGTATACGAAGAAGCGCGACGTATGGCGTTCGAATCCCGTCGCACACTGGGAGAAGTCATCAATGAGCTGCTTACAGAAGGCCTCAGACTGGTGGCCCGTCCACCGGCGCATCGCCAACTCGGCCAGCTCCGCGGAACGATCACCGTGGCTGACGACTTTGATGAAACGCCGCAAGAAGTGCTCGCCTCCCTTAGCGACCCGATCTGATGGCCGACCTGCTGCTCGACACTCATGTAGTGATTTGGGCCAATGAGGCCCCAGAACGTCTCTCCGGCGAAGCAGTCGACGCACTGGAAGATCCAAGCAACCGGCTACTGGTGTCCTCCGTCTCGGTTGCCGAGATCGAAATCAAACGACGACTCGGGAAGCTGGAAATGGAACATAGCTGCCACACCCTCACTGCAAAGCTCGGCGCCACCTGGCTTGACCTGACTCCCGTCCACGCCATGGGACTACGAACACTCCCCCTGCTCCATGCCGACCCGTTCGATCGGCTCCTTATCGCCCAAGCCAGCGCGGAAGGCTGCACCCTCGTAACCGCTGACCAGAAGATCCTCGCCTACCCGATTTCCACACTCGCTGCCTGAGCGGGAGTGGTCTATTTTGCAGAGCATCTATGACTACTTGGAGCGAGTTCTGCCAGCGGGTAGAGGCTCTTGGGGAGGGCCTCGATGATGAGGGGCAGCGGCACCTGGCCAACCAGGTGGCCTGTTGGCTGACTTACGCCATCGGCCACAACGATCCCCGCCATCCCGTCTTCTTCCGGAGCAGCGATCCGGTCTACCAGTGGGGTGGGCCCAACGCCGACCAGGTGGCTCGCCGAACTGCAATCGACGGCGACGGGGTGTATCGGATCTCTGGCCACATGGGTTCGTGCGAAGAATTCGTTCTTCAGATCAAGCTCGGGTCCACGCAAAGCGGCGGTGCAGGAGTGGGTCTGGAAGTCACCGGTTCCAGCCTGGGGCTGGGTCCGGGGGACCACTTCGACATACTGGTCGGGGGCGAGGGCCCCGAGTACGAAACCCAGAGCTGGCTGCCCCTTGATCCTGAGGGGTCGTTCGTGCATATCCGCGACTACTACTTCGACTGGCAACCCTCCGAGCCGGCCACGTTCGTCATCGAGCGCCTCGACACCGTGGGCGAGCCCAAGCCGGAGATCGACGCTGCCGCCATCCTCAGCACCGCCCTCGGCGAAATCGAGCACTCCTTCGAGTTCTGGAACGGCTACCAGGAGCGCATGCTCGGCGACCAGCCTCCCAACTCGTTCCTGCCTCCAGCCGGAATGGGACGCGGTGTCAAGACCCTTACCTACAGCCATGCCGGAGTGGCCCTCGACCCCGATCAGGCCCTCGTGGTCGAGATCGACCACCGGGGCGCCACGATGTGGGATATCCAGCTCTACAACCGCCCGTGGTACGAGGCCCTCGACTTCACCAACCGGCTCACCTGCCTCAACCACGCCCTCATCGAACCCGGACCAATCGTGATCGCCGGCGCCGACCCCGGAGGCCCCAACTGGCTCGACACCGAAAGCCGTGATTCAGTGCTGTGCACCATTCGATGGTGGCACCCGCCCGACACCCCCGTGGTCGACGCCCAGGTCATACCCCTCAGCGACCTCGACCTCCCCCCAGTAGACCGCCAGGCCCAAATCGCCCGCCGCTCCTCCCACATCGCCTGGCGATACCGGACCTAACCCATACTGGGGAATGTCGCCCACAGCTGGCGCCCACTCGCCTAGTGGCCGACGGGAGGAGGAGTGCCATTCGTTTTTGGTCATTGACCAGGCGACGTCGATTCCGATGGTGGCTGGGGCGTGGGGTTTGACCCTTGACTCTCCGTCGAAGTGGTAGCCGAGGGCCTCCGGAATGGCCCCGCTACGGGTGTTGGCTTTGTCATGGTGGATTTCGACTCGCTCGATATCGGGAACGGTGAACGCTGCGGAGGTCAGAATGCGAGCCATCTCACTGGCGTAACCATGTCGGAGGTGATCGACGTGAACCCAGTAGCCGATCTCCAGTGTCTTGGGGCCAGCCCGCCGGTGAAAGCCGCAACCGCCAACTACCTGGTCTCCTTCATAGGCCCCAAACACGACCTCTTGACCGGCTTCCCAGTCGTCCTCCCAGCGACCGATAAGCGCTTTCCGGTCGTCGTCGCTCAGCGGCTCGAACTCAATCCACGACATCCACGGCCGCAGATGATCGATGCTGGCCTGAATGGCATCTCGGAGAATCGGCATGTCGCTGATCTGCCAGCGACGCAAGACCAGCCGGGGACCGATGACTACTTCGGGTAGGACACCCACTCATCAACACTCGCACAACGCGCTCTGCGTTCTTTGCTGGTTTCCAGAGGGGCTGGGTAGACAAGCGGCACGGTTCAGCCGATCTATTGTCCAAGAGGCAAGTGGCCGCAGGAGGTCTAATGTCGACAAAGCCGCTCACAGGAAAAGTCGCAGTGGTAACCGGCGCGGGACGTGGGATCGGACGGGCATGTGCCGAGCGTCTGGCTAAAGAGGGGGCCTCGGTCGTGCTGGCGGCTCGCTCCACGCATGAGCTTGACGAAACCGCGGCTGAAATTACCGACGCGGGCGGGCAGAGGTGATTGCGACGGATGTGACCTCGCGCTCCGAGGTCCGCCGTCTTTTTGACGGAACCGAAGAGGTCTTTGGCCGCGTGGACATCCTGGTGAACAATGCCGGCGCAATGCAGCCGCTTACCCCAGTCGGACAACTCGCCGATGAAGACTGGGACCGCTGCTTCGACGTCAATGTGCATGGGGTGCACTTCTGCTGCGACGCCGCACTCGAGCTCCTGGCCGCGGGCGACGGCGGCCACATCATCGTGATCGGGTCCGGTCAAGGTCATTCGCCCTCACCAGGGGCTGCCGCCTACTGCTCGGCGAAGGCCGCCGTTTCGATGTACGTCCGCGTGCTGGCAGGAGAGCTCCGGCCCCGAGGTATCACAGTCAACGAGATTGTGCCCGGCGCGGTTGCCACCGAGCTCTTGAGCTGGACGGTCGGACTGCCAATGGACCGTCTCGCAGAGCTTGAGCCGGCGCTCGGCGGGGATCGAGTCAAAGAACCCAGCGAAGTTGCCGAGTACGTGGCATTTCTCGCTACCCGTTCACCACAAGATGGCCCGACCGGCCAGTGCTTCAGCCTCCTAGGACGCGACCTCTAGATAAGCCATTACCTTGCCTACAGATCGTCCACAGACAACACCTGAGTTTCGAGTTGGGTTGGCTGTTCGTCGGGGAGGAGGTAGCGCCAGAAAATGGTGCCGGTGGGGGCGCCCGCGGTGTCCAGCCAGTTGGGAACGCCAGGATCGCGATGGGCGAGGATCATGCGAAACGAGCCGTCGGACTCCAACACGGTCTGGCGTCGATTGAGCGACACCCGGCGATCCCGGTAGGGAGGGGTTTGGATGAAGCGATTGTTGAGCACAACGTTGGCGAACCGGCAGTTCGGGAACCGACCGCGAATTTCCAGCGCCTCATCCGGCCCCAGTTCATACCGAGTGCTGCGGTAGGCATTGTCGGCCGCGGCGTACCCGATAGCCCGATTGCCCTCGTCGAGCGGGGGGTTTGTAAACCGATTGGCCTCGGGGGAAACCCAATCCAGCGGAATGTCGCGAGGAGCGGTAGGCCAGTCCACGGTCACGCTGCGAAGGAATGTGATGACCCGCTGGAGACCCCGGGCGCAAGTCTCGTCGTCGGGGATGGCTGGAGGTCCGGGATCGACCGTCGGCTCAATGGACATTGGAACGTTCATGTTGGGGTCGGTCGCGGCCGGACGATCCCACTCGAAATAATGGCGGGTGGTAACGCTGCCCGATTCTGGGGTGAGCGCCAGCCAGTTTTCGGGTTGGGGGTTCTGACTCAGGTACAGCTCATAGCTCCCATCCGAGCCCACCTTTATCTCATCGTCGTTGAGCGTTGCCCCCAGTGCTTTCGACATGCCCCCACCGGCCGTCCCGACCTCGACGGTGAAGGATGTATAGACCGCTCCAGCCAGGTTTCCCCTAATCACATAGTCGCGCTCGGGGTCGATAACCGATCCGTAGTAGATGGCATCCGGGTTGTCCCCCAAGAGCTTCTTGGTCGGCGAGAACCACCGGTAGAACCACGGCCGGGCCGGATCAGCCTGCGACCAAAACTCCAGGGAGTGCTGCAAGCAGTTGAGCGCGAACATCCGCGCCTCCGCCCGCTCGTCCGCCGTCGGCATGGCCCTGGCCTCGCGCCCCCAATCCCGCTCGATGTCACCCATCAACTCGACGAGTTCGTTCCATACCTGCCCCGATCGATCAGTCACCGGTATCTCCCTTTGCTGGCAATTGGCTTCACCTATTCATAATCGCTCAGTGGTCGGGGTCAAGCAGCGGGCCGAAGGCGGCGGCGCACCGCCGAGAGTCGTAGAACTCGCGAAAGCGGCTGATCAGGCCATCCTGCATCTCCACCAGGGTGATGTAGCTGTTGCGATACCGCTCCCCCGAGCCGAGCATGTGGCCATCGCTGTCGTACTCCACGAGGAAGCGGTCGGGGTCGAGGAGCTCGTAGATCTCAGTGATGTGGAAGGCCATGGTCACCAGGCCGTATGAGGTGGACAGCCGGTCGTATACCTCCTGCTTGCCCGCGGTGCGCGACGGCTTGCCGGTGAACGAGAAGGGTGCCTCGAAGACAATCTCGTCGTGCCAGTACTGCGCCAGCGCGTCCACATCGCCCGTGGCAATCAGCTCGAAATACACCCTAATCCGATTGAGATTGGCCGCTCGCCGCATGTCTTGATCCACCAGCGGAATCTAACCCACTGGCTACTAGGGTGGATTTCTGTGCGGGTGATGATGACGGGGGCGACCGGGTTTATCGGCGGTCACACCGCGGCGCGCCATTGGAACCGGTCACGAGGTCTGTGCCCTGGTGAGGTCGCCCCAGAAGCTTGAAGGTCTCCGCGACGCTTTCGACCTGCCCGCTATCGACTACGTAGTGGGCGATATGACCGACCCCGACGCCGTAACCGCAGCCCTCGACGGAGCGGACGCAGCAATCCACTGCGCCGCCGTCGTATCGCTCGACGCACGCGGCAACGCCCAGGGGATTGAGAACAGCATCGCCGGGGCCCGGCTTGTGCTCCACAAGGCTCACGAAATGGAGATCGACCCGATCATCCACCTCTCCAGCGTGACCGCTCTGTTTGACCCCGGTGCTGGCTCCCTCACGGTCAACCACCCGCCTTCGTCAGCCGGATACACATACGGCCAGGCCAAAGCCGACGCGGAGATGGTGGCCTGGAAGCTCCAGGCCGATGGTGCTCCCTTGGCGATCGTGTATCCGAGCGCAGTGATCGGTCCGCCCGCGGGCTCGGCCTTTGGCGAGGCTAGCGAAGACATGGCCCGATTCACGGCAACCGGCATCATTCCCACCCGAAGGGCCGCGGTGGCTATCTCCGATGTCCGAGACATGGCTTCACTCCTCGTGGCGCTGCTGGAACCCGGCCATGGGCCCCGCCGAATCATGTGCGGCGGTCATTTGGTTGACATGAACGACTTTGCCCGCATCCACCGCGACATCACCGGCCGAAGATTCCTCATGATGCCGCTTCCTCCTTCGGCGCTCCGAGGGATTGGCCGCGTGGCTGATTCGATCCGGCGTGTCGTCCCGATCAATGCGGCGATGAACCGATTCAGCATGAGCGTGCTCACACAATGGGAGGGATCAGAGGACAGCGATCTCTCCGTGTACGGGGTCGAGTTCCGCGATATTGAAGAGACGTTCGCTGACAGCCTGACTGCTTGGCACGAAGCTGGCCTCCTCTCCAACCGCCAGATCGGCAAAGCACTCCCCTCCCCTGACCCCAGCAAAGCGCCGGCACCGCCCAAGGGATTCCGGATGCCGCCCCGCGTGGTGCTGTCGCGGCCCTTCAGGACTCTCGGCCCCCTTGTTGTCCCGCGGGCCCACCGAGTGATCAACCGGCTCACCCGGGGTCGGACGCTGCTCGATTCCGCCGCTCAGCCCATGCTGATGCTCTTCACCACCGGCGCCAAGACCGGCCAGACTCGGGAAACGCCGCTCGGCGCGGTCCCTCTAGAGGAAGGTCGCTTCCTGGTAGTAGGCAGCAACTTCGCCCGCGGAGATCATCCCGCGTGGACCGCGAACTTGTTGGCCAACCCCGATGCCCAGGTCCAGTTCCGCGGTCAGCGGATACCCGTAAGGGCTCGGCTCCTCACCGGTACCGAGCGTGACTCGAGATGGGAAACCGCGGTGGCCTGGTATCCGCTTTGGACCGAATACGATGCCGTGACCGAACGCGAGTTGCGCCTGTTCGAGCTTGAGCCCGTCACCGACAACGGCGGCTGAAGGGCTCCTCGAACCTTCTGAAGCCGTCGCTGGTGCAGTTCTCTAGCGACCAGTCGGGGTGAAGGTGAGCGGCATGGACTTGGGCGCCCGGGTGAATACCCCCTCGGGGGTGGGGGGCATGCCGTCGAACTCGACGTCGTCCATGGCGTCGAGCAGTTGGTTGGTGGCGATGTCTACTTCGGTCTTGGCCAGCATGGCGCCGATGCAGAAGTGCCGGCCCAGGCAGAATCCCGTGTGGTTGGCTGCCCCGGAGAACGCCTTGGACACGTCGAGGTCTTCGCGGAAGATGTCGAAGGCGTCGGGATCGGCGTAGCGGCGGGGATCGCGGTTGGCGCCGGCGATGAGGCAGGTCACCGTGGAGCCGGCCGGGATGGTCACCCCGTGCATCTCCACATCGGCTTCGGGCTGGCGCATGATCATCTGCACCGGCGGTGAGTGACGCAGCGTCTCGGCGAAGGCGTTGTCGATGAGGCTGCGGTCGTTTCGGACGGCCAGGAGCTGGTCGGGGTTGGCGATCAAGTTCATCATCATGTTGGCCATGGCTTTGTCGGTGGTCTCTCCTCCGGCCACCAGAAGCAGCGACACGAACGCCTTGATCTCCAGGTCGGTCATCTGCTCGCCGTCGATGATGGCGGTACACAGGGTGCTGAGCAGGTCGTCGCCGGGGTTGGCCCGACGCTCGGCGATGATCGGCATCATGTAGGCCTCGAGCTCGTCTTTGGTCTGGAGCCCCTGGGCCATGACCTCTTCGTCCCCGGTGAGGTTGCTGAGGAACATCATGATCGAGTGGTACCACTTCTGGAAGCGCTCGTGATCCGACTTGTCGAG